>JAENWD010000239.1 GCA_016650245.1 Vicinamibacteria bacterium
CCGCAACGCACCCAGCATCGCGGTGCTGTCGGCCATCGCCGCGGCCAGCGTCATCACGCCGAACACGACCATGCTGCCCAGCAGCGCCGTCTGCCGGCCGACCCTGTCGCCGGCCAGACCCGCGGCCGCGCCGCCCATCATCATGCCGGCGTAGCCCAGCGAAACCACCGGGGCGAAGTCGCTGCGGGGCACGCCCCACTCCCGCATCACCGTGGGAATCACGATGCCGAGCAGCTGGTTGTCGATGCCGTCAAAGACGATCGTCAGCGCGATCAGCGCGACGAGCCACTTCTGGTAGCCGGTCCACTGCCCCTGGTCGAGCAAGCGGCCGACGTCGACGGTGGACGGTGGGTTCACGGGTTCGAGCATCCTCGCCTTGGCTATGCCGCACCCCTCGAAGGTCGATGAAGCGCCGCGACGACGGCCCGCGGGTTTCGGGCCGCTACTCTCAGCAACGCCAGCGCCGGCCCGTCCGGTTTCCGCCGCCCCTGTTCCCAGTTCCGGAGCGTCGCCACGCTCACGCCGATGAGCAACGCAAACTCCGCCTGGGTCGTCTTGAGCTTGGCCCGCACGGCCTTCACATCCGCTGGCCGAAACGCCACGACTCTCGACGGCTTGAGTGTTCCCCGCCGAATGCGTCCCGCCTGTCGAACACTCGTCACCAGTTCATTGAATGCTGCGTCCTTCATTTGAACTCCTCTCGAACGAGCCGGCCGAGCGCTTTTGTCTGGGCCGCCGTGAGATCGCCCTGCTCGTTCTTGGCGTAGCAATGCAGCATGTAGAACACGCTCTCGGAGGCGGCCCAGTAGTAGATGACGCGGAGCCCCCCGCGCTTGCCCCCACCTGGCCGGCTCCACCGCACCTTGCGTAGCCCCCCGGCGCCGGGAATCAGCGGCCCCTGTTCGGGCCGCAACATCAGCGCGATCTGCAACCGCCGGTAGGACCGGTCCTCGAGATGCCGAACGATGCTGGCCGTAAAGATCGGCGTCTCGACAAAGCGCATGGACAAGTATACGCCAATGGCGTAATGCAGACACCACGGGTTGGCAGGCCGGACCGGCCTTCGCCAAAGGCAACGGCGGTTCGCCGAAGCAATGCTATGGCGGAAGCTTGCGCTACATGAGACCCTCGCTCACGCGAATGGGACGCCGGCGTAGTTTTCGGCCAGGCTGGTCATGGCCGCCTGCGAGTGCACGAGGTAGTCCAGCTCGGCGAGCTGACGCTTGTGATCGAACGGGTTCGCGCTGGCCGATCGGTGCAGCGTCGAGGTCATCCACCACGAGAAGCGCTGCGCCCGCCACGTCCGCCGCAACCCGCGCTCGGTGTAGGTGCGCAGCCCGACCTCCGATCCGGTCCCGTAGAACTCGCCGATCGCGCCGGCCAGCCGCCACACGTCAGCGGCGGCCAGGTTCAAGCCCTTCGCTCCGGTCGGCGGCACGATGTGCGCCGCATCCCCGGCCAGCAACAGCCGGCCCCACTGCATCGGGTCCACGACGACGCTGCGCATCGGCGTGATGCTCTTCTGCGTGATCTCGCCGACGGCGGGCTGCCACCCGTCGTTGGTCCTGAGCCGCGTGGTCAGCTCGCCCCAGATGCGATCGTCGGGCCACCGCTGGAGATCCTCGTCGGGCTCGCACTGCAGGTACAGGCGCGTCACCCCCGTCGACCGCATGCTGAAGAGCGCGAAGCCGTGCTCGTGCAGGCTGTAGACCAGCTCCGGACACGACGGCGCCGCACGCGCGAGGATCCCGAGCCACGCAAACGGATACTCGCGCTCGTAGGGATGCACGACCGGCGAGGGCATGGCCAACCGGCAGATGCCGTGGGATCCGTCGCAGCCCGCGATGAAGTCGGACGCGATCTCGTGCTCGTCGCCGGCGAGCCGGTACCTGACTGTCGGGTGCGTCGAGTCGATGTCGTGCACGCTCGCGCCGGTGGCCTCGAACACCAGCGGCCGGCCGCTGCGCTCGCGCGCGGCGATGAGATCTCTGACCACCTCGTTTTGTCCGTACACCGTGATCGCCCGGCCTGCGGTGAGCCCGGCCAGGTCGATGCGGTGCCGCTCGCCGCCAAACGCGATGTAGATGCCGTCGTGCCGCAGGCCCTCGCGCGCCAGGCGATCGCCGACACCCATCTCGTGCATCAGGTCCACCGTGCCCTGCTCGAGGACGCCGGCACGGACGCGTTCGACGACGTGGTCGCGAGTGTGGCGCTCGACGATGACCGAGTCGATGCCGGCGTTGTGAAGCAACTGGCCCAGGATCAGGCCGGCGGGACCCGCGCCGACGATGGCGACCTGCGTGCGGTGCGTCATGTGATTGCAGATTGTAGATTGCAGATTGCAGATTGACGATTACGATTGTGCGCGCCCGAGCCCCCAATGACCGACCCATCCCTTGTCCGATTCCAGAAGCAGGACCGTGTGCTTGTCGTGCACGTGGACAACCCTCCGGTCAACGCCCTCAGCCCAGGCGTGCGCGAGGGCCTGCTGGCCGCGCTCGACGCGGCAGAGGCCGATACCGGCGTCGGCGCCGTCGTGATCCTGGGCGCCGGACGCACTTTCGTCGCGGGCGCCGACATCACCGAGCTGGAGCGGCTGGCGTGGGGCGAGCTCGCCACGCCACCGGATCTGCGGCCGCTGCTGCGCCGCGTCGAGCAGAGTGCCAAGCCGGTCGTCATGGCCATCCACGGCACGGCGCTGGGCGGCGGCCTGGAGCTGGCCATGGCCGGACACTTCCGCGTGGCCGTTGCGGACGCGAAGCTTGGCCTGCCAGAAGTCTCGCTCGGGATCATTCCCGGCGCGGAAGGCACGCAGCGATTGCCGCGCCTTGCCGGGGTCGAGAAAGCGCTGACCATGGTCGTCTCGTCGCGGCCGATCTCGGCGGCCGACGCCCACGCCCACGGCATCATCGACGCGGTCGTGGACGACCTGCTCGCGGGTGCGGTCGCGTTTGCCCAGGACGTCATCGCCCGGGGCACGCCCGTTCCGCGGACCAGCGAGCTCCGGGACAAGTTGGGCACGCCGGAGATC
>JAENWD010000240.1 GCA_016650245.1 Vicinamibacteria bacterium
CATCGCGATCTGATTGTAGCGGCCTGCGACCGTTGTGGCGGCAGGGCTTCAGCCCTGCATTCAGCGACGCACCGCTACGTTGTCTGCAGGGCTAAAGCCCTGCCGCCACAACAGAGCCGCGAAGCCGGGGAAGAACGCGAACGTCCACGAGGCGAGGTTCCGGAGGTAGTTCGGCGCGGCGCTGTGATCGGTCCACATGCCCGACACCGAATAGAATGCCGCACCCGATAACGCAGCGGCCACCAGGCCGCGCAGGAGTACCGGCGCGCTCACCGGGGGGGCACCGCGCAACCACGCCTCGAGCGCGCCGAAGAGCAGCCACAGCAGCATCCAGGCCGCCACGATCGCCCACAGGTAACCCAGCAACGGATAGAACGCGTAGAACGACGCGGCCGCAAGCAGCCCAGCCGCCGCACCGCCCGCCAGGCCGGCCCCAGGCCGCCGTGGCCACGCGAGCACCAGGCCCGCCACCGACAGCAGCGTCATGCCGTGTACGAGGCCGTTGACCACGCTGTGGCGCACCTCGAAGTGCGCCCAAAGAAAGTCGTAAAACGTGCTGAGAACACCCAGCACAATCGCTCCAACCAGTGCGGTCGCCATTCGATGACCTCGTATCTTCAGCCTCAGGCCTCAGGCCTCAGGCCTCAGGCTCTGGCCTCAGGCTCTGGCCAGGTTCGGGCAGCCAGTGGGTGAGCAGTGTGCCGACCAGGGCGTACACGCCCGCCACCATTGCTCCGACGACGGCCATCTTGGCCGGATCGGGAGGACGCGATTCCGAGAGCGTGATGGTGAACCACGCCGCCGCCGTGCCGATGACCCGGCCACCGATGTTGGCCGCGAAACTTTCGCCCGTGCCGCGCAAGTGCAGCGGAAACACCAGGGGGATGTAGTTGCCCCAGAAACTGAACTGCGCGACCGTCACGAAGCCCGCCACGAAGATCCCGACCTTGATCCACGGCAGCGTCGACGCATCGCCCAGGGTTCCGGAAACCCACCAGAACAGCAACGGCACGAAGATCAGCGCAGGAACCTGGAAGATGCGCAGCAGCGTTCGCCGGCTGACGATCGCGACCGCGAGCATCGCCAGGACGAAGCGCCCCGCCAGGCCACCCATCTCCTGCCAGAAGCTCACGCGCGCCACGGCCTGATCGGACGCGTTGCCGGCAATCTGCCGCAGACGCGGCTCTGGCGGCGCCGGCTGGCCCGCGGCGTGCGCGGCGGCGACCGCCTGTTCGCGTGCAGCCCGGGATTCGGCGAGAACGGCCACGTGCCCCCGGTTCGGCGCGCCCAGGATCTGCGGCAGTTGCTGGATGGCGCCAAACGCGATGCCGTAGCTGCCCGCAAAGACCAGCGTCGTGATAATCGTCGTGCGTGCCAGCTCCGGGCTGAAGAGCTCGGCGATGCTGGGCCGCTTGAGCTGCCCGGCCTTCCGCTTGCGCTCCCACTCCGGCGACTCGGGTAGGAGCGGCCGGATGAGAATCAACGGGATGGCGGGGATGATGCCGGAGATCAGCGTATAGCGCCAGGCCTCGTGCCCGCCGTGGATGGCGGGCAGGCTGGCAGCCAGCTGCGCCGCCATGACGTTGGCGGTGGCGACCAGCAGTCCGCCAAACGACGAGAAGGCCTGCGTGTAGCCCAGCACCCTCTCGCGCTGCTTGTGATTCGGGAACAGCTCGGCCAGCCACGCCACCGCAGCGACAAACTCCACGCAGACGCCGATGAACACGAGGCACCGGAAGAACAGCAGCTGCGGCAGTGTCGTCGAATAGCCCGCTGCGAATGCCGAAAACGCGTAGAGCAGGATGCTGAAGGTCAGTACCCGCCGGCGCCCCAGGCGGTCAGTCAGATAGCCGCCCAGCAGGCCGAACACGCCGCCGGCAATCGCCGGGAGGAAGAACAGCGTGCGTGCCCACTCGACGTAGCGCGGGCCGCCAGGCACCCACAGCGCCATCGCGTCGGGCCGCGGCAGCCCCCCACGCACCAGCTCGTCGATGATCGGCGCGCTGAGCGCGGCAATCGCCGGCTTGATGATGAGCGGCAGCATCAGCAGCTCGTAGATGTCGAACGCGAATCCGATAGCGGCAATCGCGCAGATGAGCCACTGGGTCGTCGTCAGCCTTGGAGCCATAGCCGGAAATTGTAGCGCAGGCCTTCAGGCCTGCTACAGTCATGACGTGCATCTGGAAGAACGCGACGGTTTCCCTCATCGCGCGCCGGTCCACGCTCCGGCCGAGGAACATCCGCGGCCGCCGGTGGTGCCGCCGTGCCTGATGGTCATCTTCGGGGCGTCGGGGGACCTGACCAAGCGCAAGCTGATTCCGGCGTTGTTCAACCTGCGGCGCAGCGGCCTGCTGCCGGACAACTTTGCCGTGCTCGGCGTCGCCAGGCAGGAGCTCTCTGACGAAGAGCTGCGGCAGCGCGTGGACGACGACCTCACCGCGTGTGACGAACCGGACGATCCGAAATGCCGGTCCTGGCTTCTCGAGCGTGTGTATTACCTGTCAGGCGACATTGGCCAGCGTGAGGTGTACGACCGTCTCGCAACCCGGGTCGGCGAGCTCGACGCACAGTACAAGACCGAAGGCAACCACCTGTACTACCTGGCGACTGCGCCGAAATTGTTTGCGGCCGTCGTGCAACACCTTGGCGCTGTCGGTCTGGCCGCCGAGGCCGACGGCCACTGGCGCCGCGTGATCATCGAGAAGCCCTTCGGGCGAGATCTCGAGTCGGCTCGCGAGCTGAACCAGCACCTGGCCAAAGTGCTCGGCGAGCGGCAGACCTATCGCATCGACCACTATCTGGGCAAGGAGACCGTCCAGAACATCATGGCATTCAGGTTCGGCAACGGGATCTTCGAGCCGGTGTGGAACCGCCGCTACATCGACCACGTGCAGATCACCGCGTCAGAGGAAGTCGGCGTCGAGCTGCGCGGCGGCTACTACGACGAGTCGGGCGCGATGCGCGACATGGTGCCGAACCACCTGTTCCAGCTCATCTCGCTGACGGCCATGGAGCCGCCGACCTCGTTTGACGCCAACGCGGTCCGCGATGAGCAGACAAAGGTCCTGCGCGCCATCGCGCCGTACACGCCGGAAGAAGTGCTGCGGCGATCGGTGCGCGGCCAGTACGGCGAGGGCACCGTCAGGGGCGTCCATCGCGACGCCTACCGTGGCGAGCCCAACGTGCCGCCGGCGTCGACGACCGAGACGTTTGTCGCGCTCAAGCTCTACCTGGACAACTGGCGGTGGGCCGACGTGCCGTTCTTCCTGCGCACCGGCAAGAGCATGACGCGGCGCGAGACGCACATCAGCATCCAGTTCCGGCAGCCGCCCCTGATGCTGTTCCGCGACACGCCGGTCGAGCACCTGCAGCCGAACAGGCTGGTGATCCACATTCAGCCCGACGAGGCGATCTCGCTCAGCTTCGGCGCGAAGATCCCGGGCCCGCAGTTGCGTCTGGGTACCGTGGACATGCGCTTTGCGTACAAGGACTACTTCGGTGAGCGCCCCAGCACGGGATACGAGCGCCTGCTCTACGACTGCATGACGGGCGACGCGACGCTGTTCCAGCGTTCGGATATGGTGGAGGCCGGGTGGGCCGTCGTCGCGCCGATCCTGGATGTGTGGAAGGCGCTGCCGCCGCGCGACTTCCCGAACTACGAGGCTGGCTCGTGGGGGCCCAGGGACGCCGACGAGCTGATGTCACGCAACGGCCGCGCGTGGTACCACACGCCCGACAAGAAGTAACGAAATCACGTACGCCAACCACAGAGACACGGAGTTCACGGAGAACGCACGGAGCCTTCTTGGGATCTTCCAATCCCAAAAACACTTCTGTGTGGCCTCCGTGTTCTCCGTGTCTTCGTGGTTGGCGTACGTGCTCAGCTGATGATCGTCTCGTTCGTCCTGTCCCACCGCACCTTCTTCCCCTCGCGATAGCTTCTCGTCGCCATCACGACCGCCACCGCGTGCGCAAAGCCGGTGTCGATGCTGCCGTTGGGCATCGATCGGCTGCGCATGCACTGCAGCCAGTTGTCCGTGTGGTACTGCAGGTCGTCGTCTTGCTGCACCGGCGGTGGGTTCGTCTTGCCGTCGATGGTGACCAGTTGCGGCGTGACGGGCCCCGAGTGAAGGTTGAACACGACGTTTGACCGCCAGCCGCTTTGCGTCTCTGGCAGGAACCACCACTGCGGGCTGCCCTCACCGCCGGGCGAGTACAGCGTGCCCTTCGTGCCGCGGATGATCGTGTGATCGCCATAGGCGCTGCCAAACGTCGTGGCGTAGCTGTAGAGCACCTGCTTGTCGGCAAACGTGGACAGGCACTGGAACGTGTCGGGGTTCTCGCGCACGTCGTGCCACGCGAAGATGCCCCCGCTGGCCACGGTGTCGTCCGGGATGAACGTGTCGAGGTAGAAGTGGGCCAGCCCGGCGCCGTGGCTGTACCACTGGTCGGTGATGCCGCCCGAGAAGTCCTTGAAGATCCGGAACTCGAAGTAGGCTCTCGGATCGAACGGCCGTTTCGCGCGCCCCAGCAGCCAGCGATCCCAGTCCGTGTCCTGCTCGCGGATCGACGCGATCCGGTCGTCGTTGGGCACGTGCCACCGTGGCCCGTTGAAGTTCCAGCTCTGGTCGATCGAGACCATCTTGCCGAGCCGGCCCTCGCGGATCATGTCGCGGACCTTGTGCTGATACGGGTCGCTCAGCCACTGCGACCCCATCTGCACGACCTGCTTGGAAGCCTTCACCGCGTCGCGCGCCAGCCTGGCGTCCTCGAGCGTGTTGGCCATGGGCTTCTCGCAGTAGCAGTCCTTGCCCGCCCGGACGACCTCGGCCAGGAGCCGTGCGTGCTGGTGGTCGCCGGTGCCGATCATCACGGCGTCGAGGTTGGGGTCGGCGAGCATCTCCTCGGAGTATTTGAACGTCTTCGGCCGGCTGCCGAACATCGCCTGCACGGCGTCGGCCGCCTTCTCGCGGTTCACCGACCACAGATCGCAGACGCTGCGCACGTCGAAATTCGGGTCGATGCGCGAGGACAGCTTCAGCATCTGCCGATGCCCACCCGCGCGGTTGCCGCAGCCAAGCTGCCCGATCTGAATGCGGTCGTTCGCGCCGAGGATGCGGCTGTACGACAACGCCGACATCGCTACCGTGCCCCGGGCCGCCGTCCGCATCAGCTCTCGTCGTGAAATCGTCGGTGCCATGCTCTCCTCCAAGTGCCCGGCAACCACAGAGACACGGAGATCACGGAGAACGCACAGAGTCTCATTTGGGGTCTTCCGGGTCCAAACGATGTCTCCGTGTGGCCTCTGTGTCCTCCGTGTCTCCGTGGTTGGCGTACGTAGACCGGTTTACACGTCGTAACGAGCAATGGTCGCCGCCGATGGCGGGCGCGTGACGAGCGACACCACCCACATCAGCGCCACCGAGACCAACACCATCGGCATCACCGGCGCAAAGCCCAGGACGGCCGTGCCGGTTCCGGTGCGCGCGATGAGATCCCAGCTCGCAACGCCCAGCACCGACAGACTCTGACCCGGCGGTGGGGCAGGCACCACCGCTTGAAACACCGCCGTGGCGGCGACCGAGCCGGCCGCCCACAGCGTGACGGCCAGTGCTCCCCACTTCGTGCTGCGCTTCCAGAAGAGCGCGGCAAACACCATCGGCGACAGGGCCGCGTAGCCGGAAAACCCGTATTGCGTCGCCAGCGAGAAGATGTTGGCCGGCGCCCAGAGTGCGATGGCATAGGCCACCAGCGTCACCAGGATCACGAACGCTCGCCCCAGCTTCACCTGTGCCTCCTCTCCGAACCGCCGCTTGCCGCCGTAATGCTCGAACACATCTTCGGTGAACATCGTCGACAAGGCGAGAATCTGCGAGTCGCTGGACATCACCGCCGCCATGATTCCGGCGCCGAGCAGGCCCGCCAGCCAGACGGGCGCGTAGTAGTGCAGGAGCTGGATGACCACGTCTTCGCCGTCGGCCTGCCGGCGCAGCGCCTGCCGCTGGTCGGGCGTGAGTGAGGCGCCCGGCGTGGCGAGCATCTGCCGCGCCTCGAGCTTGAGCTCGATGGCGGGCACTTCCGTTGCACGATTGGCGACGACACCCAGGACGGTGCTCGGCAGCCAGATGGCCATCAAACACAGCGGGTAGGCGATCGCCGTGTGCTTGAAGTGCGACAGCCGCTTGGCAGTGAGGCAGAAGATGCCGATGTGCGGGAACGCGATCGCCGAGAAGGGGATGAACATGTAGCTGAAGAAGTACAGCGGCGAGATGCGCTCTCGAGACAGCAGCGGCGCCTGCGACGGAGTCGCCAGCATGTCGGAGATGGTCTGGCCGAAGCCGCCCATGCCGTAGCCGATCACCAGAAACGCCGTCGTCCCGACCAGCAGGAACATCGTCGTCTGCACGGCGTTGACCAGCGCCGTCCCACGCATCCCGCCGAAGACCACGTAGCCCATCACGACCAGCGCGACCACCGCACAGCCGACCCAGTAGGGGATCGCCCCCTGGCTGATCGCGCCAAGCGCCGTGCCTCCGCCCATGACGCCGATGACGATGTAAGGCACCAGGAGCGCGGCCTGCACGACGAAGATCACCGTGCCGATGTGGCTGCACTCCCAGCGGTCGCGGAACATCTGCACCGGCGTGATGAAGCCGTGGCGGCGGCCCAGAGCCCAGATGCGCGTGCCGGCCACCAGCAGGAACACCGGCGTGATGAGGCCGGCGGCTGTGGCCATCAGGCCGAAGGTCACGATGCCGTTGGCAAAGGCGTGGCCCGACGAGCCAAGCACGGCAAACGCCGTCATGTGCGTGCCGAAAAGTGAGGTCAGAAAGACGTAGGGCCCCACGGCACGGCCGGCGAGGAAGAACTGCTCGGCCCCCTCGTGCGCGCCGCGATGGCGAAACGCGAAGATGCCGATGTACAACACCACCGCAAGGTAGGCAAAGACGATGACGGTCGGCAGCACGATGGGTTAGTTGGAGTCCAGGTGCTCAGGCCAGATGGCGCGCGTGAGGTACCACATCAACGCCGAGCTCGCGAGAGCGTACAGCGCGTGATACCAGAGGCCCGGCGGCAGCACGCCGAACACGAGCGGTGTCGCCGCGTTCCAATACCAGGCGTCCTGATGGAGGAAGAAGGCCAGCCCGACGAGAAGGAATGGCAGGAAACGCCGCATGTCTTGGTGAATTATGCCACTTGAACGGCGCAGGTCGCGTCATAGGTCACCTAAGGTCGACAGCCGTAAACATCGCTCTGACTGCTTGCGTAGGACATAAGGGGTAGCGGAATCCCCAACAACCATGACGTTACAAAGGCGTTTCCTGTGCGGCGCCGCGCTGATCGTCGGCATCCTGACCGTCGCAGCCATCGCCTCGGCCCAGACAACGAGCACGATCACCGGACGTGTGACCGACGCCAGCGGCGGCGTGCTGCCGGGCGTGATGATCACGGCCAGGAACCTCGAGAC
>JAENWD010000241.1 GCA_016650245.1 Vicinamibacteria bacterium
CGTGTCCGCGATCTGCCTTTTCCTTCGACAGGTAGACTCGGGCCACGCGCAAGCCGTCGAGCGCCTCGACGCGCAGCGTGCGGCCCTCGACGTCGAATCGATCGCCCACGCGCGCACGGCGTCCCAGCCGCCCCAGCACGTACCCGCCAAGCGTGTTGTACGACTCTTCGTCGATGTGCAGGCCGAACTGCGCGTTGACGTCGGCGACCAGCGCCAGCCCGTCGACGAGCGCCGAGCCGTCGGCGAGTACCGTTATGCGCTCGCCGCCGCCAGGCCCGCCGACGATGCGCTCCATCAGGCCCGCAAACGTCACCAGGCCGGCCGTGCCGCCGAACTCGTCGGTGACAATCGCGATGCCCGATCCCCGGCGGTGCATCTCTGACAACAGGTCGTCGGCGGTCAGCGTCTCGGGCACGGTGAATGCCTCGCGCACCACGCTGGACAGATCGGCCGGCGGCTGTCCCCTGGCCACCAGGTGGAACAGGTCCGTGATGTTGAGGATGCCGATGATGTCGTCGATGCTCTTGCGATAGACCGGCAGGCGCGCGTGCCCGCCGCGCGCGGCGATCTCGGCCACCTCTGCAGCCGGCGTGTTCACGGCCAGCGCCATCATCTCGGTGCGCGGGACCATGATCTGCCCTGCGGTGAGATCCGAGAAGGCGAAGACGCGGTGAAGCATCTGCTCCTCCTCCTCTTCGAGCACGCCGGCCTCCTGAGAGGCGGTGACCAGCATCTTCAGCTCTTCTTCCGAGTGGACCAGCGAGTGACCGCTCGGCGGTGTCAGCCCGAACGATCGCACCACCATGTTCCCCAGGCCGTTGAGCAGCGCGATGAACGGCCAGAAGATCTTCATGAACAGCTCGGTGGGTTTGGCCACCAGAAGCGCGACCTTCTCGGACTGCTGCAGGGCCACCGTCTTTGGCGCCAGCTCACCGAGCACGATATGAAGGGCGGTGATGAGAGAGAACGACAGGACCACGCTGATGGTGTGCGCCATGCCGGTCGCCAGCCGGTCGCCGAAGAGCGCAAACGCGGGCCCGAAGATCTTTGCCAGGGCGGGCTCGCCAATCCAGCCCAGAGCGAGGCTCGCCATCGTAATGCCAAGTTGGGTGGCGGCGATGTAGCCGTCCGGGTCGTTCAACGCGCGTCGAACGGTGCGCGCGCCGCGATGCCCCTCGGCAATCATCTGGTCGATGCGTGTCTTGCGCACCGTGACCAGCGCGAACTCGGCGGCGACGAAGAAGCCGTTGGCAAAGACCAGCGCCAGCACGGCGGCCAGGCCCGCGGCAATGCCTGTCGTGTCCATCACGGGACTGTACCAGATTGCAGATTGCAGATTGACGATTGCAGATTGAGGGCTATGCGCCGCGGGTTGGTGCTGTAGCGCAGCCCTACGCGCGGCGGTTGTTGAAGAAATGCGCGTCGACGAACTCGTCGATCGCCTCCTGGTCCGGGCCTTCGACGCGCTCGAACTGCAGTCCCATACCTGTCCGGCGGTCGCACCACGACACTCGGGCCTCGACGTCGAGCTCGCGCTTGCCGCCGGGCAGGCGGAACCGCAGCCTCGCCCGCCCGCCGATCTCGAGCGGGCTGGTCGTTCGCACCGCGATGCCGCCGCGGCTGAGATTCAGCGTGAGCGCCGTGGCAATGGTGTTGCCGAACCGGTAGGCGATGGGGATGCCAAGCACCACCCGCGGACTGCCGCGGCGGTTGAAGCTGTCTGGAAACAAGTGCGGCGCCAGCGATGGCAGGATGTGCTGAACCGCGCTATATTCGTTGATGTAGCCGGCGACCCCGAGCGAGGCCAGTTCGCGGACTTCATCGGCGCTGCTGATGGTGCCGCTGAAGACCAGCACCGTGAGCCGGCCTTCGTCGATCTTGCGCAGGCCGCGAACCAGGTCCACGCCTGGCGCGTTGGGCAGCCGCAAATCGACGACGACGAGATCGATATGATCCAGGTCGGCGCGCACCTTCGCGAGCAGCTCGACCGCGCTGCGCACGGTGATCGCGCGGTGGCCGGCCTGCTCGAGCGCCGTCTTGAAGCGGTCGCGCACAAAACCGGTGTCGTCGGCAATGACGACGGTCTTGGCGGACGTGGGGCCACTCGTCATCCTCTCTAGTATCGGAGAGCCGTCGCCAAACCGATAGCCTCTTCGCGTTGCACGCAGCCGCGGCTTGTCGCTATAATTTGGCCGTGTCCTGGCCGAATTGCCCGGCAGTACTCGCGCATTTTCAGACAGTTACCAGACCTTTGAGGACGCTCACGATGGCCACCTGCCCCAGCTGCGACGCCGATTTGGACTTCGACGAGTTCGAGGTCGATGAAGACGAGATCATTAGCTGCGGCGAGTGTAACGCCAGCCTGCGGGTGGCCAGCACGAGCCCACTCGAACTCGAGGTCCTCGACGACGACGAGGATGATGATGACGACGAGGAGGACGAGGAAGAGGAGGAGGAGGACGACGACGAGGACGAGGACGAAGAGGACGCCGACGACGAGGAAGGTCTCGACGAATGAATGAGTCCAGCGGGGACACCGCTTTGCGCGAGGCCCGCTTGTGCGCGCTGCTGGCGGAGTACGAGTCGATCATTGTCGCCTACAGTGGCGGCGTGGACAGCGCGTACCTCGCCTGGGCGGCCAATCGCGCAAGGCCCGGGCAGGTGCTGTGCGTAACGGCCGACAGCCCCAGCTATCCGCGGCGCCATCGCGACATCGCCGAGGCGATTGCGCGGCAGTTCCAACTCCCCCACGAGTTCGTGCACACCAGCGAGCTCGAGCGGCCCGAGTACCGCGCCAACCCGTCCAATCGCTGCTATCACTGCAAGACCGAGCTCTACGAGCATCTGGCGCAGCTTGCCCACGACCGCGGCTTCGGCGTGATCGTCGATGGCAGCAACGCCGACGACCGCGGCGACCACCGGCCAGGCCGGCAGGCGGCCCGTGAGTTCGGCGTGCGCAGCCCGCTTGACGAGGCCGACCTGACCAAGGCGGAGATTCGCGCGCTGGCGCGGGATGCGGGTCTGCCGATTTGGGACGAGCCGGCGTCGGCGTGCCTGTCCTCGCGCATCCCGTACCAGAGTGAGGTCACCGAGGCCAAGCTGGCGACCATCGAGGCTGCCGAAGAGGTCGTCCGCGCGCTCGGCTTCCGGGTGTTCCGCGTGCGCCATCACGACACGCTGGCGCGGCTCGAGATCGGCCGCGACGAGATGGCGCGCGCCTTCGAGCCCGAGATCAACCAGGCGCTGGTCATCGGGCTCAAGGCCGTCGGCTACCAGTACGTCAGCCTCGATCTGCAGGGCTATAGAACCGGCAGCCTCAACGAAGTGCTTCGCCTTCGACCCGTCTGACGCGTTGACAACCGTGTGTCCCGAATCAATACTTGTGCGGGTTCACTGACCATCCTGCTCGACCGCACGTCTTGGAGTTGCCCAAATGTCCAGTTCCCGACTCTCCCTTGCTGCGGCCCTCGTCGTCGCGATCGCACTGAGCGCAGCCGGCTGCGCCAAGAAAGCCCCGGTGCCGGCCCCTGCGCCCCCGCCACCGATGCCCGCGCCCGTGGTGCCTCCGCCGCCACCACCGCCACCACCACCTCCGCCACCGGCGCCACCGGCACCGCTCACCGAGGAGGAGTTGTTTGGGCGCAAGTCACTCGCCGACCTCAACGCGGAGAAGCCGCTGGCCGACGTGTTCTTCGCGCTCGATAAGTCGGCGTTGCAGGACGACGGGCGTGCGGCGCTGCAGAAGAACGCGGACTGGCTGCGCAAGTGGGGCATGGCCAAGATCACGCTCGAGGGCCACTGCGACAGCCGCGGCACGACGGAGTACAACCTGGCGCTCGGGGACCGGCGTGCGCAGGCGGCCAAGGACTACCTGGTCAGCCTCGGCATCAGCGCCGACCGCGTCCTGACGATCAGCAAGGGCAAGGAGTCGCCCTTCTGCATGGAAGAGGCCGAGTCGTGCTGGTCACAAAACCGGCGGGGCCACTTCGTCATCACGGGCAAGTAGCGGCCTTGAAGGCTGAAGACCGAGGACTGAAGGCGGCGAGAGGGCCGCAACAGCCTTCGGCCTTCAGCCTTCAGCCTTCAACAGACTCGCGGCAATTTCCTCCGCCGCCCTCGCCGGGTCTGACGCCCTCAGAATCGGCCGGCCAATCACCAGATAAGTAGCGCCAGCGGTCATGGCCTCGGCGGCCGACAGGGTGCGTGCCTGATCGTCGCCGGCGATGGCCGGGCCGCTGCGGATGCCGGGCGTGACGATCTGAAACGTCGCTCCGCAGCGCGCGCGGATGACCCCAATCTCGTGCGGCGAGGCGACGACGCCGTCAAGGCCAGCGTCCTGGGCCATGGCGGCCAGTGCCCCCACCTGCTCGGCCACCGAGCGCGAGACCCCCACCGACGCCAGTGCCGCTTCGTCCAGGCTGGTGAGCACCGTGACCGCGATGACCAGTGGCCGCTGGCCCTGGTGCCCTGCCGCCTGCTCGGCGGCCTGCCGCGCGGCCTGCATCATCTTGAGCCCGCCGCTGGCGTGGACGTTGACCATCCACACGCCCAGGGCGGTCGCCGCGCGCACCGCGCCTGCCACGGTGTTGGGGATGTCGTGGTATTTCAGGTCGAGGAAGACCCGGTCGCCTCGTGCCGCCAGCTCGCGCACCAGCGTCGGGCCCTCGGAGGTGAACAGCTGCTTGCCGATCTTGAGCCCGCCCACGTGGCCGCGCACGGTGTGCGCAGCCGCAAGGGCCTGGGCCGTCGTGTCGACGTCGAGGGCCACCAGAATCGGGTTCATGCGTGCGAGTGGGCCGGTGAGGTGTCCGTGGTTCCGACCAGGTCGGCGATGCGGGCGATGCCGTGCCTGGTCATGTAGTCGCTGATGCCGTCGAGGATCTTGCCCCAGACAAACGGATCCACGAAGTTGGCGGTGCCGACCTGGACGGCATCGGCGCCCGCGATGATGAACTCGAGCGCATCACGCGCGTCCATGATCCCGCCCATCCCGATGATCGGGATCTTCACCTCGCACCGGCACTCGTAGACCATTCGCACGGCAATCGGGCGGATCGCCGGACCGCTGAGGCCGCCCATGATGTTGGACAGCCTGGGCCGCCTGGTCTCGACGTCGATGGCCATCGCCAGAAACGTGTTGACGAGCGAGATCGCATCCGCGCCGGCGTCCTCGGCCGCGCGCGCAAAGGCCGACGGGCTGGTGACGTTCGGCGTGAGCTTGGGGATCACCGGCAGGTGCGTGACCTTCTTCACGGCGCTCACGACATCGTACGTGCCACTGAGGCTGCACCCGAACTGGATGCCGCCTTCCTTGATGTTGGGGCACGAGATGTTGAGCTCGATCGCGGCCACCCCTTCGGCGTCGCTCAGCACGCGGGCCACTTCGACGTACTCGTCCAGCGTGACGCCGCAGATGTTGACCAACACCGTCGCGCCGCGCTCGCGCAGTTCGGGCAGCCGCTCGGCGATGAAGCGGTGCACGCCGATGCCCTGCAAGCCGATGGCATTGAGCATCCCGCCCGGCGTCTCGACGATGCGGGGAGGCGGGTGGCCCTCGCGCTCGCTGAGGAACAGGCCTTTCACGCAGACGCCGCCAAGCGAGCTGAGGTCGACCACCTCGCCGTACTCGAGGCCGTAGCCGAAACAGCCGCTGGCCGCGATGAGCGGGTTCTTGAGCGTGAGCGGCCCGAGGCGAACCGACAGATCCATGGCGTCAGTCCCAGACCAGGGTGGCGGCATCGAAGATGGGCCCGCTGATGCACGAGCGGACATGGTGGAAGCCGCCGTTGGCGGCTTTGACGGGGACCACGCAGCTATAGCAGCCGCCCAGCCCGCAGCCCATGACGCGTTCGACCGACACCTCGCAGCGGCAGCCGTACCGCGCGGCCAGGCGCGCGACGGCGGCCAGCATCGGATCGGGGCCGCAGGCGTGGACCAGGACGTCGGTGCCTGCCTGGCGGGCGGCCAGCGCGCGTTCGAGCGGGATCGTCACGCGGCCGCGCTCGCCGCGCGACCCGTCCTCGGTGCACACGGCAAGGGTGACGCCGAGCCGCTCGAAGTAGTCCAGGTAGAGCAGGTCGGCGTCGCCACGCCCGCCGTAGAAGAGCGTGAGCGTCACGCCGCGGCCGGCCAACGCCTCGGCGACGGTCCAGAACGGCGCCAGCCCTACGCCGCCAGCGACCATCCAGACCTCGGTCGCCGGGCCTGGCAGCGTGAAGGCGCGCCCCAGCGGCCCAAGGCACTGAACACGCTGTCCGGCCTGGGCCCCGAAGATCTGCCCGGTGGTCACGCCGACACGCTTGCTGAGAATCGAAAGGCCGACGGGGCGGCCGCCATCGCGGAGGATCTCGAAGACGGAAAACGGCCGCCGCAACAGCGGATCGATGCCGCGATCGGGCTTCACCATCACGAACTGCCCGGGCTCGGTGGCACCCGCAATGTCGGGCGCCTCGAGGCTGAGCACGTTGTAGTCGGAAGACAGACGACGGTTCTCGATCACCCGCGCGTCGATGTCGAAGGGCACGGGGAAAGTATAACAAGTGTGCTGCGTGCCTGGTGCTGCGCACCAAGCACCGAGCACTCAGCACCAAGCACGGTCAGCAGCTAAGATCCCCCCGTGCGCTTTCTCCGGATGCTCTCGAACGCGGTATTGGCCGGGGCCGTGGCCGCGGCTTATGTCGCCGCGCTGGTGCTGCATCTGAACCCCTCCATCCGACTGGACGACCCGGCGGCCTGGCCGCTGCTGGCCGCCGTGCTGCTGGTCTACGGCGTCCACCTCGCCGTCGTCTTCTACGCCGTCATCGTCGCGCGGCAGGTGCTGTCCACGGAGGGCGTCTCGCCTGGGTGGCTCAGCTACCGCGTGCTCGCCTGGTTCTGTGCGGCCGCCTCGACGGCAGCCGCGGCGCTGATGTGGCAGAACCTGTGGGGCTTCAGCGCCGCGCTCGACCCTGACACGACCCAGCGTTTCTTCGTGGCCGCGGTGACCATGACCACCTGCGCGGTCGCCTGCGTCGCGCTCGGGCTGTTCCGGCTGTGGGGGGGCCGCCCGAGCCGGGTGGCGGCCGCGGCGTTCGGGATGGTGATGCTGGCCTCGCTCGTCCTGCCGCTGGTCGCGCGCGGAGTGGGGGAGGCGTCCAGGCTGGGCGCGGGGCGTCTGGAGACATCGCCGGTGTTTGCGCCCGACGCGTCCGCGCGCCGCGTCGTGTTGCTCGCGGTGGATGCCGCCTCGCTCGATTTCATCTCGCCGGCCGTGGCGGATGGGAGGCTCCCCAACTTCGCGCGCCTGCTCGATGCCGGGGCATCGATGCACCTGGCGACGCTGCGTCCGACGCAGCCCGGCCCGGTGTGGACCGCCGTGGCGACCGGCAAGTTGCCCTGGCGCAACGGCGTCCGTTCCGCAGCGACCTATCGCGCCGTCGCCGGGGGCGCCGCCGTGGACCTGCTGCCAGACTTCTGCTTCGCGCATGCCCTTGTGTCGTTCGGCCTGCTCACCGAGACGCTGCAGACCTCCGCCGCGCTTCGGGCGCAGCCAGTCTGGACGATTCTTGGGCGCGCGGGTCTGTCGTCGACGATCGTGCGCTGGCCGCTCACCTGGCCCGCGCAGCCGCTGCTGGGCACCCTCGTCAGCGACGAGTTCCATCGCGCGTCAGAAATCGCGCTTGCGCTCGACGAGCCGGGCCTCACATATCCAACAGAGCTGGCCTCGCGCCTTGCGCGCGTTGGCCGCCCGTCGGTGCACAGCTCGCCGCAAGCCCTGGAGCCGGAGCACGAGGCAGTGGGCGCTACGCCGCTGGCGCTCGATCGGTTCTACGTGGCGCTGACCGATACGCTTGCCGCCGAGACGCCGGCGCGGTTCACCGCCCTCCGTGTCCAGGGTCTCGACATCGTCGGGCACTACTTCCTTCGCTATGCGATGCCGCAGGCGTTTGGCGACGTCTCGGAAGAAGAGCGCAGACGCTACGGCCGCGTCTTCGAGCAGTACTACTCGTACGTCGATGCCGAACTGGGCCGGCTGCTCGACCGGCTGCAGCCGGGAGACCTGCTGCTGGTGGTGTCGCCCTTCGGACTCGAGCCGTTGTCGTTGCCCAAGCGCCTGCTGGAACGCACGCTCGGCAACCCGAACATCAGCGGAACCCACGAACGCGCGCCCGACGGGTTCCTGCTGGCCTATGGGACGGCGGTGAAACCGGGCCGCTACCCGCGCGGCTCGGTGGTCGACGTCGCGCCGACACTGCTCTACTACTACGGCCTGCCGATCGGCCGAGACATGGACGGCTACGCGCGCGCAGACATCTTCACGACGGCGTTCTCGGCGCAACGGCCGATTGCGTACATCCCGACGTACGAAAGGTAGCAGCACCAGGTGCTCTCAGGTGCTGCAAGGTGCTGCAAGGTGCTGCAAGGTGCTGGGGTGCACCGCGAGCACCTCGTAGCACCCCGTAGCACCCAGTAGCACCCAGGTGCTATACTCTCCGAAACTCTTTAATCGCGGTCCCGAGAGATCGCAAAGAGGTCTGCCATGACGCACGCCGCTGTCCGCCCGCGCAATCCTAGAAATCCGCGACATCTTCAATCGTCAATCGTCAATCGTCAATCTGCAATTCCCGAGGCGTCCCCATGCCAGTCGTGATGGATGCCGACCGCATACAGCGGTCGCTCACGCGCATCGCGCACGAGATCGTGGAGCGCAACAGCGCCATCGACGAGATCGCGATCGTCGGCATTCGCGAACGGGGCGTGCCCCTGGCGCGGCGTCTCGCCAAGCGACTGCACGAGATCACCGGACACCAGGTGCCCACCGGCGCGCTCGACATCACGCTCTACCGCGACGACTTGATGCGTCACGCGGTGGGGCCCCAGCCGGTGGTGCGGAGCACCGACATCCTCTTCAACATCGACGACCGGCTCATCCTGCTGGTCGACGACGTTCTCTACACCGGACGGACGATTCGCGCTGCGCTGGACGCGTTGATCGATTTCGGCCGCCCGAAAGCCATCCAGCTCGCCGTCCTCATCGACCGGGGCCACCGCGAGCTGCCGATCAAGGCGGACTACGTCGGCAAGAACGTCCCCACCTCGCGCCGCGAAAGCGTGCAGGTGCGGCTCGAGGAGGTAGATGGTCATGACGATGTCCTCATCCAGACCGCGGGAGAGTGACGCCGTGGCGGAGGTCGTTGTACGTGCCGATGTCCCGATGACGCGGCTGAAGCAGAAGCACCTGCTCGGCATCGCGGACCTGTCGCCGGAGGAGATCGTCCTGATCCTCGACACGGCGACGGCGATGCAGGAGATCGCGCATCGGCCGATCAAGAAAGTCCCGACGCTGCGCGGCCGCACCGTCGTCAACCTGTTCTTCGAGCCGAGCACCCGGACCCGCACGTCGTTCGAGGTGGCCGAGAAGCGGCTGAGCGCCGACACGTTGAACGTCGCAATTGCGACCTCGAGCGTCGTCAAGGGCGAGACCCTGGTGGACACTGCCCTCAACCTCGAGGCGATGTCGCCGGACATGATCGTGATGCGCCACGCCAGCTCTGGCGCGTGTCACCTGCTCTCGCGGATCTGCAAGTCGAAGATCATCAACGCCGGCGACGGCATGCACGAGCACCCGACCCAGGCGCTGCTCGACGCCTTCACGATCCGCAGTCACAAGGGTCGCCTCGGCGGGCTGAAGGTCGCCATCGTCGGCGACCTGCTGCACAGCCGGGTGCTGCGGTCCAACGTGCTGTTGCTGACCAAGCTGGGCGCGGATGTGTGGTTGTGCGGGCCGCCGACGCTGGTGCCGCCAGGCATCGAGCGGCTGGGCGTGACGGTGACGTCCAACGTCGAGACCGCGGTCGCCGACGCCGACGTGATCATGATGTTGCGGATTCAGCTCGAGCGCATGCAGGGCGCGTTCTTCCCGTCGCTGCGCGAGTACTTCCAGGTGTTCGGCATGACCGAGGAGCGCGTGCGGCTGGCCAGGCCCGACGCCATCATCATGCATCCCGGGCCGATGAACCGCGGCGTGGAGATCGCGTCCGAAGTGGCCGACGGGGCCTCGTCGGTGATTCTCGAACAGGTGGCCAACGGGGTGGCGGTGCGGATGGCCGTGCTGTATCTGCTGGCTGGCGGAGTGGAGCATGAGACGGCTGCTTAAGGGAGGGCGGGTCGTGGACCCTGCCAACGGCGTGGACGGCGCGTTCGACGTGCTGATCGACGGAGACCGCATCAGTCGGGTCGGCCGTGACCTGCCGGTCGACGAGGGCGTGCAGGTGATCGACGTGCCGAAAGGGTTTGTCGTGGTGCCCGGTCTCATCGACATGCACGTGCACCTGCGCGAGCCCGGGCAGGAGCACAAGGAGACCATCGCGACCGGCGCCCGATCCGCGGTGGCCGGTGGATTCACCGCCGTGGCCTGCATGCCCAACACGACGCCGGTGAACGACAGCGCGAGCATCACGGAGCTGATGCTCAAGAAGGCGGCCGAGGCCAATCTGGCGCGGGTCTACCCGATCGGCGCCGTCTCGCGCGGCAGCCAGGGCGAGCTGCTCGCCGACATCGCCGAGCTGCACAAGGCGGGCTGCTGCGCGATCTCCGACGACGGCAAGCCCGTGGCGACGGCGCTGCTGATGCGGCGCGCGCTGGAGTACGCGTCGATGTTCGCCATGCCTGTGATCGACCACTGCGAAGACGCCTCGCTCAAAGGCGACGGCGTCGCGCACGAGGGGTTCGTTGCCTCGACGCTCGGGCTGCGCGGGCTACCCGCGGCCGCCGAGACCGTCATGGTCCAGCGCGACGTGACGCTGGCAGGGCTCACCGGCGGCCACTTCCACCTCGCACACATGAGCGTGCGAGGGGCGTTGCGCGCGGTGCGCGAGGGCAAGTCGCAGGGATTCCCGGTCACCTGCGAGGTGGCGCCTCATCACTTCGTGCTCACCGACACGTACCTGGAATCCCCCATCCAGTACGACACCAACTGCAAGATGAACCCGCCGTTGCGCGAGCAGGCCGACATGGATGCGATGATCGGCGGCATCGTCGACGGCAGCGTGGACGTCATCTCCACCGACCACGCGCCGCATCATTCCGATGAGAAGCTCCAGGAGTTCGACCGCGCGCCGTTCGGCATCGTCGGGCTCGAAACGTGCGTGCCACTGGTATTGGACCGTCTTGTGCACGCCGGCCACATCTCGCTGACGCGTGCGATCGAGCTGCTGTCGGTGAACCCGGCGCGGATCATCCGGCGGCCTGGCGGGTCGCTGGCCGAAGGCCAGGTCGCCGACATCACCGTGCTGGCACCGGACGCGACGGTCACCGTGGTCGCGTCGAAGTTACGGTCGAAGTCGAAGAACACGCCGTTTGACGGGTGGACGCTTCGGGGCGCAGCGGCAGCCACGATCGTCGGCGGTCGCACCGTGTTCATCAACCCCGACGTCGCCGGCGCTGCGACGTTTGCCTGAGGCGAGTGAAGGTGACCAGACAGGACGACATCCGCCAGCGCGCGCTGGGCGAGCTGCGACGGTACGAAGTGCTCATGCTCGACGGGCACTTCGACTACGGCAACGGGTATCACGGGCCCGCCTACCTGAACCCGCACCAGTTACTGCGGTACCCATCGACCATCTGGCGGCTCGCGCAGGACCTGCTGGACCTGGTGCCCGACGAGGTGACCGCCGCCGCCGACGTGGTGGCCGGGCCGCCGACCGGCGGTGCGCTGCTGGCGCACACGATCGCGGGGTTGCTCGACAGCCGTCGCAGCCTCACGCACCCGCCGTGTTCGTTTGCGCCGTTCGAGAAGAAGGGCAAGACGCCGTCGCTGCGCCCGTTCTACCAGCACCTGGTGAAGGGCCGGCGCGTGCTGCTGGCCGACGACGTGCGGAACACGGGCCAGATGGTGGCCGGGTGCGCCGACCGGATCCGCGAGGCCGGCGGCAGCGTGCTTGCGGTCGTGTGCATCTGCGACCGGCTCGAGGCGATCGCCGATCCTGGCGCGCCCGTGTATCCGCTGGTCGAGTATCCCGCGCCGCCGAACTATCCGGCGGCAGAGTGTCCGCTCTGCAAGGCCGGGGTGGCGGTGACGGCCTTCTGAAGTGCGAAATGCAAACTGCAAAATGCAAAGTACGAGATTGCGCGGATTGAGCCATCGAACGGCGCCGCACTAATCGTCCGAATTTCGTACTTAGCATTTGGCACTTTGCATTGAGCACTTTTATGACTTCCCGTTCGTCTCTACTGAAACACCATCTCGAACGGCTCTACGCCTCTTTCAACCACGAGCGGTCCGCGACGGATCCGATTGAGCTCGTGAGGCCGTATGCGGATCCGGGCGACCGCGAGATTGCCGGGTTCATCGCGGCCGGCCTGGCATTTGGCAACGTCGTGACCGTGATGCAGTCTGCGGGGGCGGTGCTCGAGCGGATGGGCCCGTCGCCCGCCGCCTGGCTGCGGCGGTTCGACCCGCGGGTTGACGCCGCCTTGTTTGCGACATTGGTCCATCGCTGGACCCGCGGAGTGGACATCGTCGCCCTGCTTTGGGTGCTGCGGCAGATGCTCGACCGCTCTGGATCGATCGAGGGATTTTTCGTCGAAGGCGACGATCCGTCGTCTCCCGACATCAGCGGCGGGCTGGAATCGTTCACCACGCGCGCACTGGCGCTGGACCTGCGGCGCGCGTACCGACGCGTGCCTGCGCGGCCCGGCGTCGCCTATTTCTTCACCAGGCCGTCGCAGGGCAGCGCGTGCAAGCGGCTGAACCTGTTTCTGCGATGGATGGTGCGGCGCGACGCGGTGGACCTCGGCGTGTGGACGCGAGTGGATTCGTCGAGGCTCATCGTACCGCTCGACACCCATATCATCCGGCTCGGCCGCTGCCTGCGACTGACGAAGTACACGAGCCCTGGCTGGCGGATGGCCGCCGACATCACGCGCACTCTTCGATTGCTCGACCCGAGCGACCCGATCCGCTTCGACTTCTCGCTGTGCCATGTCGGCATGATGGGACGCTGCGGGTTCGGGGAGAAGCGGGGGAGCGCGCGATGCCCACTCAAGGGTGTGTGTCGGCCCAGACCCCTGGCGTCACACCCACGGCGCGCCCCGGGGCGCACGTAGCTCGGTCATCCCTCAGCGGTCGCCCGGATCGTGCCGGCGCCGCCCGTACCACAGGTCGAGGTCGGCGCGCTGTCGGCGGGCGCCTGGGCCTCGGCGGAACAGCAGGCCAATCGGCGCCAGCAGCTCGCGCGTGCTGTGGGTCCGCGCCTTGCGTGAACCGCCCTACCCGTCGCAGCGCGCGACTGAGCGTGAGCTCTTCGGTCGCAAACAGTGTCTCGTCGAAGCCCCCCACGCCCTCAAACGCGTTGCGCGTCGCAAAGACGTACGCGCCACCGGCCAGGCGGCCAAGGCGCATCGTGATCCGCAGGCACACGCCAATGAGCCGGAGCGAGGCTGGCACCGGCTCGTCGAAGCGCAGGAGCGCCCCGCCCCCGACGCACCCATGGCCGACGGCCGCGACAGTCGCGACGATCGTCGCCGCTTCTATGCGTGTGTCTGCGTCGACGAACACGAAGACGTCACCGGCGGCGGCCTTGGCGCCGGCGTTGCGCGCCCGCGCGATCTGCCGATGCTCCACGCTGACCACCTGCGCGCCCGATGCCGCCGCGATCTCCGCCGTGCGATCGGTCGAGGCGTCATCGACGACGATCAGCTCGTAGGGCGTCAGCGCGCTGCGGGCCGCCGCGTGCAGGGCGTCGAGCGTCCGACCGAGCATCTGCTCCTCGTTGTGCGCAGGGACGATGAAGGAGATCACGTTACGCGCAGGTCCTCACAGGTAGCTGAGCCACCGGTCTTTCCGCCTCGCCTTGAGCCCTGCGAACCACCGGCAGGGGAAGTACAACAGCACAACCGCGACCACCCAGACAAGGTAGAGCAGCCCGAGGCTCCACGCATAGCCGTCGGGCGCGGGCCATCGGCGCCAATCATGATGGGCCCGGCAAAGAAGCTGACATACAGGATCTTCCAGAGCCCTGCCCACTCGCTTTCGCCGAGCGACTCTGCCAACTGCCAGAAGCGTGAATCAAGGACGTTGTGGCCGGCGACGATCACAAGCCCGATGGTCCCGACCACCGACACAGGAAGCCGCACCTGGTGAAGAAGATGCCGTACGTCGGGCCGCCTGCTGGAAGGCCCGAGTACACGCGCAGGTGATCGATGGCCATCAGGACCATCACCGCTCCGCGGATGATGTCGATGGACGCCACACGCCCGCCAGCAGGCTGATTCGGGGCGGTCGAATTACTCATGGGCGGATCTCGCGTGTGACAGATGTGCGTACGCAGCGAGTGTGCCTTCAACCATCCGCTCCACGCCAAACAGCGCCTTGACCCGCGCGAGTCCGGCCTCCGCCATTCGCGCTCTGAGGGCGGTGTCCTTCAGCAGCCGGACGATGGCCGTCGCGAGCGCGGGCGGGTCGTGTGGCGGCACCAGCAGGCCGGTACTTCCGTCGTCGATCACCTCGGGAATCCCGCCCACGCGAGTGCCGACGCACGCCTTGCCGGCGGCCATCGCGTCGAGCAGCGAGGTGCCGAGCCCTTCGGTCTCCGAGCTCATCACGAACAGATCGACGCCCTTGATGAGCGACAGCACATCTGCGCGAAAGCCGGGCAGCACGACGTGCTTCTCGAGGTGCAGGTGCTTCACCTGATGTTCGAGCTGCGGGCGCAGTTCGCCTTCACCGAGGATCACCAGCCGCGCGTCGGGAACCTCGCGAATCACCAGCGGCATCGCGTCGATGAGATGCCGTTGCCCTTTGTGCGCCACCAGCGCCGCGACGTTGCCGATGACAGGCGCGCCGTGCGGCAGCCAGAACGCCTCGTGAACGTTGGCGGCGCCTGTCCCGGCCATCCGGTCGACGTCGATGCCTTCGTGCACCGTGACGACCTGATCGGCAGAGACGCCGTCCTGGATCAGCAGCTCGCGAATCGCGTCGGAGGAGGCGATGAAGAGGTTCACCTGCCGATACTTCCAGCGCGAGAACGAGTTGCGCTTGAGGCGGAAGTCCACGCGGCGCGACACGACCAGCGGCGGCGCAGGTGTGCTGGTCAGCATCGACAGCGCCACCGACGCCATCGCGACGCCGTGGGGATCGTGCGCGTGGACGATGTCGGGCGTCAGTCGCGACAACGCCCGCGACAGCTTCCAGCCCGCTTTCAGATCGAGCTCATGATCGGGAGCCAGCGGCAACAGGTCCAGCCCCTCGGCCGCCCGACGCCGCAGCTCGCCGTTGGGATGCGCCACCAGCATCGTGCGATGTCCCGCAGCGCGCAGGCCGAGCACGGTGAGCAGTACCTGATTCTGCCCGCCTCGCCACGTCCTCGCGGTATCGATGTGTAGACTGAACATGGCGGACTGCGGCCTTGAGATCAGGGCCTTCTACATGAGACAAGGAGATAAGGAGGCGTGGTCTCCCGAAGAAAGTTCTCCTGACCTCCTGAACTCCTGTTTGAAACCAAATTCTACGTACTCCAGGCTACGGTTTCCGCTGCCGCTCCCAGAGCTTGGCGAACTTCAGCATGACGTAGTACGAATTCAACAGCGACACGACCAGCCCGGTCGTGCCCTGGCGGAAGCCGCCGCGCAGGACGTAGTTGCGCAGAAACGCCATCTTGGCGTGGCCGATGATGCGCAGCGGGCCCGATCGGCGTCCGCGGCCGTAGAGCTCGTTGGCGGCGATCGTCGTGTAGCGATCGATGGTGTCGAGGTGGTCGGCGATGTCGGTGTAGGGGTGGTGGAGCAGTTCGCCGCGCAGCCTGCCGACCGGACCGATCACCCGCACGGACTCGTGGACGTGGACGCGCGCCCACTGGCCGGCGCGGCGGTCGTAGAGCCGCAACTGCCAGTCGGGCCACCAATCGGTCGAGCGGATCCACTGCCCGAGATAGTTGGTCACGCGCGGCACGCGATAGCCGCGCGCGGCCGGCTCGGTCTTCAGCAGCTCGCGGATCTCATCCCCCAGCGCCACGCCCAGACGCTCGTCGGCATCAAGCGACAGAATCCAGTCGTGTGACGCGAGCGAGGCGGCGTAGTTCTTCTGGCTGGCATAGCCGTCCCAGGCGCGCGTCTGGACCCGGTCGGCGTACTGGCGCGCTACGGCAAGGGTGTCGTCGGTGCTCCCCGAGTCCACGACGATGCGCTCGTCGGCCCAGGCCACCGATTGCAGGGCCTCTGCGAGCCGGTGCGCTTCGTTCTGCGTGATGACGGTGACCGAGACTTTCGGCACCGCGACACTTTAACAGAGAGGGTGCTGCAGGGGTGCTCTCGGGTGCTGCAGGGTGCTACAGGGTGCTACAGGGTGCTACAGGGTGCTGGGTCCTTGCACCTTGCAGCACCTGATAGCACCCCGTAGCACCTTCGTCCCCGTTACTGCTGTCCCCCGCTGATCGCGCCCGCGGTTGCCGCGCCGACCGCGCCGCCTACGGCCGTGCCGGCCGTGAAGTTGGCGCCGCCGCCGATCGGGGCGATCTGCACGGTCTCGAAGTCGACCTGCGACTGCGCGTAGTCGAGCACCGCGCGC
>JAENWD010000242.1 GCA_016650245.1 Vicinamibacteria bacterium
AGAGAAAGCTGCTGATGAAGCGGGCCAGCGCGAACGACGCCGCGATGCCCACCACGACGCCCGCCAGCGCCAGCCGCATCCCCTGGCTCACCACCATCGTCTGGACCTGCCCTGTTCCCGCCCCAAGCGCCAGGCGGATGCCGATCTCCTGCGTGCGTTGCTCGACGGAGTACGCGATCAGCCCGTAGATGCCAATGGCGGCCAGCGCCAGCGCCGACAGACCGAAGACCGTCATCAGCCACATGTTGAACCGCTCGCGCGACGTGGAGCGCGAAACCACGTCGGTCATCGTCCGGACGTCGGAGACCGGCAGGCCGGTGGTCTGTCGCAGCGCCTCCTGGATCTGCCCGCTGAGCGCGTAGGGCTCGCCGGCCGTGCGTACGACCCAGGCCATCGGCGTGATGCGGATGTTCAGCGCGTTGGCCAGGTCGGGCACCTGCGACTGGGGGATGAACATCTTCGGTCCCGGTTCGTCGTTGAGCGCGCCGTCGCGGCTGTCGGCAATCACGCCGATGATCTGGCGGTCGGGTTCGGCCGCAAACTCTCGCATGCCGCCTCGACCGATCGCGAGCCGGTCGTTGAGCGGGTCGCCCTTGGGCCAGAACTGTCGGGCCATCGCTTCGTTGATGATCACCACGGGCGGTGACGCAGCCGTGTCGCGCGTGGTGAAAGTGCGCCCACGCCTGATGGGGATCTTGAAGACTTCGAAGTAGCCTGGCGACACGGTGTTCCAGGCGCCGCCTCCGTGAAACGGCCGGTCGGTGAGCGGACGGCCGATGATGACGAAGGGCAGGCCGTAGCCGCCTTCAAGCGGCACGCAGCATGTGGCGCTGGCCAGTTGGACGCCTGGAATCGCCATCATCTTCTCGACGCCGATCCGCACCGCCTGCTCGACGCCCTCCGACTTCAAATATTTCTCCCCGGTCATCGACATGCGCATCGTCAACACACCGTTGGCGTCGTAGCCGGGATCGACGCTACGCAGCGCGACGAACGTCCGGACCAGCAGCGCCGAACCGATGAGCAGCACCAGGGCGAGCGCCACTTCGGCCACCACGAGCACCGCGCGCGTCTTGTTCTGCTGAAAGCCGGTGCCGGCGCGGCTGCTGCTTTCCTTGAGGGTCGCGTGCAGGTCCGCGCGCGAGGCGTGCAATGCCGGGATCAGCCCGAACACCAGCCCGGTAATAACCGAGACGGATCCCGAGCGCCGTGCCCAGCACGCCGCCGGCAACCGACAGCAGAACGCTCTCGGTCAATAACTGCGAGACGATGCGCCCGCGGCCGGCGCCGATGGCCGCCCGGATGGCGATCTCGCGTTTGCGACCCGAGGCGCGGGCCAACAGCAGGTTTGCGACATTGGCGCACGCGATCAACAGCACCAGGGCGACGGCGCCGAGCAGCACCCATAAGGTAGAGCGCACGTCGCTGACGAGTTCCTCCTGGAGCAGCCGCACGCCGAAGGCGTTGTCCTTTTGGAGCGCGTCGGGGTACTTCTGCTTGTACTCCTCGGCCGATAGCTTCAGCCGCGCGTTGGCCTGATCGAGCGAGACGCCGGCCTTCAGTCGTCCCGCGACCTGAAAGTAGTGGCCCTGGTCCGGGGACTGTGGGTCGATCTGAAACGGAATGAACAGCTCGGGCTGCGGGCCGAACTCCCCGAAGTCAAACGACGCCCGGACGATGCCGATGATGACGTGCGGTTCGCCGCTGAGCTCGATGGTCTTGCCAAGGATGTGCTCGTCGGCGTTGAAGCGACGGACCCAGAGCGCGTGGCTCAACAACGCGACGTGGGCCTGGTCCGGCAGGTCTTCCTGAGCCGTGAAGGGGCGGCCCTTCAGGATGGGCGCGCCGAACAGGCGGAAGTACTCCGCCGACACCTGCTCGGCGCGAAGCTGTTCGGGCAGGCCGGCGCCGGTGAGGTTGACGATATTGGACCGGTAGGCGGCGACGTCCTGGACAACCGTGGCCTGCGAGCGCCAATGGTTGAACTTAGCCGGCGCGCCGGCGGAGAAGGAGCCCTGGGGCGACGTGTTCTGGAAGACGACGATCCGTTCGGCGTCCGGAAACGCCATGGGCTTGAGCAGCACCGCGTTGACGATGGAGAAGATGGCGGTGTTGGCGCCGATGCCCAGGGCCAGCGCACCAACCGCAGCCAGGGTGAAGCCGGGGGTCTTGAGAAACGCGCGGAGGGCGTGCCTGGCGTCGGCCATTACGTCTGCGAAGGACGTTTTCCTAGGTCTCCGGGAGTTAGTGGCTCGTCCGGGTCACTATCGGAACTTTCGACGGGAATCGGTGTCAAAGAGTTCTTGAACGAGATAGACCGCAGTGTTTTCTCACCCGCAGGAGGGCTGCCGCCATGGTCGACGTCCATCGCCTGAACCCCAACGCGTTGCTTGTGCTGCTGGGCACCGTCATCTACGTCGTGGTGGGCGGCCCGCCGGTGGTCGTCGGGGGCGTCGCGATTGCGCTGGGCCTGGGCGCGCTGCATCGGCCGCGGGGCACGGTATCGGGGGGAGATGGTCCACTGTCGTTGTTTGGAACCCCCGTGACGGTGGTCAGCCAGCGGCGCTCGGTGCCAGGCCCGTTTCTGCGCGCGGTTCCGGTGATCGCGTAGCCCCTGCGCCCGGCGCTTGGCTAATGTGCGGCCGGTGGTGTAACATCACTGGTCTGTCGGGGCGTGGCTCAGCCTGGTAGAGCACTCGGTTCGGGACCGAGGGGTCGAAGGTTCAAATCCTTTCGCCCCGACCACATTTTTCGTTGCGCGGGCCGACCGGCCAAATGTAGCGCAGGCCTTCAGGCCTGCCGGGAGCCCAGCACACGCTGGGCTTTTTGCTGTACACGTACCGCGACCCCATCAAGACCGGCAGCCTGTACCACGTCAGCGACATCAACGACGCTCCGGCAAAAGACGACGAGTGAAGGAGAATGTGTGGCGAAGGTGAAGTGGGCGTTGATGGTCGGCACGGCGCTCGTGCTGTGCACTGGTGTTGCGACGGCGCAGGATCTGTTCGATCTCCAGAAGGTGGCCGACGGCGTCTATGCGGCCCTCGCGCGGCCGCGGACGCCGATCAACTGCAACGCGGCGGTCATCGTCTACGACGAGGGTGTCCTCGTCGTGGACACCCACTCGCGGCCGTCGAGCGCGCGCGGCCTCATCCAGCAGATCAAGGGCGTGACCGACAAGCCGGTTCGCTACGCCGTGAACTCCCACTTCCATTGGGACCACGCGCAGGGGAACCACGCCTACCCGGTGGCGTTTCCGAAGCAGGTCGCGATTGTCGCGTCGGAAGCGACCCGCGAGAACCTGATCAACCTCGGGATGCAGCGCGTCAAAGAGCAGATCGACAACGGGCCACGCCTGATCGAGGACGTGAAGCGGCGACTCGCCACCGAGCAGGACGCTGCGGCGCAAGGGAGGCTCAGGGACGAGCTGCGCCAGCAGGAGGAATACCTCGCCGAGGTCCGAAGCCTGGAGTTGACGCTGCCGGACCTCACCTTCGACAAGTCGCTCATCCTGCATCGCCCCGACCGTGACGTCGTCCTTCTCTTCTTGGGGAGGGGACACACCAGCGGCGACGTCGTCGCGTACCTGCCGAAGCAGCGAGTGGTCGCCACCGGCGACCTGTTGCATGGCTGGATGCCCTTCATGGGCGACTCCTACCCGCCGGAATGGGTCGCGACGCTTGATGCGCTCGACAAACTCGACTTCGACCACATCATCGGCGGCCACGGCGGCGTGAAGCCGAAGGCGCATCTGCGTTTCTTCAGGAACTACTTGGCAGATCTGATTGCCGAAGTCCGCCGGGCCCGCGACCGTGGCGAGACCCTGGCGCAGGCCACCACCTCAGTCGCGGCGGCGCTGGCGCCGAAGTACGACGCCGGCATGGATGGGCGCTTCGCCGGGTCGGTCGGCGCCAACATCGAGAAGGTCTACAAGGATCTCGAGGCCAAACGGTACTGACCGCGGTTTCCGCAGGAATGTCTGGTGCCCGTTGGCATCACGGCGAAGTCGCCGACGCCAAGCGCGTGGCCCGCCGCCTGATCGAATGTCTCCCCAAGCCCCGGCGCGGCTGGCGTATCATCGGCGCGTGACCGACACCACCATGGGACGCCGCGACGTGCTGCGACTGGCGGGGATGGCCTCGCTGGTCGCTTCGACGGGATCCACGCCACAGGCTGAGCGACAGCCGGCGGCATCCGCCGCCGACCGGCGTGCCGGGCTCTACACCCTGATGGGCGACCTGCCCGACCGCCACCGGCCGATTGGCGGGCGCAAGCTGCGCGAAGACGAGCGCGACGGATACATCCTCGAGACGTGGGAACTGGATCTCAACGGCATCGAGGCCGTTCCGGCATACCTCGCACGGCCGCGCACCCTCACCGGCCGCGCTCCGGCCGTGGTGTTCAACCACTCGCACGGCGGCGGCTACACGATCGGCAAGAAGGAGTTCGTCGACGGCCGCAGCTACCTGCAGCCGATGCCCTACGCGAAGGCCTTGACGGACCTGGGCTACGTCGCGCTGGCCATCGACCACTGGGTGTTCGGTGAGCGCAGCCACACCTCCGAGGGCGACATGTTCAAGGCCATGCTCTGGCAGGGCCAGGTCCTCTGGGGCATGATGGTCTACGACAGCCTGCGCGCGGTGGACTGGCTCGTGACCCGTGCAGACGTGGACAGCCAGCGCCTGGCAACGCTCGGTATCTCGATGGGCAGCACCATGGCATGGTGGCTCGCCGCGCTCGACCAGCGCGTGAAGGTCACCGTGGACATCTGCTGCCTCACGGACTTCCAGACGCTGCTCGCCAAGAAGAACCTCTCCGCCCACGGCGTGTACTACTACGTGCCGCGCCTTCTGAAGCACTTCACGACGGCCCAGATCAACGCGCTGATCGCGCCTCGCGCGCATCTCGGGCTGGCGGGTCTCCAGGACAAGCTGACGCCGGTCGAGGGCCTCGACCTCATCGACCGCGAACTGCAGAAGGTCTACGCCGAGCAGGGACACCCGGAGCGATGGAAGCTGCTGCGCTACGACGTCGGGCACCAGGAGACCGCTGAAGGTCGCCGCGAGATCATCGCGTTTCTTCAGCGGTTCCTGTGAGGCCTGGCAGGGCTCGGTCAGCGTCCTGCGGTGGCCTGTGGCGGGTAGGTGGCCAGATACACGTACGCGGATGCGATCTCCGGGTCGGTCAGGTAGTAGAAGACCGGCATGCGGCCGCGATGCAGCATCGCCAGGCCACTCATTTGCACGGGCGCGCCGCTTCGGGCCTTGGTGACGAACCCGGCCACTGACTGCGACACCAGCAGCGACTGGAGCGACGGGATCTTGCCCTGCACCATCGCGGCGTCGCTCGGACGTGCGCCCACCGCGTCGTGGCAGATATGGCACGTGCCCTTGACGACGTGCTGGCCGACCCGAGCCCAATTCACCGTTTCGCGCTTCGCCGGAGCTGTCTTGGGCGACGCCGCCAGGACCCCGAGGTAGGCAAACAGCAAATCGAGTTCGCCCGCGCTGAGGTGCGCACGCGATGGCATGCGCTGGCCGCCGTTGTGGACGCGCGCCAGGATCGCTGCGCGAATCCGCTCCGGCCGTGCGCGTGCCTCGGCCTCGCCGGGCGGTTGATGCTGGGCCTTCATCTGCTCGCGCAGCACGTCGAGCGGCACGCCGCGCACGGGGTCCACGGCCGACTTGATCTCCGGCGGCGCTCCTCGCCCTTCCAGGCCGTGGCAGGCCTGGCAGTTGAAGCGATACAGATCGGCGCCTGTCAGCGAGACGTCGGCGGGGACACCTAGCGACGCGGATGGCGGAGTCGCCGGGCGGTCAGATGGGCCATAGCGTCCGGCGCCGCGGCCCAGACTGGTCTGGGACAGGGTGACGCCCAGGCGCGTCAGCCAGCCCGGGCCAGCAACCGGTGTCACCGTGGGGTCGTTCGGCGCACTGGGCCAGGGGCGAGGCGCCTGCCCCGAGGCGCCGGCCGAAAACACAACGAGGCCCAGCAGAGCGACACCGACAGCAAAGCGCATCACGTTCCGCATATGCCCCCAATTCTAGAGCAGCTTGCCATTCTCGTGCCGCGCCGACCGGGCCGGTGAGATTCCCCACCTCGGACCGGCTAGAATCACCGCCGTGGATGTCGAACTTCCCCTATCCGTGCGGCTGGGCCCGGGCCGCAACAGCCTCGAACGGCTGGCGATCGCAACCGCTCGCGGCAACGCCGAGGTCTACCTGCACGGCGCTCACGTGACGGCCTGGCAACCCTCGGGCGCCGACCCGGTGATCTGGGTCAGCGGCGACAGCCAGTTCCATCCCGACAAGCCGATTCGCGGCGGCGTCCCGATCTGCTTCCCGTGGTTTGCCGCACACGCCACCGACGCCTCGGCCCCGATGCATGGCTTCGCGCGGCTGCGCGGGTGGACGCTGGCCAGTGCCGAGGATCGCAATGGCGAGGTCCAGGTGAGGTTCCTGCTCACCGACGACGACACCTCGCGCCGGTCGTCGTGGCCGCATCGGTTCCAGGCGGAGTATCGAGTTACCTTCGGCGATCGTCTGGGGATGGCCCTGGACGTCGCCAACACCGGCGACGCCCCGCTGACGTTCGAGGCGGTGCTCCATACCTACTTTGCGGTCGGAAACATACGCGAGGTCGGCGTGACCGGGCTTGCGGCGACCGAGTATCTCGACAAAGTCGATGGCTTCACGCGGAAGCGCGAGGGCGACGCGCCGATTCGGTTCACCGGAGAGACCGACCGGATCTACCTCGACACGGAGAGCACCTGCACGATCCACGATCCGGAGTTGCGGCGCCGCATCGAGGTCGTCAAGACGGGATCTCTATCCACGGTTGTCTGGAATCCCTGGATCGACAAGGCGCGCGCGATGCCCGATTTCGGCGACGACGAGTGGCCGTCGATGCTGTGCATCGAAACCGCGAACGTCCGCGACGCCGCCGTCCGGCTCGAGCCCGCCTCGCACCACACGATGACGGCGGTCATCGGCGTCGGCGCGCTGTAGAACGATATGCGGCGAGTCCTGCTGGCGGCCGCAGCGCTCACCTGGGCCGGCACCGGCGCGAGTGTCCCGATCGGCGGTGCGTCAGCGCCGTCGGTCGTAACGCGCTTCGTCGCGCCGTCCTCGCCCCTCGCGCTCACCGGGCCGGCCCGTGCCGGCCGGGTTGTGGCACCGATGGTAGAATAGAGGGTCCCGGTTCCCACGATGATCTCTGTCAGCAACATCTCCATGCGCTACGGCTCGAAGGTGCTCTTCGAGGAGGTCTCCACCGCCTTCACGGCCGGCCGGCGCTACGGCCTCACGGGCCCCAACGGCTCCGGCAAGTCCACCTTCATGAAGCTGCTGACGGGCGAGCTGCCCCCGCAGAAGGGCACGGTCGCGCGACCCGCCAAGCTCGGGGTGCTGCGGCAGGACCAGTTCGCGTTCGATCAGTTCCGCGTGATCGACACGGTCATCATGGGGAACACACGGTTGTGGAGTGCGCTCGAAGAGCGCGAGTTCCTGTACGCCAAAGCCGAGATGACCGAGCACGACGGCATGCGCCTTGGCGAACTCGAGGGGATCGTCGGCGAGCAAGACGGGTACTCGGCCGAAAGCGACGCCGCGATTCTGCTGCAGGGCCTCGACATCCCTGATGAGCTGCACGCACGCAAGATGTCGGAGATCCAGGGCGGACAAAAGGTGCGCGTGTTGTTGGCGCAGGCGCTCTTCGGTCATCCCCAGGCACTGTTGCTCGACGAACCGACCAACCACCTCGACCTCGACTCGATCCACTGGCTGCGCAAGTTCCTGGTCGAGTACGACGGCACGTTGATCGTCATCTCGCACGACCGGCACTTCCTCAACGAGGTGTGCACGCACATCGCCGACATCGACTACCAGACCATCATCACCTACACCGGCGGGTACGACGACATGGTGCTGGCCAAGACGCAGATCCGCTCGCGGCTCGAGGCCGACACCGTGCAGCGCGAGAAGAAGATCGCGCAGCTCAACGACTTCATCGCACGCTTCTCGGCCGGCACGCGCTCCAGCCAGGTGCAGTCGCGCCGCAAGGAAGTCGAACGGCTGCAAACCGGCGACCTGGCGCGGTCCAACATCCAGCGGCCCTACATCCGCTTCCAGATGGCGCGGCCGTCTGGCCGCATGGCGCTCGAGTTCAAGGACGTCAGCAAGGGGTTCGGCGGCACCACGGTCATCCCCGAGTTCAGCGCCGTCATCAACCGCGGCGAGAAGATCGTCCTGGTCGGCCGCAACGGCGTCGGCAAGACGACATTGCTCAAGGCGCTGCTGGCCGATGCGCCCGGACTGCCGCCTTCACCCGGCGACATCGACACCGGCTCGGTGCGGTGGGGACACGAGGCATCGGTCGGCTATTTCCCGCAGGACCACAACAACGTGATCCGGAAGGGCATGACCGCGGTGGAATGGCTGCACCAGTTCGATCCCGACGCCGCCCGCCAGGACATTCACGGCCTGCTGGGGCAGATGCTCTTCAGCGGCGAAGAGGGGAGTAAGCCTACCGCCGCGCTGTCGGGTGGCGAGACGGCCCGATTGCTCTTCTGCCGCATCATGCTGCAGAAACCCAACGTGCTCGTGCTCGACGAGCCGACGAACCATCTCGATCTCGAATCCATCAACGCGCTCAATATCGCGTTGCAGAAGTACGAGGGCACGGTCCTGCTGGTCACCCACGACCAGGACGTGATGGAGGAAGTCGGCACGCGCGTGTGGCATCTCGACCACGGCACGATTCGCGACTTCAAGGGCACGTACGAGGACTACGCGACGACACTCGCGTAGAATTCGCGGATGCGATTGCTTCCGCTTGCTGCGTTGGGAGTCCTGCTGCTGGCGTCCGCGCCACGCACGCAGGTGCCGGCCTCGCCGTTCCCCTGGCCCAATGGCAAACGTGCCGCCATAAGTCTCAGCTTCGACGATGGGCGCCCCACCCAGATGGACGCGGGCCTGCCTGTGCTGGCCGAGACCGGCCTCAAGGTCACCTTCTACGTGGTGCCGAGCGCCATCGAGAAGCGCCAGACAGCGTGGCGCGCCGCCGCGCAAGCGGGCCACGAAATCGGCAACCACTCGCTGATGCATCCCTGCACCGGCAACTTCGCGTGGTCGCGCCAGAAGGCGCTCGAGGACTACACCCTCGCCCGCATGGACGCAGAGCTCGAACAGGCCGGCCTCGAGATCAAGAGAATCACCGGCGTGCTGCCGACGACGTTTGCCTACCCGTGCGGCCAGACCTTCGTCGGTCGCGGTCCCACAACCACCAGCTACGTCCCACTGATCGGCAAGCGGTTTCTTGTCGGCCGGCTCTGGATGGGCGAGGTCGCCAACGACCCCTCGTTCGTCGATCTGAGTCAGGTCCACGCCGTGCCGATGGACGACCGGGAGCTGGCCGCCCTCAAGCCGATGCTGGACAGCGCGGCCGGGCAGGGCCGCTGGCTGGTGCTTGCCGGCCACGACATCGGCACGCAGGTCGAGCCCTACACCACGCGCGTGACGTTCCTGCGGGCTCTGGCTGAGTACCTGAGCGTGCCAGAGCGAGGATTCTGGGTCGCGCCGGTCGGCACCGTCGCCGACTGGGTCGCCAAACAGCGCTGAAACGCAAAAAAGGGCGGCCCGGTATGACCCGGGCCGCCCTTCCGCCTTACATCGAATCTCTGGCGCTTACTTCCACTCGTAGCGGATGCCGCCCCAGAACATGTAGTTGTTGTCGATTTCGCCGATCTCGTCGAGGAACAGCCGTGCCTCGCCGGTCACGAACATACGGCCGTCCTGAGCGCTCTTGAAGACCGGAACGCCGAAGTTCAGGAGCGCGGTCGGCGCGACCGTGTCGCTGTCGAAGACGTCCCAGACGCCCAGGCCGGTGCCGATATAGGCCTTGCCCGCCGTCACGTAGTTGGCCTCGACTTCCGCAAAGAAGCTCGAGTTGTCGCCGTCGCGCAGGTTGAAGGCCACGCCGACGGCAGGACCCACGACCCAGTTCTGGCCAACTTCCCAGAGTACGCCGCCCTTGACTCCGAACAGCGGCGCGCAGCGTCCACCGAGGAACTCCTCGCGCACGCGGCGTTCCTTGCCGAAGTAGCCCGCGACAAAGGGATGCATTTTGTCCAGCGCAGCAACCGGCGCCGGTGGCGGCAGTGGTGGCGGCGCAACGGCCACAGGTGGCGGCGGTGGTGGCGGCGGCGGTGGTGGAGGAGGCGGGGCCGGAACTGCAACCGCCGGAGCCGGCGTCGGCGCCGGAGGCGCGGCCTTGGCCAGCGAACTCACCAGCGACAGGTTGGCGCACACGCGAGGGACGAGGAACGTGTAGACGCGGTCGCGGCCGTCCACCGTGAACTCGTACCCGCGGAAGGGGGCGGCGCCACCCCATTGAACGAGCCGCAGGATCGTCACCTTGCCGCGCCGACGCAAGGCCATCCATTCCAGACGTCCACCGATAGGGAAAGACACCTCCCGCACCCGCGCTTCGTCGCCTGCCGCGATGGCCGCGATCACATCGTCAGCAATGTCTGACAGCCCTGCCTCGGCCAGTGCCGCGCGCAGGTCCTTGGCCGTCCTCGGATTGGTCGCCAGGCTCCTGAGGGCCGCTCGGTCGCGCAATGGCGGCGCGATCCGCGTCGTGGCTCCGCCCAGGCGCCTGGCCACACGATACTCGCCGCTCTGTGCGGCAGCAGATGCTGTCGACACCGCAAGCAGCGTGGCTACACATAAACCGAACGTCAGTAATCCGCGTCGCAAACACATGGGGGAAATTCCGCCTTCTTGTCCCACGCGGGGCGGCTACCCTCAACCCTGGGTAGCCGCTCCGCGCAATTTCACCCCATACGATACCCGAAAGTGGCCCCCGAGGCCACCGAGCCTACCGCCAGGCATACCTCAGACCAGCCCAGGCCATGTAGTTGTTGTCGACTTCGTCGAGCGCGTCGAGGAACAGGCGGCCTTCCCCCGTGAAGTACAGCCGGTCGTCGCCGACGGTGCCCCAGATGGGCAGGCCGAAGTTGAGGAGCAGGGTCGGCGACACGGTGTCGCTGTGGGTGATGTCCCACACGCCCAGGCCGGTGCCGATGTACGCCTCGTTGGTCGTCAGGTAGTTGGCCTCCACCTCGGCAAACAGACTCGTGTTGTCTCCGTCGCGTGTGTTGAAGGCGACGCCCACGGCAGGCGCGAGCTCGAAGTGGTCGGCGAGACGGAATCCGACGCCGCCTTTGACTCCAAATAGCGGAGCACAGCGGCCACCGAGGAACTCATCGCGCACGCGTCGCTCCTTGCCGAAGTACGCGGCCACAAAGGGCGCGAAGCGTCTGGCGGCGGCCACTGGTGCCGGCGGAGGCGGCGGCTCCGGTGCGACCACGACAGGCGGCGGAGGCGGCGGTGGGGGCGGCGGCGGTGGCGGTGGCGGCGGCGCCACGACGACCGGGGCCGGCGGTGGGGGCGGCGGCGGCAACGCGCGCGAGTTCACCAACGCCAGGTTGCCGCACGGGCGCGGTACCAGGAAGGTGTAGATGCGGTCGTTCTCCTCGACGTCGAACTGGTACGCCTTGATGGGCGCAGTACCGCCCCACTGAACCATGCGAAGCAACGTGGCCTTTCCGCGTCGGCGATGCGCCATCCACTCGAGCCGGCCGCCGATGGGGAAGTCAACTTCGCGCACGACCGCCGGGCTGGCGGTGCGGAGCACCTGGAGCACCTCGTCGGACAGACCGCTCAAGCCGGCTTCCGTGAGCACGGTTCGCAGATCTTGCTGTATTCGTGCATTGTCGGCCATGCCCGCAAGGCTCCTGGTCCCCCGCAGCGGGGCGCAGATGCTGCTGGTGCGGCCGCCGATGCGCTTGATGACTTTGTAGTTGCCTGTTGTCTGCGCGACGACGGGGGTGGCCGCCGTACACACGGCGACCACGCCGAGGAGCACGCGTCCTGTGATTCGACCAAGCGATTGCATGACCTGTCCCTCTACTTCCCACTCAATGAGTGCCGACCAAACGCCAGCAGACCTATTTCCACGCCAGATTGGGGGCAAACGGCATGCCGCCACGACCAGACGCCCAGTCGGCCCGCGAAACAACGCGGATCGTGGCGGTTTCTGGCCCGCATCGTCGGTAGTCAGCCGTTGGACGCGGCACGGCAGGAGGTGGACTCTCAGCATCTGTAGCGGAATAATTCACACACCTGTCGGTGTAGCGGCCACCCGACACGCTGCCACCCCGGACTCGCAGGGACCACGAAACTGGCGCCGGCCGACCTTCGTAGAAGCGGGTCATGGCACCCCGGACTGCAATCCACTTGACGCTGTCAACTCTCATCGTCGGGTTTCTGGCGCTCGCCACACTGGCGTGCGGTCCACCCGAAGCAGGAGTCTCCGCCGCCACGCCGGCCGTCATCGAGCGCCCGTTCGCGCAGGGAGGCAGGTTGACGATGCGGCTCTCGGCGGGGGAGTACACGATCGAGAACTCACCCGACGATCACATCAGGCTGGAGTGGCAGACTCGCGAACCAGGCGCCGCCCGTCGTGTCCGGGCGCAGGTGGAGGTCGAGGGCGCTTCGGCGAACATTCAAACTGACGGGCCCTCAAACGGGTTCGTCGTGACCATCGGCGTCCCGGCGCGTTCCGACCTGTGGATTCGCTTGAGCGCCGGCGATCTCACCATTCGCGGCATCGAGGGGCACAAGGACGTGTCGGCCTGGGCCGGCGAATTGAAGATCGGCGTTGGCGCTGTCGCCAACTATCGTGCGGTGGACGCCTCGGTCCTGGCGGGCGAGATTCAGGCCGCGCCCTTCAACGGGTCGAAAGGCGGCATCTTCCGGTCCTTCCAATGGAGCGGCAGCGGAAAGTACGAGCTGCGCGCGCGGCTGACGGCAGGTGAGATCACGTTTCGGGACAATTAGGAGTAGAATTCCCGGCGTTTCGGATCGGAGCGGACTTGAGCACATAAAAGGAGGGGCCATGAAATCTGCCCTGCTCGGCGTCGCCTTCGTCACCGGTCTTGTCGGACTCCACGCCCTTGGCGCCGCCGGCCATGCCGCCTCGCCGGCCTGGGCCATGAACGCCTCGGTCATCGAGGCGTGCTCCTGCACGATGTTCTGTCAGTGCTACTTCAACCCGCGGCCCACCGAGCACACCGACGCCACCGAGCACGCGGGCCATGGCAAGGGCCACTTCTGCAAGTTCAACAACGCCTACCGGGTGAACAAAGGCCACCACGGCGCGACCAAGCTGGACGGCGTGACGTTCTGGCTCGCCGGCGACCTTGGAGCGGAGTTCTCGGACGGCGAGATGGACTGGTCGGTGCTGCATTTCGAGCCAGAGGCGTCCAAGGCGCAGCGCGATGGCGTCACCGACATCCTCGGTCACTTGTTCCCGGTGCGATGGAAGTCGTTCGAGATCGGCAAGGACGCCCCCATCGAGTGGTCGGCCACGCGCGACCGTGCCGTGGCGCGACTCGACGGCGGGAAGGGGGGCGAGGTCGTCCTGAAGGGGTTCAAGGGCGACGGCGATCAGCCGGTCGTCATCAAGAACCTGAAGTACTGGGGCGCGTCCCGCAATGACGGATTCGTCATGATGCCAAATGAAGTCGAGGCCTACCGGCTCGGCCCGAAGGCGTACGAGTACAAAGGCACCAACGGCTTCATGATCACGATCGACATCGACGCCAACACCGCGCCGCCGAAGGCGAAGACATCGATGTAGCGCCGATGCGACTCCCATGGCCGCATCTACGCTCACCGCCGTCCTCCTGATGCCCCGCGGGTTCGCGGAGATGGCCGAGGCGCTTGGCCACCTGCAGGCGCAGACCAGACGCGACGCGATCGAGGTGGTGCTGGTCTACACACCGCCGCACGCCGCCGAGATTGACCGCGACGCCTTTGCGATGTTCCGGCGCTTCGTCGCGGTGTCGGTGGACCACATGCCGACCGTCGCGAGTGGCTTCGTCGCGGCATTCGACGAGGCGACCGGCGACGTCATCGCACAAGTGGAAGATCACGTGATGCTGGATCCGGAGTGGGCGGCCGCCGTCCTGGCGGCCCATGGGCAGCCGGCGGCGGCTGTGGCGCCGCGCCTGGCCAACGCGAATCCGGCCACCGCCATCAGCTGGGCGAACTTCGTGGCGTCGTTCTCGGAGGCGATTGCCGTGAGACCCGCCGGATCGGTCGAAAGCGGCCCCGGACACAACACCAGCTACAAGCGCGCGGTGCTGCAGCAGTACCGTGGCGACCTCGTCACGTTCTACCAGAGCGAACGCACGTTCCACTACCGGCTGCGAAAAGACGGGCACGTGATCCTGCACGAGCCGCGGGCCCGCCAAACGCATCTCAACATCTCGGTGCCCCGCGAGGCGTTGCGCCACGCGTTTCTCGGAGGGGCGCTTTTCGGCGCCTACCGAACACGGAGGATGCGCGTCGTGGAAAAGGCGGCGCGGACGGCGCTGGCACCGCTGGTGCCGCCGTTGCGGCTGTGGCGCACCTGGCGGATGCTCTCGGGGAACGCCAGCGCGTCGATGCCGGCCACCGCGTGGGCACTCTTGCCGTTCCTGCTCATCACGCACGCCGCGGGCGAGGCGGTCGGGTATTGGAACCTGGTCGGCAACATCGAGGCGCAATACGAGCGGTTCGAGCTCCACCGCCTCGAGTGCCTGCGGCCCGACGAGCGCGCGTTGATGACCGGCCAACCCGCCCCAACCCGTTAACGGCGTGAGCCTAGGTCAGCGACCATCCCTGGCGATACTCGCGCTTCAGGAAGTCGTTCGCCGCGGCGTTGTTGCTGACCCGCATGTTGGCGCCGTCGTACTGGATCTTGGTGCCCGCACGCAGCGACACCACGCCCAGCAACATCACTTCGGTCAATCGCGCCGCGTAGGAGAACGGGCACGACGTCTCGGTCCTGTTCTTGGCCGCGTCGACCCAGTTCATCTCGTGGCTCGTCTTGATGCGCGGCAGTGTCTGCGGCGGCGTCGGCGCCGAGTCGGCCAGCGCTTGCGGAAGCAGCTTCGGGTTGTAGCCGTAGGTGTCGTGCATCAACTTGCCCTTGCTGCCGTAGTAGATGACGCCGCCGGTTGGATTCAGCTTGGTCTCGCCCAGTTCCTCCGGGCGCGGTGGGAACAGCGCGCCGTCGTACCAGTTCAACTTCACCGCCGGCTTGTCGCCGCGCGCGGGGAACTGGTAGTAGGTCGTCGTGGCCATCGGGTAGGTGGCCTTGTTGAACGGCGTCGACACGGTCTCGACACTGGTGGGATAGCCCAGGTCGAGTGCCCAGAACGGATGGTCGATCAGGTGCGCGCCCATGTCGCCGATGGCGCCACATCCCCAGTCCACCCAGCCGCGCCAGTTGAACGGGTGATACACCGGGTGGTACGGCACAAAGGGCGCAGGCCCGAGGAACAGGTCCCAGTTCAGCTTGTCTGGAACGGGGAAGTTGCCGGCCATCGCCGTGCCGAGCCGCTCCATCACGCCGCTCATGTTCCAGCGCAGGTCTGCCTCCGCCGTCTTGCCGACCTCGGGCCGCGGGATGCCTTGCGGCCAGTAGCCCAGCGGCCGGTTCGTCCACACGTGCACTTCGCGCACCTCGCCGATGGTGCCCGCCCAGATGTGCTCGTTCACCAGCCGCGCATCGTCTGAGGAATGCCCCTGGTTGCCCATCTGCGTCGCGAGTTTCGTCTCAGCCGCCTTCCTGGCCAGCCGGCGCGCCTCGTCGACCGACCAGGTGAGGGGCTTCTGCACGTACACGTGCTTGCCCAGATCCATCGCGGCCAGCGCGATGACGGCGTGCAGGTGATCGGGCGTGGCGACGACCACCCCGTCGATGTCTTTCTGCTTCTCGAGCATCTCGCGGTAGTCGGAGTACTTGGCGGCCTTGCCGTACGCCTCTGA
>JAENWD010000243.1 GCA_016650245.1 Vicinamibacteria bacterium
AATCACGTCGGCGGCACCCGCGCCGCGCCGCCACGCGTCAAACGCGCACGCTTCTTCGACCACGATCCCCTCGACCTGCGGCACCGACGCGGTGCGCGCCGCAAGGTTCCTCGAGGCGTCGGATTGGACGCGCTCGAGGCCGACCAGCGTGACCCCGGGAACCGCGCCGGCCTGGTCTTCGATGTCGCGTGGCACGGCCAGGTCCACCGCCAGCAGCGGCCGCGCCGGCCGCGCGCGCATCATCTGCTGCACCAGGTCTGCGGAGATGACGGCCCCGGGTCGGCTGGTCGCGGAGACGACGACATCGGCGCCGGCCAGCGCGCCGGGCAGTTCGTCGAGGCCGACGGCCGTGCCCCCCAGCCGCGACGCAATCGCCTCGGCATGCGCGCGCGTTCGGTTGGCGATGACGAGGTGCGCGGGGCACAGCCGCGCGAGATGACGCGCCGCCAGCTTGGCGGTCTCTCCCGCGCCGACGATCAGCACCTGCCGCTGGTCGAGCGGACCAGCCATGCGCGCAACCAGGTCAACGGCCGCCGAGGCGGTCGTCGTCGCGCCGCGGCCGAGGACGGTCTCGTGACGGACGCGTTTGCCGGCGCGCAACGCCGTCTCGAAGAGCCGGTTCAGGAGGGCGCCCGTGGACTGCGCCGCGCGCGCCGTGGCGTACGCCTGCCTGACCTGTCCCAGGATCTGTCCATCTCCGAGAATTGCCGAGTCCAGACCGCAGGCCACGCGGAGTAGATGCTCGGCCGCCGCGGCGCCGCTGAGCGTGTCGTGTCCACCCAAACCAGGGGGGCTAAAGCCCCGCCGCCACGGCCCGTCCCTTTCGTCCTGCCGGCACGGCTCGAACGCCACCACACGCACGCGCTGGATCGCCGCCGCGTCGTCGGCGACCAGGTACACTTCCGTCCTGTTGCACGTGGCCAGCAGCGCGACCTCGCGAACGCCGTCGATCGACCGCAGCAGGACGAGCTGGTGCGGTACGGCGTCGACCGCGGGAGCCAGCGATTCTCGGCGCGAGAAGCCGGCCGTGCGATGGCTGATGCCGAGCAGCGCCAGTGTCGGACGCGTCATGGCGCGGCGCATTCGCCCTGCTGGACGTCCGGCTGGAAGCTCGCTGTCTCACCGAGGTCGACGTAGTCGGTGGGCTCGGCGGTCGCGGCCGTGAGCTCCTCGAGATCGTGCAGCAGCGTCTTCACGCGGGGGACCTCGACGCGGCGGAAGAACGAGCGCGCGCTCTCGTTGGCGTGGCGCTCGGCGCGATAGAGCGCGATGAGGCGCTCCACCACCTCGGGCACGCGGCGCGCGGGCACCTTCGCCGCCAGCCGTCCAAACGTCGTGTGCTCGCCCTCGGCGCCGCCGCCGACCATCACGAAGTACTGCGGCACCGCCTGGCCGTCGAGCTTGCGCACGCTACCCTGAAAGCCGATGGTCGCTACGTGGTGCTGTCCGCAGCCATTCGGACAGCCGCTGATCTTGATCACGACATCGGGTGCCTGCGCGACCAGGTCCGGCTGTGCGTCGAGATGCTCGCCCAGCAGGCTGGCGAGCCCTCGCGACTGCGTCACCGCAAGCTTGCACGACTCGGCGCCCGGGCAGCTCGTGATGTCGCGCACCGTGCCGGCGTTGTCGGCGGCGAGACCAGCCGCCGCCAGTCGCGCGTAGAGCGCCTCAACCTTAGCGGTCGGCACCCACCGGAACACGAGATTCTGGTCCGGCGTGATGCGCACGGCGCCATCGCCGTAGGCCGCCGCCAGGTCCGCGATGATCCGCATCTGCTGGCCGGTGAAGTCGCCCAGCGGCAGCCGTACGGTGACCAGCGCGTAGCCGGGCTGCTTCTGAAGACGCACGTTGGTTCGCTGCCACGAAAGATAGGCGGGCGCGTGGACCTGCAGCGTCGGCGTCACGGTCGGGGTGAACCCGGGTCCCTTCACGGCCGACGCCGTCGCGCGTCGCGCAATCTCGGTGACATCGGGTTCGGCCGGACGCCGCCACTCCGGCGCATGCTCGACAGGAGGCGCGTCGGGCGCGAAGGGCAGCGGCTGGCCGCCACTGGCGCGCACGGCGTCGTACTCCTGGAGCACTTCGGTCTTGAATCGCTCCCATCCGAGCTGCTTGATGAGGAACTTCATCCGGTTCTTGTGCTTGTGCTGGTAGTCGCCGAGGCGATGGAATACGCGCACGACGGCTTCGGCGGCGTTCAGCATCTCGCCAGCCGGCAGAAAGTCGAACAGCGCCGCACCGGCCCGCGACATCGTCGCGGTGCCTCCGCCCACGGTGACGCGGAAGCCCAGCTCGCGCCGGTCGCCCACCTGCCGCGCGGCGGCGCGCCAGCCGATGTCGTTGATGCCAGTGAACGCGTGGTCCTCCACGCAACCTTCAAACGCGATCTTGAACTTGCGTGGCAGCGACGCCGAGAGCGGATGGCGCAGGAAGTACCGCGTCAGCGCCTCGGCGTACGGCGTGACGTCGAAGACCTCATCGGCGGCCGTCCCCGCGTACTGGCACGCGGTGATGTTGCGCACCGAGTTGCCACACGCCTCGCGCGTCGTCAGGCCCGTCGCGGCGAGCCGCTCGAACGCGGGCTCGGCATCGTGCAGCTGCACGAAGTGGAACTGGATGTTCTGGCGCGTGGTGATGTGGCCGAAGCCGCGCGAGTGCCGCTCGACGACCTCGGCCAGCGCCCCGAGCTGCTCCCCGTTGAGGATGCCCTGCGGGACCTTCACGCGAATCATGTGCAGGTCCTCCTGCCGCTGGCCGTACAGACCGCGCACCAAGCGGAAACCCCGCCACTGATCCGGGGTCAGCCGGCCGTTTTCAAACGCGTCGAGGGTCTCGACGAACTCGTCGAGATCGGCCTGCGTGGCAAACGACAGGCGCGACCGTCCGAGCGTCCGTGCGTCATCCGTGGCTGACATGGCTCTCCAGTCTTCCCGCCGCCGATTCGGCGGCCTGTACGGGTTGGGTTCCGAGCACGGCGGCCAGCGACACCACCTCGCCGATGACGATCGTGCCAGGCGCATCTGCGGGTGCCCCGTGGCGGCACGACGCGATGGTCGCCAGCGTGCCAGTCCAGGCGATCGACGCTGGCGTGCTCGACCCGAAGAGAACCGCCACCGGCGTGCGCGGGCGCCAACCTGTGGCGATGAGAAGCGTCGCGATCGCCTCTGCCGCGGCCAGTCCCATCAGCACGATCACGGTGACCGAGTGTGGTGGCAGCATCTCCAGCAGCGGACGATAGCTCGAGTCGGCGTGACCCGACACGACCATGAATCCGGCCGAGAGGCCGCGATGGGTGACGGGGATGCCGGCAAGGGCTGGTGCGGCCAGCGCCGACGAGATGCCCGGCACGACCTCGAAGGGCACGCCCGCGGCGCGAAGGGCCAGTGCCTCTTCGCCACCGCGCCCGAGGACGAACGGATCGCCGGCCTTGAGCCGCACGACGCGGCGACCGCGTTGTGCCGCGCGAATCATGAGGCTGTGAATCGTCTCCTGCCGGAACGACGGCCTGCCGGCGCGTTTGCCTACTGAAAACCGCTGCGCGCGCCGCGCGATCGCGACGATGGGTGCAGGCACCAGCGCGTCGTACAGGACGAGATCCGCCTGACGCAGGCGGGCCATCGCTCGTCGTGTCAACAGCCCGGGGTCACCGGGCCCGGCGCCCACCAGCGACACGTGTCCGGTCGCGCGGTTCATGACACCAGCTCCCCGGCGTCGCGCCGACGCGGCTCGTACAGCCGGTTGATGGCCTGCAACAGCAGCGGCCGCCGCGCTTCCATCGGCACCCTGTCGCGCAGCCAGTCGCGGCGGACCTTCTGCGCGGTCGCGTGCCACGCCTCGAGGTCGTCCGGCAGCACGGACTCCAGCCCCTCGCGCAGCAGCCCGGCCAGCGCCGGTGCGCGGCCGTCGGTGGAAATCGCCAGCGTCACGCCGCCCTTGCGCACGACGCCGCCCAGGTAGGCCGACGCGCTGGCCAGGTCGTCGACGGCATTGACGAACACGCGCCGCAGTTCCGCTGCATCGGCTACCTGCCGGTTGACCTCTGGCGTCGCCGCCGCCACGACGAACCACACGTCGTCCAGATCGGCCGGAATGAACTCGCGGCGCGAGATCGCCACGCTGCGCGTGGCGATCTCGGGCACGACCTCTGGCGCGACGACGTGCACGACAGCGCCCGCACCGACCAGCGCCGCGAGCTTCGACGAAGCGACCGGCCCGCCGCCGACGACGAGCACATGGCGGCCGGCCAGCTTCAGGAAGGCGGGATAGAGCGACACCCGGTCGGTCATGCGGCGACCTCTGCGGCCTTTGGCGAGAGCAGGCCGCGAGCCGCCAGCACTGCGAGGATGCGGTCGCGGCTCTCGTCGATCGTCTCGCGATCGCTGCGGACCACCACGTCCGGGTTGAGCGGTGGCTCATAGGGATCGGACACGCCGGTGAAGTGGGCGAGTTCGCCCGCAAGCGCCTTCCGATAGAGGCCCTTCACGTCGCGTTCGGCAAGCGCCTCGATCTCGGCCTCGGCGAAGATCTCGATGAACGGCACGCCGTCGCGGGCAGCTAGCGCGCGGACCTCGTCGCGAGCGTCGCGGTATGGCGAGATCGCCGTCGTGATCGCGAGCACTCCGTTGCGAGCCAGCAGTCGCGCCACCAGCCCGATGCGGCGGATGTTGGTGTCGCGGTCTTCCTTGGAGAAGCCGAGCCCCTTCGACAGGTGCGTCCGGATCTCGTCGCCGTCGAGGATCTCGACGCGCCACGCTTGCGCCAGCGCGTCCCGTACGGACTGGGCCAGCGTGCTCTTGCCGGCGCCAGACAGCCCGGTGAACCAGAGGATCGCGCCAGGGGTTCGCGGTTCTTCGTGCGGTGCGTGTGGGGTGACTACATCTGACATCTGCTGTCTCCTCTGAATGTCCTGGCCGAACTAGAGTTCGGCCCTACGTACGGGCTGGAGCCTGACGTGCAGCCCGCATTCGTTCTTCCCTATCGCGCGCCAGCGTCCGGCCCGCGGATCTTCACCAGGTGCCACCGGCGTCGTGCACGGCGCGCAGCCGATGCTGCCGTAGCCGGCGTCGTGCAGCGCGTTGCAGGGCACGTCGTGGTGCTTCACATACCCCCACACGTCGTCTGACGACCAGCGCAGCAGCGGGTTGACCTTCACCAGCCCGTTCTTCGCGTCCCATTCGACGTGGCGCGCGGCGGCGCGAGTGGGCGTCTGGTCGCGCCGAATCGCGGTGATCCAGGCGTCGGAGCCGGCCAACGCCTCGGCCAGCGGCGCGACCTTTCGCAAGGCGCAGCAGCGGTCGGGGTCGCGCGCCCACAGCTGATCGCCGTGCCCGGTGGCCTGCTCCTCGACCGTCTGCGCAGGTCGTACCGCACGAATGGTGACGGCGTAGCGCTGCTCGAGGCGACGCCACAGGGCGTACGTCTCGGGGAAGAGCAGACCCGTGTCGAGCGTGAACAGGTCGATCGGCAGTGCATGCCGCGCCGCCATGTCGATGAGCACGCAGCCTTCGGCGCCAAAGCCCGTGGCAAACGACACCCGCGGATACCGCTCCGACGTCCAGGCGAGAATCTGCTCGGGCGACTGGCCCTCCAGCTCGTCGGCGGCAACCCGAAGATCGGCGACGCTCACCGCACGCCCCTCAAGTGGCTCGTGGCCACGGTCGTGGCTGGCGGGACACTCGACGAGGCAAGCTGCAGGCCGACCGCGACCAACGTGGCGGCCAGGCATGCACGCAGGGCCCGCTGCGGAATGGAGGTGGCCAGCATGGCGCCCGCAAGCGCACCGGGAATCGCGCCCGCAAGCACGCCGGTTACCAGCGCGAGGTCAACCCGCCCGGCGGACCAGTGGCCCGCAGACACGACCGTCGACAGGACCAGCGCGTGCAACAGGTCGGTGCCAACCGCAGTGCGGGCAGTCAGGGGGAACCACAGCGTCAAGGCGCACAGCAACAGCGAGCCGCTGCCGATGCTGGTGACGCTGACCAGCACGCCGATGACAAAGCCGATGATGGCCGTCTTCCGCGTGGATGGCGCCAGTGCGTCGGTCAACGGCTCGTCGCGACGACGGAGCCTGAAGACGATGGCGCCGCCGGCAGCCACCAGCATCACGCCGAGCGCGGCGCGCAGGATCTGTTCGCCGCCATCTGCCGGCAACAGGTTGACGATGGAGAGGCCGACCAACGCCCCGGGAATCGACCCGGTCAACAGCCACCAGACGGTAGGCCAGTGGGTGTCGCCCCGCCAGGCGTAGAAGCCTCCACTCACCAGCTTCATCCCGCACGCGATGAGCACGTCGGACCCGATCGCAATCCGCGCGGGCACGCCGATGAGCAGCACCAGCGCGGGCGTCAGCAGCGCGCCGCCTCCGGTGGAGGTGAGACCGACGACGAACCCCGTCACGAGTCCGGTGAGAACAAGGGCTAGGTCCACGCGGCCGCCTTCAGCACGAGGGCCGCCGTGCCAGGCGCCAGAACCGCCAGCGCCACGGGAACGATGTGCTGGTGCGATGCTTCCACCGCCAACCAGATGCTGCGGAGCGATCGGCCAACCGCGATCGCCGAATTGAACAAGACGCGAAACATGCCTCACCTCACCCACCAGAGCACACCCATTCCGAGCCGGACCGCACAACTTGGGCCGGCGGAAATGAAAAAGGCCCGGGAAGTGTCCTTCCCGGGCCTTGGATGGTCTGTGTTTGAAGTGCGCGCGCTAGAAGTGAAGCGCCAATGCGGTCAGACCAATCGCCACGCGGGAAGTCTCCCGAGCCGTGCGACAACAACAACAGGTCTGGACCGAGTGGCGATTCATCACGAGGTCTACAAGGAATACGCTGACCGCCCGGGCGATGTCAAGTCGGTAGTGGGTCAGTTTGAAAAGTTGTGACCGACCGATCTGGTTATCGGCCGATCCCGCCCGTGCGACAATGAGCGCATGCCTAGCCGCTCAAGCAAGCCGAAAACTCCAGCCAAGCGCCCTGGCACTGCCCGTGATCACGACTTTGCCACGATAGCACGCCGCGTCGTTGAGCAGGCCATCGGGGAAACGATGGAAGGGAAGCCACTGCCTAATCCGGACGAAGGCAAGAACCCGGCAGCAGTGGCACTAGGCAAGCTGGGCGGGGCTAAGGGTGGGGCGGCGCGGGCCAAGGCGTTGAGCGCCAAAGTCCGCCGAGAGATCGCCATTAAAGCCGCCAAGGCGAGGTGGGATCGCTCAGGGTAGTGGCGCGAGACCAGGCAGGTATCCGTTCAAGTCGAACGGGTCTGCGATGACCTTGTTTTCCCTGGCTGTGGCCTCTCTGCCGATGGCACTCAGGATCGGTGCGGCGATGTAGTACCGGCCGCGTTTTTCGCCTTTCGGTACCAGTAAGCCCACATCCGTCAGCATTTTCAAATCACGGCTCGCTAGGTTCTCCGAAATATCCTCATGCTTCCGGTAGGTAGCGTTACGGGCTTTCAGGCCCAGCGCCGCTTCGCCCAAAATCCCGATAGTGCGATCAGGTAGCCCGCGCTGCTTCGTCTCGTGCTCAAGTGCATCCCATACGCGTTGAAAGACTCTAGCCCGACGCATCAGTGTTGAGGCTTGCCGGAATTGCGCCTTCAGACAGAATCGGACCCAAGGCCGCGCGTCTCGTTCCGGATGCCAGCTACCGGCACCGACCTCGCTCAGGACACGATAGTACTCCTCTCTATTCCGGCCCAAGTACTCCTCAATACTGCAGAACTCGCGCGAGAGGATACCGGTTCGGGCAAGAACGAGCGTTTGAAGCGCTCGGCCCATACGGCCGTTACCGTCAGCAAACGGATGAATCATGACTAGATCAAGGTGGCTCATCGCTGCGAGTACTAGAGGGTGAACCCCAGTTGGCGGGTGGTTCAGGTACTCGACAAGCTCGTGCGCGAGGCCATTGACTAGCTCAGCATCCGGCCCTTCATAGACCCTTTCCCCGGTTTGATCATTACGAACAAATATCGGGCCTGGTCGCCACTTGCCGGGATGCTTGGTGAAGTCGTACTGAAGCATCATGTAGTGGAGACTCCGAATGAGCCCTCGCGAAAACGCAAAATGCGGGTCATCTGACAACTGCAGGATGTACGTCATCGCGTTCCTGTAACCCGTTAACGCATCCCACGTTTCTCCCTCTGCTTCGAGCGGTTCCTCGTTGGCTTCTGCAGCCAAAGCGTCGTCAATGGTGACGTTGTACCCCTCGATACTGTTGGAGCCTTGGATGTTCCTCGCAACGGTCATCCTGGCAAGCACTCCGGTCCAGCGTCTTGACGCTACGGCGTAACTCAACGCTGTCCGGACCTCATCAATACGAGCGATTACCGCCTCTTCCTGTGAATCTAGCTCGGGCGGTTGGAACAACATCTGATCCTCCTATGCATGATATTCATTTTGTAAGTGATGCTACATCAGTTATTATATGACGTCAAGTCTGTTGGTATTCGGTTTCTGCTTGATAACGCATTAGCGTTCAAGCATTATGGTCATTATGAATCGGCTGACGACGGTAAAGCGCGTGGCGGTAGTGGCGGCTCTGGTCGAGGGTTGCACCATCCGCGCAACCGTCCGTCTAACCGGCGTGGCGAAAAACACCGTCGCCAATTTGCTCGTGGAGTTGGGCGCGGCGTGCGCGGCTTACCAGGATGAGCACCTTCGCAACTTGTCGTGCAAGCATCTCCAGCTTGACGAAATCTGGTCGTTCGTCGGGAAGAAAGACAAGAACCGGCGGATCGCGGATGAGGGCAAGTTCGGCATCGGCTCCGTGTGGACGTGGACGGCCATCGATGCCGACACGAAGCTAATCCCGTCGTGGTTGGTTTCGACGCGTGACGCGGGCGCGGCGTACGAGTTTGTCGAGGACTTGGCGAGCCGCATCAAGGGCCGTGTGCAGGTCACAGCAGACGGCTACAAGGTGTACGCGAACGCAGTGCCGGATGCGTTCGGGCTCGACGTGGACTTTGCGGTGCTCAACAAGATTTACGGCAAGAGCGCGGGCGATGATCGAATCTACAGCCCGGCGACGTGCATCGGCACGCGTAAGGACACCATCTGCGGGAACCCGGATCCCAAGCACGTTTCAACGAGCTACGTCGAACGTCAGAACCTCACGATGCGCATGAGCATGCGCCGGTTCACTCGTCTGACAAACGCGTTTTCAAAGAAGGTCGAGAATCACTCGGCCGCCGTGGCGCTCTACTTCATGTACTACAACTTCGGACGCGTGCATCAGACGCTGCGCGTGACGCCTGCGATGGAAGCGCGCGTCACGGATCACGTGTGGACGATTGAGGAAATTGTGAGCTTGCTAGATCGCTTGTAAAGCCGGACAAACCCATGCCCCGTATCAGCCTAGGCTTTGGGGCGACATAACCAACTTCCAGCCCTCAGGTTCTTGGCTTATCAGGAAGCGCTGGCGAGCATAGGCCCCACCGCCCTCCACTCGCAACGATACCGACCAAGACCTCAACAGTTGCAACTCAACCCGATAGCCTGTCGCATAGCACAGTGAAAAGTGCTCGTATGGAGTGCGACGCCTGTCAACTCTCTGCTCGGCAACATCGAAATACGCTGTCGGTCTATCGCCAGGAGCCAAATCAACCATTCCGTCCCGAGATCCAAGAGCCATGACTGTTAACGCATGCTCCACAGGGACCGTATTCTCCGTGGTTGGAGGACAAGCCACACCGTCAAGCATGAATGCGACCGACTCGACCACCACACGAACGTGCCGGATGATTTCTAAACTGTCGTTCTTGATCCCAACCCGATAGATCCTGAGTTCAACTCCGTCATTGGAAATTGGTAATTGTTGTAGATACGGGATGTTGTCAGGGTCGAACACAAACGACATCCTCGGTTTTAGGCGGTCTCGAAAGTCATTAATCTCCCGCCGCGAGTCGTTCCACATCGCCATTGGCGTGATGACGAATATACGAAGTGCGATGTACGCGCCTGCGACGTACACGCCTATCAGCGCCATGTCCGGGTCATCCTTGATCCAGCCATAGCCAAGTAAGGCCAGCACCAACAGTGCGAAGCCTACCAAGGCTTGGCGGTCCTCCCAGTCTCGCCATGTCCGGTACCAATTCTCTGCCCAGTACGATTTATTAAACGTGGTCGGACCGACGCTCTGCGAGGACATGGCTCAGTCTGCGCTGATACTGCCCGTGGGTCTAGCAGGCCGTTTCGGCTAGCAAGATTGGGCAGACAAGGCCCATGCCATTCGTGCTGGCGGGCCATTTCAAACTGACCCACTACCCGGGTCAGGCATGAGACTCATATCGGGTTCGAGGCGCAATGGCACCAGCCCTCACTTCCAGATCCGCTCCCACCAGCGACGGTCGTCCGGGGATGTGCCCATATGCGCGTAGGGCATCCTCTTGGTGACGTCCTCCATCGCCCAGCCCGTGAGCGACGCCAGCGTTTGCGCCTCGCGTTCGAACCGGGCGGGCAGCGTGCTTCGATATTGGCGCGCCGCCTCACATGTCTCAGGGCCCGTCCAGTGATGCTGCAGGACATAGCGCCCCTGGAAGTTGGATCGGTCCGCTGTCTGCTGGAACACGAGGTCGTCGGGGAAGTGCGCGGCGTCGTACCGCACGTGCAGGCGGGTCACCAAGACGTTGGACGCCCCGCCGCTGCCACGGAACGGCACTTCGCGGTCCGCGTCGAGCCAGAAGACGCCCAATGCGCGCAACTGGGACGCCGACAACGGATCGGCGGCGCACGGGTCGCACCAGCCCATGTCCCACGCGTACTCGAGAAACACCGCGCGCATGTCGTGCGCGCGAACCTGCTGGTCGAACATCGCACGGTAGAACGCCGGAAACTCCTGTTTCACATAGGCCGGTAACTGCATGCCAGTCGGCAGCTTGACGGTCTGATAGTTTGTCGTTTCGACCCGACCCAGTCGTGTGAGCGCGTAGACCACCAGGTCCTGCGGCCCGTCGGCATTCACCGTGCCCAGGCGCACCGGCAGCATGAACTTCGGCGATTCATAGGCGACCTGCAGCGGCCGCAGGTAGGTGAAGCCCAGTCGCCCCTGCTCGGTCAGGTTCACCTTGGCGACGAAGAACTTGAGGTTCTGACGGATGTAGCTGCCGAGCACCTCGACTGCGCCTGGCGGAAGCCGATACCCCTGCGCCTTCAACCACGTCACCAGCCCTCCGCTCTGGGTCGCCGAGAGGATCTGGATGTCGTACTCGCCGACCACGTAAGTCGCTTCCACCGTGACGCCCAGGGCCCTGTCGCGCCGCCGCTCGGCCACTGCCGCCATCGGCAGTGCTCGACCGCCCATCTTCAGGGCCGACTGCCGATCCATCTCCATCCGTGCGCACGGGTTCTCGTCGAAGTACTCCACAAGCCGCGGCGCCGAGTAGGCGTCGAGATGGTCGATGAGCGCCTTGTCGCCGACGTGAATCTGCTCGCGCTGAAGCACAGACGGCACCGGAATGACGACGGCAAACTCCTTCAGGTCGCCGAGGAAGTCATTGGCCATCGTCAGCACCGTGCGATCGCCGTCGCGCACCAGGACGACCTGGGACGCGCGGTTGAACAACTTCGCGTCGGCGCGCGCGACGTAGAAGCCGCAGAACGCGGCGAGCGCGTCAGAGAACAGCAGGACGCACAGCGCCAGCGGGACGACGAGCGACAGTAGGCGTTTCATGGGCAGACTCCAGAGACTGCGCGCCGGTCCACGCATAGCGCGCGCCCGGCAACAGCCAGTCGATGAGGGGAACAAGCGGAGAGCACGCGGCCAGCGACCACAGCAGGCCGTTGGTATGAAACAACTTGAACTGCACGTAGTACGCGCCGCAGGCGACCAGCGCGCCGAACAGGATGCGACCCCGACGCGAGTCGGGCGTCGTCTTCGGATCGGAGATCATGAAGAACGCAAACAGCAGCAGGGCGCCGTTCTGAAGCCGATGCAGGGGAATCGCGATCGGATCGCCGAGCACCCACGTCCGGTAGAACAGCAGCCCCGCCCAGGTCGCCAGAAACGCGACCGTCACGTCCGCGCGCGCCGCGCGCGTGACGACGATGGTGCCCAGGCAACCCATCAGCAGCAGGAAGAACGCGGTGTTGCCCCACTGGCCGGGCGACACCCAGATGGACAGGTCGAGCGCCGGCGCCGCCGTGGCGAGGGCGAGCAAGACGACGATCGCGCCGTTAGTGGGATTGACGAGATGCTTGCCTCCGACGCGCAGCGCGAACTTGCTGCCGATGGCCATCCCGGCCGCCGCCGCAGCCACCAACAGGACGTCCGTGCGCAGCAGCAGGCACAGCGACAGGCCGGAGATGAGCGCGCTTCGGATGCCGGTGTCGCCCCTCAGACCCGCGATTCGTGCGCAGACCAGCTGCGTTCCGATCGCAACGCCGAGGGTGACGACGAGTTGGCCGACGGTGAGGTCGAAGTCGAGGGCCGTCAACCCGAAGATCAGCAGGCCGGCCAGGACCGCAATCTGGTACAGGCGGGGATCGAGGCGGTTCGTCGTCACATGGGGAGAACGAGCCCGTCTGAATTTCTTGCAGGCCGCTTGCGGGGCTAAAGCCCCGCCGCCACAACAGTCAATCCAGTTTCGCCTCCTCTTCGTGTTACCATCGATTCCCATGCCTGCGCAGTTGCCGCCGGGCGACTCCCTCGCCGTCATCCGCAAGCCGACCGGCCCCGCTCGCGAGCAGGCGCTCACCTCTGCGCTGGAACGATTTGGCGCCGGACGGGCGGTCGCGCCGATCGACAACCCCGACGGCTGGGTCACCACCGTCCGCACCGTGCCTGCCGTCGAGGCCCGCTACGCGCCATGGCCCGAGCTGGTCGACCCGCGGCTGCGCTCGGCGCTCGAGGCGCGCGGCGTCTCGCAGCTCTACACGCACCAGGCCGCCGCGCTCACGCACGCCTTGGGCGGCGACAACCTCGTCGTCACCACGCCGACAGCCTCGGGCAAGACGCTGTGCTACAACGCGCCGGTCCTGAGCACGATACTGTCGGACCCGGCGGCTCGCGCGATCTACCTGTTTCCGACCAAGGCCCTCGCGCAGGACCAGCTCGCCGAGCTCCACGAGCTGACGACGCACGTGAACCAGGCAGCCGGGACCGACATCGGCGTCTTCACCTACGACGGCGACACCCCACAGGACGCGCGCCGCGCGATTCGCACCCGCGCGCACATCGTGCTGAGCAACCCCGACATGCTGCACTCGGGGATCCTGCCGCACCATCCAAAGTGGGCGAAGTTGTTCGAGAACCTGCGCTTCGTCGTCGTCGACGAACTGCACGCGTATCGCGGTGTCTTCGGCAGCCACCTTGCCAACGTGTTGCGCCGCGTGCAGCGCGTCTGCCGTCACTACGGATCCGACCCGGTCTTCATCTGCTCGTCGGCGACGATTGCCAACCCGCGCGAACTGGCCGAGCGGCTGGCCGAAAAGACATTCACGCTCATCGCCGACAGCGGCGCGCCACGGGGAGAGAAGCTGTTTCTGTTCGTCAACCCGCCCGTCGTCAACAAGGAACTGGGAATCCGCCGGTCGTATTTGACCGAGGCGCGGCGCGTGGCTGGGGAGTTCCTCAAGCGGCACCTGCAACTGATCGTGTTCTGTCAGAGCCGGCTGGCGACCGAGATCCTGACGACGTATCTGAAGGACGATTTCGAAGGCCCGCCGGGTACGCCGGAACAGGTCCGCGGATACCGCGGCGGATACCTTCCGCTGCGCCGGCGCGAGATCGAGCGCGGGCTGCGCGAAGGACAGGTGCGCGCGGTCGTGGCCACCAACGCGCTCGAACTCGGGATCGACATCGGCGCGCTCGACGTCGCCGTGATGGCGGGATATCCGGGGACGATCGCCTCCACGTGGCAACGCGCGGGGCGGGCGGGCCGTCGCCAGGGGCGTTCAGCCGCGGTGATGGTTGGCAGCAGCGCGCCGATCGACCAGTTCGTGCTGCGCAACCCGTCCTACTTCTTCGACGCCTCGCCCGAACACGCGCTGGTCAATCCCGACAACCTTCACATCCTGCTCGATCACCTCAAGTGCGCGGCTTTCGAACTGCCCTTCGGATCGGGCGAGCGTTTTGGACGCGAAGAAGTGCAGGAGATCCTGCAGCTATTGGCCGAAGAAGGCTTCGTCCACCTCGTCGAGGACGGCGGCAAGGGGCAGTGGAACTGGACCAGCGAGTCGTATCCGGCGGACGCAGTGAGCCTCAGGTCGATCTCCTCGGACAACTTCGTCATCGTCGACACGACGCGCGGCGCGGACATCATCGGCGAGACCGACTTCACCTCGGCGCTGTCGACGCTGCACGAGAAGGCGATTTATCTCATCGAGGGCAAGCTGTTCCAGGTCGACACGATCGACTTCGAAGGCCGGAAAGCCTTCGTGCGTGCCGTGGACTGCGACTACTACACCGACGCCATCACGTACACGCGCGTGACGATCCTGGACGTGTTCGGCACGGAGCCGGTGATGGGGCCTGACCCCCGTGGGTATCAAGGGGGTCAGGCCCCTTTGAAATCGCACGGCGACGTCCGCGTGGTCTCGCGCGTCGTCGGCTTCAAGAAGATCAAGTTCTACACCAACGAAAACGTCGGCAGCGGCGAGCTCGACCTGCCCGAACAGCAGATGCACACGACGTCGTACTGGCTCACGCTGCCGCGGCAGGTGATGGCGACGCTGCCGTTCAGCCTCGAAGACCGGCGCGACGGCGTCGTGGGGCTGGCCTTTGCCATGCGGCAGGTGGCGCAATTACTGCTGATGTGCGACCGTCAGGACATCGGGATCTCGATTGGCGCCGGCGACGAGGGGCCGGCCGTCGGCACCGGGCTCACCCTGCAGGATCTCGACGAGCCGCGCGTGTTCATCTATGACAGCTATCCGGGCGGCATCGGGTTCAGCGAGCCGCTGTTTGCCATGCACGACGAGCTGGTCGCCCGCACGCGCGAGCTGATTGCGGGATGCCCCTGCGACCACGGCTGTCCGACCTGTGTTGGACCGGTGGGGGAGACGGGGCCCGAAGCCAAGCCGGTCGCGCTGTTCATCCTCGACCGGATCACCGGCAGGCGCGCCGGATGAGCGCGCGAGTGGAACAGCGGCTGCGGGAGATCCTGCGCGAGAGGCGGGAAGGACGTCACACCTCGCACGCTCCGGTCCCCGACACAATCGCGGAGGCGCGAAGGCGCGATGCAGACACCAGCCTCCGCGCCGTTGCCGACACGCTCGGCGGCGACGTGCTCGAGGGCGATGGGGGCGTGGCGATCGTCGTGGAACGCTTCTATCCCGCCGATCATCAGCACGGCCTGCTGCGCATCGGCGACGTGCCCGGATGCGCCATGGCCACGGCGCCCGAGCTGTCGCTGCTCGGCGGGGTGCCCGAGCCGATCGACCGTGCGCCGCGCGCGCTGCTGTTTGTCGACCTCGAGACGACGGGGCTGGCTGGAGGAGCGGGCACGTACGCGTTTCTCGTGGGCTGCGCGTTCTTCGAGCCACACGGATTTCGCATCCGGCAGTACTTCCTGCCTGGGTATCAACACGAGCGGCGCCTGCTGGCGGAAGTCGAGGCGCTCGTGCGCGGGTCGGCAGCGCTGGTGAGTTACAACGGCAAATCGTTTGACGTGCCGGTGCTCGAAACGCGCTACCAGTTCAACCGGCTGGCGCCGCCCTTCGACGGGGTCTCGCACGTGGACATGCTGCACCCGGCGCGGCGCTTCTGGCGCGGCGTGGGGGCCTCGCCTGGCGCGTGGCCCGAGACCGACAGCTGCCGCCTGAGTGTTCTCGAGCGAACCTTGTTCGGCGTGCGGCGGATCGGTGACGTGCCCGGTCACGAGATTCCCGGTCGCTACTTCGACTTCATGCGGTCAGGCGACGCGTCGCCCCTCGAACCGGTGCTCGAGCACAACCGCCTCGACCTGATCTCGCTGGCCGCGCTGACCGCACGGGCCGTGCGCCTGCTTGCCGGCGCTCCCGCCTCGTCCACCAGCGCGAGGGAAAGCCTGGGCGCGGGCCGCCTGCTCGAACGTGGCGCTCGCCTGGATGCCGCCAAGGACTGCTACCGCGATGCGGCCGAGCGCGCGCGATACGAGCGGGGTCCGGATGCGGCGTGGACGCGTGCCGATGCGTTACGCGCGCTCGCCGTGCGGTGCCGGCGCGACGGCCGGCACGATCAGGCTGCCGAGGCGTGGGAGGCGATTGCCGTCGATCGCCGAACACCTGCCGGGATCAGGCGTGAAGCGCTCGAGGCGCTGGCGATCCACTTCGAGCATCGCGCGCGCGACCTCGATCAAGCACGCCGCTTCGCGCAGCTGTCCCTGGTAGAGCGCGGGGGCACCCACACGCTGGAGCACGGCCGTCACCGGTTGGCGCGGCTGGACAAGAAACTGGGGCGCGTGCCGGCTCCTGACGGAACCGGCGCCCTGTGGCTGGACTAGGCCGTCGCTGACTTGGTCTTCTTCGCCTTGGTGGCGGCCGCCGCTTTGCGACCCTCGACGGTCTGCGCGCCGAACTTCTTCACGAACCGCTCCACACGGCCTTCCGTGTCGAGCAGCTTCTGCTTGCCGGTGAAAAAGGGGTGGCAATTGGAGCAGATCTCGAGGTGCAGCTCGTTCTTGGTCGAGCGGGTCTTCCAGGTCGCGCCGCACGCGCAGCGGGCTTCGACCTCATGGTACTTCGGATGAATCTCAGGCTTCACGGCGAGCTCCTTCGGGCCTCACGCAAAACAACAGTATAACAGACGGACTTTACCGGAACACCATCGGCCGGAACGCGGCCGGATCGTGAAAGCTGGGCCCGGCCGGTCTGGACCATGCCGCCAGCACCACCCCGTCCTGCGGGCGGGTGGGGCCACCCGGGCGCTTGATCCGGAAGACGTTGCACCGCCAGGCATCGCCCGGCCGGGGCGGCAGCGCGACGGCGGGGGCAGGGTAGAGCGACCGGAGCCCGCTCCACGGCAGCCGGGCAAGTGCCGTCCAGCCTTGGGCCGTGCCGCAGCGGTCCTCGAGCGGCACGACGGCGGTCGTCATGCCCGCCCAGTCCCACTCGGTCAGCGACGTCAGCGACGGCCACGGCGACTCAACGATCAGGTCGCAGACGACGTTGACGGGGTTGATCTCGAGTTCCGCGTAGTTGCGGCCAGACCCGTCGGCGTCGAGAAAGATCTCGACGACCTCCTCTTCCCAGATGTGATCGTCGCGCGTGGTCATCGTGTGCCACGGGCCGTCGTCGACGGCATCGAAGCGCACGTGCAGCGCGAGGCGATCCCAGCAGGCCTGGAAGCGCGTGCGATAGCGCTCGGGCCCCCATTCGATCACCGTCGCGCCATTCCAGAGGGGGTCGTCGGCAGCAATTAACGTCGCCCATGTCTGCGGCAGGCGCACGACGTCGTAGCCTGGCGACTGTGCGGGGAAGACCGTGCCGCTAATCTGCGTAATCGTCAATCGTCAATCGTCAATGTCACGGAACCACCCAATCCCGCTCCCACCGGTGCTCGCGCAGTTGTTCGAGCAGCGGCGGGGCCAGCGGCACGCCGTCGCTGACCGCGCAGTTGGCCCGTACGTTGGCTAGCCGGCGCATTCCGGGAATGGTGGTGGTGACGGCCGGGTGGTGCAGGATGAAACGCAACGCCAGCTCGGGCAGGGTCATGGTCGCCGGGACGATCGACGTCAGCCGATCGACGCGGGGCAGCGTGGCCGCCAGTTGTGCCGGAGTGAAATACATGTTCCGCCAGTCGCCGTCGGGGAACTGTGTCTCGCGCGTGAGGGTACCGGTGAGGCTCCCTTCGTCGAACGGCACGCGCGCGATGACGGCGATGCCGCGCTCCTGGCAATAGGGGAACAGCACGTCCTCGGGGTCCTGGTCGAAGATGTTGTAGACGACCTGCACGCAGTCGATCAGGCCGGTGTCGAGCGCCCGAACGACGTTGGTGGTTTCCCAGCGATTGACGCTGATGCCCCAGCTGCGCACGAGCCCCTCGGTGCGCAGGTCGTCGATCGTCCGCTGCCAACGATCGTCGGCCGCCCACCGGTCGCTCCACGCGTGCAGCTGCTGCAGGTCGATCGTGTCGACGCCGAGGTTCTCGAGGCTGGACTCGGTGTACTTGCGGATGTGGTCCGACGGGAAGACGTCGTCGAGCGTGCAGTCGTCGAGCTGAATCCACCGCTGGTTCTTCGGCGGCACCTTCGTCGCGACATAGAGCCGGCGATCGCGGTGCGAGCGGAGCGTCTGGCCGAGCAGCCGCTCGCTGTGCCCGGCGCCGTAGGCCCACGCCGTGTCGAAGACGTTGCATCCGAGGGCAACGGCCTCGGCCAGCGACTGCAGCGTCTGGGCGTCGTCTGAGCCGGTCCAGCCGCCCAGGCCCCACATGCCATAGCCGATTTCGGAGAGCTCCCAACCTGTACGTGGATGCTGTCGATACCGCATAAGTGTTGACGAGATTCGAGATGGAGTCGGCCTTCAGGGCCTTTCGACTTGCGCTCCCACAAGATTGCCCCACTCGGTCCACGAGCCGTCGTAGTTCTTGACGTCCGGGTAGCCGAGCAGGTGCTTCAGCACGAACCATGTATGGCTAGATCGCTCACCGATGCGACAGTACGCGATGACGGGTCGATCGGGTGTCACCCCTGCGCCGCCGTAGAGCTGCCGCAGATCATCGGGGCTCTTGAACGTGCCGTCTTCGTTGCAGGCCTTGCCCCACGGGATGCTCCTGGCGCCCGGGATGTGGCCGCCTCGTTGGCACGTTTCGGGCAGGCCGGGAGGCGCGAGGATCTCACCGGTGAACTCGGCCGGGCTTCGCACGTCGACCAAGGCGGCGCGTCCGGACTTCACGGCCGCTTGCACTTCCGGCAGAAACGCGCGGAGCGACAGGTCGGGAGCGCTGGCGCGATACGAGGCGCTGGCGACCGACGGGGTCTGGCTGCCGAGTTCACGGCCTTCAGCGAGCCACTTCCTGCGGCCGCCGTTCATGATCCGGACGTTTTGGTGGCCGTAGACCTTCATCTGCCACAGGGCCCAGGCGGCAAACCAGTTGTTGTTGTCGCCGTAGAGGACGACCGTCGTGGTGTTGCCGACGCCTGAGGCGGCCATCAGCGCCTCGAACTTTGCTGGCGGGATGATGTCGCGCACCAGCGTGTCGCACAGCTCGGTGGTCCAGTTCCAGGCGATCGCGTTGGGCACGTGGCCCTGGTCGTAGGCTGCCGTGTCGACGTCGACCTCGACGATGCGAATGGCGGTGTCGTTCAGATGCTGCGCGACCCACTCCGTGCTGACGAGCACATCCGGGATAGTGGCCGCTCCCATGGTCATGGCGGGTACTCCTTCAAGTGGAAGGCCATCGTAGTGCGGGAGCCGGCGCCGCTGCAAGAGCCCTGTCCGGTTACAGGTTTCGAGTCACGAGTGAGGTTGGCGTACGCGTTCAGGTGCTCGCCGAGGCGGACAGCGCATGTCTGATTCGGCTGCTCGAATATTGTGTGATGCCCAACCACTGGCATCTGCTCGTCTGGCCCGAACGCGACGACCAGTTGAGCCGCTATATGCGCTGGATAACCGGAGTCCATGGCCAGCGATGGCGACAGGCGCGCGGACAGCCGGGGAAAGGAGCCGTGTATCAAGGCCGCTATCGATGGGTCGGTGTGCAGCTTTACTTGCCGTTGGTGAGTGCGCCGAGGAACTCGCTGTTGCTCTTGGTCTTGCCCATCTTCGAGAGCAGCAACTCCATCGCCTCGACCGGCGACAGCGGGTTGAGCACCTTGCGTAGCACCCACACCCGGCTGAGGTCTTCCTTCACCAGCAGCAGCTCTTCTTTCCGCGTGCCGCTCTTCTGGATGTCGATGGCGGGGAACACGCGCCGATCCACCAGCTTGCGATCGAGGTGGATCTCCATGTTGCCGGTGCCCTTGAACTCCTCGAAGATGACCTCGTCCATGCGCGAGCCGGTGTCGACCAGCGCCGTGGCGACGATCGTCAGCGAGCCGCCCTCTTCGATGTTGCGCGCTGCGCCGAAGAAGCGCTTGGGCCGCTGCAAGGCGTTACTGTCCACGCCGCCGGACAGGATCTTGCCCGAGGCCGGTACGATCGTGTTGTAG
>JAENWD010000244.1 GCA_016650245.1 Vicinamibacteria bacterium
CGAGCAGCGCCGCGATCCGCTTGTCCATCGGCGGATGCGTGGCAAACAGCGACGCCAGCGCGGCCCCGGTGAAGGGCTGGATGATGAACATGTGCGCCGTAGCCGGGTTGGCCACCAGCGGCAGGCGCTTCGCGACGGCATCGATCTTCCGCAGCGCGTTCACCAACGGGTGCGGCGATCCGATGATCTGCGCCGCGCCGGCGTCGGCGGCGAACTCGCGCGAGCGCGAGATGGCCATCTGAATCAGCATCGCCGCAATCGGCGCCAGGATCAGCATCAGCAGGCCCGCGATCGGGCTGCCGCCGTCGCGGTCGTCGCCCCTGCCGCCAAAGAACATGGCAAAGCGCGCGGCCATCATGATGGCCGCCGCGATGGTGGCTGCGACCGAGCTGATCAGGATGTCGCGGTGTTTGACGTGCGCCAGCTCGTGGGCGATGACGCCGGCCAGCTCGTCCTGGCTGAGCACCCGCATCAGCCCCTCGGTGGCGGCCACCGACGCATGTGACGGGTTGCGGCCGGTCGCAAACGCGTTGGGGGACTCGTCGGGGATGACGTAGACCTTCGGCGCCGGCAGCCCTGCCTTGCGGGCAAGCTGCGCGGTGAGCTGGTAGAGCGGGTGCTCGGGCCCCACTTGCCTGGCGGAGTACATCGCCAGGGCGATCTTGTCCGAAAACCAGTACGAGACGACGTTGGTGACGAGCGCGAATCCAAACGCGATCACAAGCCCCTGAGGGCCGCCGAGCAGGTCGCCGATGTAGAGAAGCAACCCGCTGAGCAACCCGAGGAGCAGGGTCGTCTTGAGGGTGTTGGTCATACGGACTCCGGACTTCGGACTTCGGACTTGAGAGCACCCTAGAGCACCTGAGAGCACCCCGCAGCACCCGTCCCCTATTTTACGTTGAGGATCAGGCCAGCCACTAATGCGGCCCGGAAGGCGAGCGACTCGACCAGCACGTGCTCGTGGAGCGCATGCGCCCCGTCGCCCTCTGCGCCGAGTCCGTCCAATGTTGGGATGCCGAGTGCGGCGGTGAAGTTTCCGTCCGAGCCGCCGCCGGTGGCGCCCTCGGCGAGCGTCCGTCCCATATCTGCGGCGATGACCGCGGCCAGGTCGAAGAGCGCCGCCACCTGGGAAGTTCGCTCGAGCGGCGGCCGGTCGATGCCGCCACTTACCTCGATCTGCACACGGCTGTCGCGCGGGACCAGCTGCGTGATGGCGGATGTGACCCGGGCGGCGTCCGCCATCGTCGGGATCCTGACATCGACGACGGCCTCGGCAAGGTCGGCGACGACGTTGCTGCGGCTGCCGCCGCTGATGAGGCCGACGTTCACCGTGACGCCTGTCGCGGGGTCGGTGAGCTCGGTGAGGCGTGTCACCTGCCAGGCGAGTTCGTGAATGGCGCTGGCGCCACGGGTTGGGTCGACGCCCGCGTGCGAGGCGATGCCGTTCGCGCGCACGCGGAACTCGCCGACGCCCTTGCGGGCGGTCTTGAGCGCGCCGCCTGGCAGCGACGGCTCGAGCACGAGCACCGCGCGACTGCGACGCGCCTCGGACTCGATGAGTCCGCGCGATGTGGTGCTGCCGATCTCCTCGTCGGTGGTCCAGAGCATGACGAGCCGATGCGGCCGGCGCCGATGGGTGTCGGCGATCGCGCGCACGGCCAGCAGCGCCTGGGCGATGCCGGCCTTCATGTCGAAAGATCCCGGCCCGTAAAGGCGCCCGTCTTCGAGGCGCACTGGCATACGTTCGAGTTGGCCGACCGGCCAGACAGTGTCGAAGTGGCCCAGCACCAGCACCTGCGACTCGCCTGTCCCGAACTCTGCGCGGAGGTGGTCGCCGGCGCCAGGAGCGGCAATCGGCGTCACGCGGCCGCCAAGTGCCGTCATGTGATGGGCAAGCGCCCCGCCGCACCGGTTGAGTGCGGCGACGTCGCCCGACGGCGACTCGAGCCGCACGAGATCCTCGATGAGCGCGACCGCCCAGTCGCGATGCGAGTCGGCGGCAGCGAGCAGGCTACAATGGCTCATGGTCATCGCGATTCTGTTGCTGCTGGCGCAGGCGCCGCAGAGCGCGCGCCCGGCACAGCCCGCCGCACCGCCGCCGGACCCGGCAGCCACCTCGCCCCTGAACTCGCTGTTTCCGCAAGAGGCCCCGCCGGCCGACGGCGCCCTGGGCGTGCCGGTCTATCCCAATGCGGTCTTCCTGACGTCCTACGACGCGGGCCGAGGACAGCGCTACTACCTGTACGGCGCCACCGGCGGCTTCAACGAGCTGGTCGCCTACTACCGCACGCTGCTGAAGAACAAGGGCACGCAGCTGTTCGACCAGCCGCGCACGCACATCTTCGAAGTCGGCCGTTACAACGAAGACACGATGGCGTTTCCGCCAAGCGTGACAATCAAGGA
>JAENWD010000245.1 GCA_016650245.1 Vicinamibacteria bacterium
GCGATGTCGTTCGTCTTGGAGGCGATCTCCTTGGCGAGCTGGGCGCCGATGTTCTCGAAGGGCTCTTCAAGGTCGACGTCCTTGGCGATGGTGACGCCGTCGTTGGTGATGGTGGGGGCGCCGAACTTCTTGTCCAGCACGACGTTGCGGCCCTTGGGGCCGAGGGTGATCTTGACGGCGTCCGCCAGGGCATCGATGCCGCGCATCAGGGCGTGACGGGCGTCTTCCTCGAAGAGAAGCTGCTTGGCCATATCTACCTCATCCTTGTATTGATTCTGGGTGGACCAGTTGAAGCCGTGATTCTGGCACTCGCGGAGAGGGAGTGCTAATCGATTGTAGGCGATGAAGTGGGGATGATCAAGGCGGTTGGAAGTGGGCGGTGGGAGGTGGGGGTCTCGAGCGGTCAGTCGGCGCTCAATCGTTGGACTGTGGGATCCTGGCGGCGACCGAGGCCTTGTCGCGCCAGCCTTCGTAGCGGCGGCGCTTTAGATCGGCTTACATCCCTATCACCATCCCGCACTCGAACCGCCCGCTCAGCTAAGCCTCGCGCGAGCGGCGCCGCCGAGGCGGTAGATGGCGGCTGTGAACACGACGAACAGGAGCGAACCGCCCGCAGCCGTGAGAACGTGCGCGCTCTGAAGCACCTGCGTGTGGTTGTGGGCGTGGCCGCCCGACGCGAGGTGCAGGTAGTACTCGCCGTACACGCCGGCGATCAGCATCGCGACGCCCGCGATGCTGGTGACGGCATGTGCGGCGCCGGCGATGTGCGCGCGGCGGACGATCGGCAGCGCGGGTGCGGCGAGGAACGATGCTGCGATCAGCAGCGCACCGGCGATGACGATGTACAAACCGTCGCCGCGACCGACGACGTACCACGCCGCGGCGGGATCGTCCTGCAGGGCGTAGAGATTGCGCAGGTCGCGGCCGGCGACGAGGGCGATCGTGGCGCCAGCCGCAGGCACGATCCATCGGATCGCCTGCAGGCCGCGCCGGGTTGAGACGGCCGATGCCAGCACCGATGCGACGGCCAGCGCGATGAAGTATTTCCCGTGGCCCGAGACACCGTCACGCTGAACGAGCCCCGCATAGAACGTCGCCCACGCGGCGTAGGAGCCGACGATGACGGCGATCGCGCCCATAGCAGTCAGTAGCAGCGAGAGCGGCGCCTGAACGTCGCGTAGCCGCAGCGCGCGTGCGCGGCTGTCATCGCGGCTCACCGTGCTTGCGTTGGAGGCTTGCATCGTCATCGTGTCGATCCTTGCGTTGTGGAATTGGCGGCTGGTGGTCTCGTGTGCGGCCCGGGCGGGCCGTTTGGCTCCGCCCGGGCGCACGATGTTCGGCTACGAACGCACGCCGAAGAAAAGGATCAGGTCGGTCGGCACGTCGCCGGTTGCGCTGGTCTCGCCTTCAGCCTGGACCGCACGCAACGCTGCGAGCGACTTGCCGGCTTCGAGCTTGTCCCACGCTTCGCGCGAGTTGATGCCAACGACGACCACGTCCCACGGCGTCTCAGCAGCGGCGGAGAAGCCTGCTTCGTCGGGATCGATGATGTGGCTGTGCGGCGGCAACGGGATCGTGTCGCCGAGGCCGATCGAGCTGACATTGATCTCGCTGGGGTGCGCGACACACTCGCCCGCCGTCGGGCAGTGTAGTTCGATGCCGTCGGTCTCCATGAACAGCGGTACGAGCACCCACACCGTCGGTACCGGCTCGGTCACGCCATCGGGGTTGGTGCCGTCGTTACCGGTCTCGCAGGTGTCGTCGTTGCAGAAAAAATCCTTGGTGTAGAAGACGGTGCCAGTGGCGCCGCCCGCCCAGCCGGGCGTTTCGCCCAGTACTTCGTCATCACCTTCGGCAGTGGCGTCGCCTTCGGGCGTTTCGTCGTCGCCTGCGGGCGTGGTTGCCATCGCCGCGGGCGTGTTCACGGGTGTCGGGTCGTCGTCGTCATCGCCGCACGCCGCGCCGAGGGCCGCCAGGCCAACGATGAGGACGCCGAGGCCGAGAATGCGCCCTCGCTTCAAGAGATCTGCCATCAAAACCTTCTCCTGTTCCAACTCCACGGGCCGTTTCGATCCGGCGGCCGTGCATCGAAGGCGCGTCCGCGCCCTGTCCGATAGGAGTGGTTCGGGCGAGGTGCGCGCCCAGATCATGGTTCGGGTGCGCAATTTGGAGGCGGCGGATTACAACGCCGTAACAGGCGAGGGATGGCAGCTATGCGTTGCACGCTTAGCGGAGGATGGCGTCGCGAGGACACGCGAATGGCGAGGTGGACGTGCGATACCGGGGCGAACACGCAGGTTCGCCCCTACCGCCCAGTTCAAACGAAGCCGGGTAGCGCTAGTTCTTCGTCGTGCCGGGGATGCCGATGGCGACGTTGACCTGGATGAAGACGGCGATCTCCTGACGCGAGCCGCCTTCGCCGAGGCCCTGGATCGTCACGACCGCGGCGTCGCTGCCGACGATCTTTCGCGGGTCGACGGAGACCTTCAGCACCGACGTGCGCTCGCACGGTGACGTGGGCAGGCACGGCAGGTCGGGCCCGACGGCGACGCCTGCTTGCAACGAGACGGTGATCCACGATTTGTTGGCGCTGACACGCCACGGAACGATGCCGGTACCCGTGTTGCTGATCCGCACTTCTGCGGGTGTGGCGGAACGGCCGGGGCGCACGTTGACGAGCAGAATCGGCCGGTCGACGGACAGGCGCGGTGCGCCGAGCACGGCGCGGCGGTCGCTGTCGGACGGGCGGTTGGTCGGGTCGTCGTGCTGCGGCTTCGGCGTCGGCATATCCATTTTGTTGTACGGAGACTGGAAGTTCGCCAGTTCGAGC
>JAENWD010000246.1 GCA_016650245.1 Vicinamibacteria bacterium
CGTGCCGGGTGCTGGGTGCGGTGCCTCGTGCCACGTGCTTGGTGCCTGGTGCGGCCCTGTTCACTTCCGAACAGCTCTCGTGCGCCCTCGGACGTCACGGGATCCGCGCGTGGCGAAACAGGCCTGAAATCGCGCGCGTGAATGGCTTGCCCCTTGCGACAGCTGTCTGCCGTGGACCGCCCGCTCGACCCAGACATCACCCGCCGCCAGACGCGCCGCCGGCTCGCCATGGGCGGCACGGCGCTGTCCCTGGCCGTGGTTGGCTATCTCTGGTTGCCCGGACTGCTCTCGCCCAGCCTTCGGCGCGACGCCATCCGGACGGCTCTGGTGGAGCGCGGGCCGGTGGACGCCACCATCAGCGCGACCGGTGTGGTCGTGCCGGAAGTCGAGCAAGTCATCACCAGTCCCGTCGAGGCGCGCGTGCTGCGCGTCATCGAGCGCGCCGGCGCAAAGCTCGCCGCCGGCCAGCCGATCCTTCAACTCGATGTCAGCCAGGCGCGTCTCACGGTCGAGAAGCTGTCGCAGGATCTGGCCATCAAGGCCAACGCGCAGCTGCAAACGCGCCTCTCGTTGAAGAAGAGCCTCATCGACATCGAAGGACGCGCCGACGTGAAGGCGCTGCAGCTGGCCTCGCTCGACGCGCAGTTCCAGCGCGACAGGCAACTGTCGGTCGAGGGGTTGCTCTCACAGGAGCTGCTGAAGAAATCTGAACTCGCCACCGCGCAGGCCGGGATCGAGCTGAAGCAGCTGCGCGCCGAGCGCGACAACGCGGAGGAAGCCACGCGCGCGGAATTGGCCGGCCTCGACCTGGAGATCGCCAAGCTGCGCGGCGAGGAAGTTGAAGCGCGTCGGCAACTGGACCTCGCCTCGCCTCGCGCGGACCGCGCGGGCGTCCTCACATGGGTGATCACTGAAGAGGGCGTCTCTGTCACGAAGGGCCAGGCCCTGGCCCGCGTGGCCGACTTCGCGTCGTTCCGCGTGGACGCCAACGTCTCGGACGTCCACGCCAAGCGCCTCGTCGTCGGGCAGCCGGCCACGGTCCGCATCGGCGAGGAGCGGCTCGAGGGCACGGTCGCCGCTATCAACCCCACTGTCGCCAACGGCGTGATCACGGTCGCGGTCGCGCTGGCCGAGCGGTCCAGCCCGCTGCTGCGGTCGAACCTGCGCGTGGACGTCGAGATCGTCACGGCGCGGCAGCCCCAGACGGTGCGCGTGCGCCGCGGGCCGTTTGCCACCGGCGAAGGCACGCAGCCGGTGTTTGTCGTGCGCGGCACTCGCGCAGAGCGACAGAGGGTGACATTCGGCATCGCCAGCGTGGACTTCTTCGAAGTCACCGGCGGCCTGATGCCGGGCGACGAGGTCGTCATCTCCGACATGCGCGATTATCTGCGCCTGGAGCGGGTGCGGCTGGAGTAGGGCGCGACCTTCGGTCGCGGAGGGACGTTGGGGCGCTCGCTGCGCTCGCGTGGGGGCGGCCTTCGGCCGCGGGGGATGGGAATGGCTGTATTGACTGCTGACGACGTGTTGCCCGCCAGGCCGAGACACGAGGCGCCGACGATGATTGCTCTGAAGGGAATCGAGAAAGTCTACCGCACCGATCGTATCGAGACAGTTGCGCTGTCGGGCATCGACTTGGACGTGCGCGAGGGCGAGTTCATCTCGATCATGGGGCCGTCGGGCTGCGGTAAGAGCACCCTGCTGAACCTGATGGGCCTGCTCGACGCGCCCAGCGGCGGCACCGTCGCGATCGGCGGCGAGAGAGTCGCCACCTATCAGGACCGGGCGTTGGCCCGACTTCGGAACCGCGAGATCGGCTTCGTCTTCCAGTCGTACCACCTGGTGGCCGACCTCAGCATCACCGACAACGTCGAGATTCCGCTCCTGTATCGGCGGATGCCGGGCAGCGAGCGCCGCACGCTGGCGCAGGCCGCGCTGGAACGTGTGGGCCTGGGCTCGCGCATGCACCACTTCCCGTCGCAGCTCTCGGGCGGCCAACAGCAGCGCGTGGCCATCGCCCGCGCCATTGTCGGACGCCCGCGTATCGTGCTGGCCGACGAGCCGACAGGCAATCTCGACAGCCAGATGGGCAACGACATCATGGCCCTGCTGAAAGACCTGCAGGCGCGCGATAGGACCACGGTGGTGATGGTCACACACGACGCGCATCAGGCTGAACAGACAGAGCGCATCGTCCGGCTCTTCGACGGCCGAATGGTGAACTGATGATCAAGAGCTACTTGAAACTTGCGTTGAAGGTGCTGCTGCGCCGCAAGTTCTTCACCTTCATCTCGCTGTTCGGCATCGCGTTCACGCTGGTCGTGCTGACGCTGGTGACGGCGCTGCTCGACCACGTGGTGGCCGCCTATCCGCCGGAAACCAAGCACGGGCGCACGGTGGGGATCTACTACGCGCAGTTGAGCGGCGAGCACTCGCGGCGCAACGGCTTTGCCGGGTACGCGCTGCTCGACAAGTACGCGCGCAACCTGCCCAACGTCGAGCAGATGGCCGTGGCCACACTGCAAAGCGGCGCCTACTCCTATCTGAACGGCCAGCGCGTCAAATCGTACCTGAAGCGCACCGACGGCACGTTCTGGCAGATTCTCGACTTTCACTTTCTCGAAGGCGGCCCGTTCACCAACGCGGACGTGGCCGACCATCGCATGGTCGCCGTAATCAACGACACGACGCGCGTGCGCTTCTTCGGCGGCCAGCCAGCGCTCGGTAAGATCATCGAGGTGGACGGCCAGCGGTTCACGGTCGTCGGCGTCGTCCCCGATGTGCCCATTCTCCGGCTGGTCCCGTTTGCCGACATCTGGGTGCCCCACACCACAGCGAAGTCCGACAGCTACACCCGCGAGTACGTCGGCGACTTCATGGGGATCTTCCTGCTGAACGATCCGTCCAAGCTTGCGCTCACCCGCGACGAACTATGGTCACGTCTGCGGACGATGAAGCCCAGCGATCCCATGTTCAACAAGCTCGAAGCCACGCCCGAGACGCTGTTCGACACGATGGGGCGCATGTTCACTGGCAACGGCACGGGCGCGGGGACGGGATTCGGCGGGCGGCTGCAGATAGCGCTGACGGTGGCGGCGTGCCTGTTCATGCTGTTGCCGGCGGTGAACCTGATCAACCTGAACACCAGCCGCATCATGGAGCGCGCCTCCGAGATCGGGGTCCGCAAGGCGTTCGGGGCGTCGTCGCGCACGCTGGTGGGGCAGTTCGTCGTCGAAAACCTCGTGCTCACGCTGGTCGGGGCCGCCATCGGGTTTGCCGGCGCCGCGCTGCTGCTGCAGGTCATCAACAGCAGCGGCACGATCCAGTACGCCCAGCTCCAGCTGAACTACCGCATCTTCGGGTGGGGCGTCCTGCTGGCGGTCGTGTTCGGGCTGCTGTCCGGTGTGTACCCGGCCTGGCGCATGTCGCGGCTGCATCCGGTCATGGCGCTGAAAGGGGCCTCGCGATGATCCGTCACGTCTTCAAGTTGATCTGGAACCGGAAGCGGACGAACGTCCTGATGATGACCGAGATCTTCGTCTCGTTCCTGGTCCTGTTCGCCGTGGTGGCCCTTGGCGTCTATACGGCGGACAACTGGCGCCGGCCGATTGGCTTTTCAATCGAGCGAGTGTGGAGCATCGCGGTCGACATGAAGCAGCAAACCGACGACGTCTTCGACCCGGGGCAGCAGGAGACCACGCGCCAGCTGATGCTGGCCCTTGCGGAATTCCCCGAAATCGAGAAGACCGCTGGGGCGATGCTGTCGCCGTACCAGTTCGGCGCGTCCAACAGTCGATACAACTGGCACGGCCGGCAGATTGGGTTCGGCGTGGCAGAAGTGACCGACGGCTTCAAGGACCTGCTGGGCCTCGACGTCGTCGAGGGGCGCTGGTTCGGCGCTGACGACGACGGCCAGACCTACGAGCCGGTCGTCATCAATCTGGACATGCGGCGCGACCTGTTCGGCGACGGCCCTGCCGTCGGCAAGAACATCGCCAACGACAGGTCGCCGGACAACTCGGCTGCCGAGCAGGAGCGTCGGGTC
>JAENWD010000247.1 GCA_016650245.1 Vicinamibacteria bacterium
CCGCCCATGTCGGCGATCTCGTAGCGGCCGTTGCTGACATCCGTGATGAAGACCGGAACGGCCACGTCGCGGCCATCGCGCTGTCCGACCGCCACCGCGAGCGTCCCGGCTGCGGGTATCTCACTAGCCAGCGTGACCGGACGCCGTCCGGTTGGCGGCGTCTGCAGCAGCACCAGACCCGTGGACGCTTCGTATGCCGCGACTCTCGCCTCGACCATCCCCGCACCCGGCGTCGACACGGTGACCGTTGCGCGCCCCCCGAGCGCGTCGGCGTGGGTCAACATCTGGGTGTCGGACACGTACACGCCGAAGCCAGCCTGGGCCGCACGTGGTCCGTCCTCACGTGCGAAGTCGGTCAGGGTCTGTACTCGGAGCTCCGCAGCCGGCTGGATCGCAGCCCCGTGGTCCCGAACCCGAGTCGCCACGTCCTGGACGCCACGAAAGCGCAGGCCTGCTTCTCGACGCTGCACCTGTTCTTCCAGCAACGGCGCCGCGCGCCCCTCCGGCGCCGACAACCGTTGCGATGCGTCGCCGGGGGCGGCCCCCGGAGCCAGCAGCGCGCCGACCGCCAGCAGGACCGCGCTTGCGAGCACGATGCGAATCTTCAAGGACCGTGTGCCAAGCAGCTTGTCGTTGGGTTGTGTGCCGGGAGCCTCAGGCTGCGCCATATGTCACTTCAGTCGTCACCCAGGGCCGCCGAGCGTCGGCGGGCCATCCACGGCCACTCGCCATGTTGGAGCCGACGCGACGACCAGGGAATCGGGCCCGCGCCATGGCCGTCGAGTCTACGCCGGATCGGGCCGTGGATCACGCTTCGGGGAGTTCCCATTGCGTGCATCGTCGGACGCCACGGAAACACGGTGACGATTCACGCCAGCCGGCGATCGACATATAGTTTGTAGTCAAATCAATTGTATTGCATGCGACCAGAAATGCCAACGAACGGGCGGAAACAGAGCCGCAGGGGTCGAGCCAGGAGGAGTTGGGATCGGAAACCCTCGTCGCGCCGAGGGAGGCGACAGGAAGTTCCAGCCGACGTATCATTCACCGCACGTCCGTGCCCGGCATGTTCTCGTCAACCACCATCGCGACTCGCCTTCAACTTACCAGCCGTCAGCGGGCCTCTCCGGTCTGGCGCGACGCGGGTCTGGCCCTGGCCCCGGCAATCTGCGGAGCAGCAGCCTATCTGGCGACGTCGCACACGGTGCCGCTGCGTGTCAGCGGCAGGCTGACGCACCTTCGGACCTAACCGTCGCGATCGTTTGCCGGCATCGGGCGGCCGAGGCCGTCTCCCAGCAGCGCGAGCACGCGTTGGGTCGCTTTCCGGTCCCTGTCGCTCGCCAGGCCAAGCGCCCTGGCGACCGACTCCTCGACGGTGCCGCGTGTCACGGCATTGAGCGTCTCCCCGCGGGGCGTCAGGTGCAGCACGGCTCGACGGCGGTCGCTGGCGTGCCTGGCTCGCTTCAGCAGTTTCTGGCGGACCAGGCGCCGCAGCACTCCGGTGAGCGTGCTCGGGTGGACGTGCAGCGTCGCGGCCAGCTGGCCTGCCGACAGCCCGGGGAAGATGCCGACCACCCGCAACACAAGGCGCTGGGGTCCGGTCACGCCCAGGTGGCGACTCATGCGCTTGGACGCGGTGTCCAGCGCGTGGACGATGGCCCACAGCAGCCGCATGAACTGCAAGACGTCGTTGAGTTCCGATGCGCTGACGCGCACCCGGTCCGGAGCGGCGACGGAGCGGCGGCGCCGAGGCGTGACGGCCATGTCGGCCCGCAGTATATTCGACATATATTTGAGCTCAAACTAACGAGTCGATCGCGGACGCCATACGCTCGCAATGGCGCTCACGGCCCCGTGGGCGTCACACGCGTCGCGGCCGTCTTCACGCGAAACCGGCCGCCCGTGCTGTCCGTCCACGCGAACACCAGTTCGTCGCCCCGAAGCGCAATGCGGGGGTAGCCGCTCGTGCGCGCCCCGTCGACGGCCGCAACGGACACCAGAGCCGAGGCTCGACCTGACGGGTGCACCCGTCGCGCGCTGAACCTGGAGCGCTGCCCGGCAAACTCGATCCACGTCGCCACGGCAGAGCCGTCCGGCAGCAGCTCGATGTCCACGCGCCCCAGCGCGGATGTCACGTCCAGCCGGATGGGCCCGCCGAAGGTGCGGCCGGCGTCCGCCGAGAACGCCGCGTAGGCGTGGCCCACGTCCTCTTTCACGGTGAACCAGGCGATCGCCACATCGCGTCCGCGCGCGCTCAGCATCGGGCCATTCACAGGGCACGCGGCGATCGTCCACCCGTCGTCGGTGACGGCCTTGGGTTCGGTCCACACGCCGTGGTCGAGGCGCGACACATAGATGTCGCGGACCTCGTTCTCCGAGCGGTTTCTGAACGCCACCAGCGGCCCATCGCTGGTCACGACTGCGGTTGTCGGGCAACACTCGCAGACGCCCAGATCCACCGGCATCTCGGATGTCTGCGTCCAGTTCGTGTCGAACGTGCCGAAGCGCACGCTCATCGCGCCTGCCGACGCGCCGCCGTGCGCGTCGTGCCCTTCCGCCGAGCTCATTCCGCGCCCGTCGAGCCAGATCAGGCCAAGGCCGGCGCCCGGCATCTGAAAGAGCGACGCGAAGCCGTGCTCTCTCCTGGTGCCGTCGTGATGCGGCGTGAACGACGCTGACCAGGTGCGTCCGTCGTCTTTCGAGTAGGCGAGCCGGACGTCGTAGGCATACGTGTCCGTGCCACTCATCTGCAGCCAGTGCGCCACCAGCGTCCCGTTGTCGAGTCTGACGACCGACGGCACGTCGGCCCAGTTCACGAACCAGTCGTCACCAGACGCAGCGGTGCGCGGCTCGGACCATCCGGTGGTGGTGCGTTCGGAGAACTTCAGCGACGCACGCGTGCCGGTGTGCTCGATCCAGCTGAGAAGCACGCCCCGCGCCGAGACAGACATCTGCGGCTGTGCGCTGCCCTTCGCGGCAGGGGAGTCGAGCTCCTGGATCGCTGGACGCCAGGCAAGGCCTTGGCCCGCGTCCGATCCCACACTCTGCGTGGACATCACCACCGCGGCGATTACGCTGATTGCTGCAGCTCTCATGGCCGCCATCATAGGCGACCGGGCTCAGCGGTCGTCAAACGACAATGTGTGACCTATACTAGCCGGAAGACGGCCGAGATCTGCCGAGCAAGGCTTCGTCAAGGCTCGTGAAAGAGGCACACATGAAGACAGACCCCGTTTGTGGCATGCAGGTCGATCCAGCGAAGGCGGCGGGCACCAGCGAGTATCAGGGGCAGACGTATTACTTCTGCTCCAAGGGCTGCAAAGCCAAGTTCGACGCCAGTCCTGGGCAGTACGTGAAGTAATGCCCGCGGCCCGAGAGGCCACAGCATGTCTACCGTCGAATACACCTGTCCGATGCACCCGGAGATCGTGCGCGACGCACCTGGGTCGTGCCCGATCTGCGGGATGGCGCTCGAGCCGCGGGTGGTCACCCTCGAGGAGCAGAACCCCGAGCTGGACGACATGTGGCGGCGCTTTCGCTGCTCGCTGGTCCTCACGGCGCCGACTCTGGCATTCATGCTGTCGGACATGCTGCCCGCGCAGCCGCTGCAGCACCTGTTGCCGACCGGATGGATGAACTGGCTGCTGTTCGCGCTCGCGACGCCGGTCGTGCTGTGGGGCGGCTGGCCGTTCTTCGTCCGCGGGTGGGCGTCGGTCGTGAACCGGCACCTGAACATGTTCACACTGATCGCTCTGGGCGTGGGCGCCGCCTACGCCTACAGCGTCGTCGCGACGGTTCTGCCAGGGCTCTTCCCGTCCTCGCTCCGATCGCACGGCGGCGAACTCGGCGTGTACTTCGAGCCGGCGGCCGTGATCGTCGTGCTCGTGCTGCTGGGCCAGGTGCTGGAGTTGCGCGCCCGCAGCCGGACCAGCCGCGCGATCAAGAACCTGCTCGGGCTGGCGCCGACGACGGCGCGTCGAGTGAGTCCGGAGGGAGCGGAGCAGGACGTGCCGCTCGAGGACGTGCATGTCGGCGATCGCCTGCGGGTCCGGCCGGGAGAGCGCGTCCCGGTGGACGGCGTGCTCATCGACGGCAGCACGACGGTGGATGAGTCGATGGTCACCGGCGAGCCGATCCCAGTGGAGAAGACCGCGCAGAGCAAGGTGACCGGAGGCACGGTCAACGGCACAGGCACGTTCGTGATGGAGGCCCAACGCGTCGGCAGCGACACGTTGCTTGCGCAGATCGTCCGGCTGGTCGGCGAGGCCCAGCGATCCCGCGCGCCCATTCAGCGTCTGGCCGACACCGTCTCCGGGTGGTTTGTTCCGGCGGTGATCGCCGTCGCGGTCGTCACATTTGCCGTCTGGGCGCTGTACGGCCCGGAGCCTCGCCTGACGCACGCGATGGTCAACGCGGTGGCCGTGCTCATCATCGCCTGCCCGTGCGCCCTGGGCCTGGCAACGCCGATGTCGATCATGGTCGGCACCGGCAAAGGCGCCGAGGTGGGTGTGCTGCTCCGCAGTGCCGAGGCGCTCGAGTTGATGGAGCAGATCGACACCGTCGTCGTCGACAAGACGGGGACGCTGACGGAAGGCAAGCCGACCCTGACCACGGTTGTCCCACAAGCGGGTCTGGACGAGCCAGGGCTGTTGCGGCTCGTCGCGAGCCTGGAGCAGGTGAGCGAGCATCCGCTCGCGGCCGCCATTGTCAGCGGCGCGAAGGACCGCGGCGTGACCATCGTGGCCGTGACGGATTTTCGATCGGTCACCGGCAAGGGCGTGATCGGCAAAGTGGATGGGCAGACCGTCGCCGTCGGCAACGCACAGCTGCTCGTGGAGCTTGGGGCCACGGCGGATGCGTTGACGGCACGCGCCGACGAGCTGCGTAAGGGCGGCGAAACGGTGATGTTCGTCGCGATTGATGGCGTGCCCGCTGGGCTTGTCGGCGTCGCCGATCGCATCAAGGCGACCACTGTCGAAGCGATTCAAGCGTTGCACGCCGCGAAGCTGCGCGTCGTCATGCTGACGGGCGACAGCCGTGTGACGGCCGACGCCGTGGCCCGATCGGTGGGCATCGACCAGGTCGAGGCCGAGGTGCTGCCAGAGCAGAAAGCGGAGGTCGTCAAGCGTCTGCAGCAGCAGGGCCATCGGGTGGCGATGGCCGGCGATGGCATCAACGACGCGCCCGCGCTGGCGCAGGCCGACGTGGGCATCGCCATGGGGACCGGGACCGATGTCGCCATGGAGAGCGCGGGGGTGACGCTGGTGCAGGGCGACCTGCGCGGCATCGTGCGCGCGCGGCGGCTGAGCCAGGTCACCATGCGGAACATCCGTCAGAACCTGTTCTTCGCGTTCGTCTACAACACTCTGGGTGTCCCCGTCGCGGCGGGCGTCCTGTATCCAGTCTTCGGTCTCCTGCTGAGCCCCATCATCGCCAGCGCAGCCATGACCTTCAGCTCGGTCTCGGTGATCGGAAACGCCCTCAGGCTGCGAGGCATCAGACTGTAGGCAGCATGTATACTGAGGGGGTTGTGAGGCTTCGCTCCTTCGCGCTCCTGTTTGCGCTTCTGATGGCGGCAGGTCCCGTGATGGGCGCGCTGTGCGAACTCGATTGCGACCAGCCTCAAGCAAAGTCGTCGCCCTGCCATAGCGCGGCAGCGCGTGAAGGCACAACGGCACGCGGTACAGCGCACGACTGCGGTCATCCACACGCCGCAGAGTCTCCGGCGCTTCTGACTGGCACCAGCGGGCGCGACCAGCTCGTCACCTCGGTCGAAGCACTATCGCTGGTTGCCGTGCCTGCGTTTCTACCAGAGCCCGGCACGAGGACTGTTGTAGCGATGCACGGTCCGCCAGGTTTGAACCCTCGTAGTACGAACTCTCGTTCGACCGTCCTTCGAATCTGAACGCCGCCGCGCGCCGATCCGCGCGCTCCCGATCGCGTTCACTCGTCCGTTTCCAAGTTAGAGGTTCGCATGCCGTCCAGCAGACGTCTGTTTCTGCGCGGGCTGGCGTCGGTTGCCGGCGCCGCTTCCGCGCACACCGCTTACGCGCAACACGTTCACCCGTCGTTACCGCCTCAGACCGAAGGGGTAGTGGGGCCTTCGCCGCCGGGGCCGTCTGTAGCGCCACACCAGCTTGGCCCTGGCGTTGTCCCGGTCGTCAGCCCAGACGTCCCGGATATGCCGTGGCGGCTCGACAACGGGGTGAAGGTGTTCGACATCCGGGTTGAACACGTGCGCACCGAACTGATTCCGGGCCGCGTCCTGGATGGGTGGGGGTTCAACGGGAGCATTCCCGGGCCGACCATCCAGGTCACTGAAGGGGATCACGTCCGGCTCAACGTCGAGAACCACCTGCCGGAGCCGTTCTCGATGCACTGGCATGGCCTCGAGATTCCCAACGACATGGATGGCATGCCCGGTATCTCGCAGGATGCCATTACTCCGGGAGGCCGGTTCATCTACGAGTTCACGCTGAAGCAGAACGGCACGTTCTTCTACCACTCGCATATGGCGATGCAGGAGATGATGGGGCTGATTGGGCTCTTCATCATCCACCCGCGCCGCGCGCACACGCCGCGCGTGAATCGGGACTTCGGCATCATCCTCCAGGAATGGGCGCTGCTTCCGAACAACACCATTCCCAACTCGTTGGCTATGGAGTTCAACTGGCTGACCCTGAACGGAAAGTCCGGCCCCGCCACGACTCCGCTGGTCGTCAAGCTCGGTGAACGAGTTCGTATCCGCCTCGTAAACCTTGGGATGGATCACCATCCGATGCACATCCACGGTCACCAGTTCTACGTGACGGGCACCGAAGGTGGGCGGGTCAGAACGACCGCGGTGATGCCCGAGAACACCGTGCTTGTCGGCGTGGCGCAGGCGCGTGACATCGAGTTCGTGGCCGACAATCCAGGCGACTGGCACTTTCACTGCCATCTGCCGCACCACATGATGAACCAGATGGTCTCGATGGTTGGGCCCCTCATGATGTCGCAAGCGAACGCCTCGACGGCCCTGCCATCGGACCGGGCGGCAGCCCCCAACGCCGGCATGTTCCCCGGGTACCCGCAGGACATGGTCATGGTGATGGACGACATGGTGGCCAAGCCAGAGACCTACGGACTCCGGCCTGGCTGGAGCGGCGGGACGATGGGGATGATGACCATCGTGCGAGTGCTCGAACCGGAGCTGTTCGACAAGATTCAAGCGCTCAAGGCAGAGCAGGAAAGCAAGGTGGCCCAGCGATGAGGGTTCTTAGGTTCGTCATCGTAGTGGGCATGTTGGCGACGTCGGCGAACGCGCAGATGCCATTACCTGCCTCAGCGCCGCCAATCACGCTCACGGAACTCGAGCAGCTGGCGCTGGAGAACAATCCCACGACTCGCGCGGCGCAGGCCGGTGTTGAGGCGGCTCGCGGCCGTGCGCGCCAGGCCGGTACGTGGCCGAACCCGGTCATTGGCTATTCCGGAGAAGAGCTCAAGGCGGGGGACCTGGATGCGCGTGGCGAACACGGGTTCTTCGTGGAGCAGACCATCCCGCTCGGGGGGAAGCTCCGGCTTGGCCGGCAGGTGTTCGACCGCACGTCCGAGCGCGCCGAGGCCATTGTCGACGTCCAACGGCAACGCATTCTGAGCTCGGTGCGCACACTGTTCTACGAGGCGCTCACGACCCAGCGTCGCGTGGAGGTACAGGAACGGCTCGCCGCACTGGCCTCGGAAGCCGTCGGCATTACCGCGCAGCTCTTCAATGTCGGTGTCGCGGATCGTCCCGATTTTCTCGGATCTGAGATCGAGGCGCGCCGCGGACAGCTGGCACTGAACGCGGCGAAGAATCGCGCGTTCGCGGTTCGGCAGCAGCTGGCCGCCATGGTTGGACGCGCGGACATCGCGACGCGCCCCTTCGCGGGATCGATCGATCACGTCATCCCTGAGATCGAGCGAGATGCGGCTCTTCGGGCCATCGTCGAGCAGAGCCCGCAGATACGTGCCGCCCGAGCCGAGATGGCTCGAACGCAGGCCATCACCGCACAAGCACGGCGCGCGACGTTTCCCGATCTCTTCATACGTGGCGGCGCGGCCCATAACCGTGAACGCGGCGAAGACTCGGGGCGTCCGATCGGCTGGGAAGGGCAACTCGAGGTGGGCCTCAGTCTCCCGCTGTTCAACCGGAACCGAGGGGGCATCGGGGCGGCACGCGCAGAAGAGACCCTGGCGCAGTCTGACCTGCAGCGCCTCGAGTTGTCGCTGAAGTCGCGCGCGGCGTCGGAGTTTGCGACCTACCTGACGGCGTTGAACGATTCCGAGGCGTACCGAACCGAGATCTTGCCACGTGCGGAGGAGGCGTACCAGCTGTACCTGGCACGCTATCGCGAGATGGCGGCGGCGTACCCGCAAGTCTTGATTGCCCAGCGTAGTCTCTTCGAGCTGTCGACGCGGTATCTGCAGAGTATCGAGGATGGCTGGCGGGCAGCACTGCGCATCCAAGGATTCCTGACCGGTGACGGCCTGCAATCGCCCGGCGGAGCTGACGAAGGCACGGACGGCATGGACATGGGCAGGTCCAGCGCTGGCGAACGCGGAGGCAGACAATGAGCGCAATCCATGTCAGTGTCGCAATCTTCCTGATCGCGGCTGCGGCCGCACCTGTCGGCGCGATGCCTCTCGGCCAGCAGCAGATCAGTCCCCCCACAACCGCGGCAGCGGAAGTCATGCAGTGCGCGCAAGCGCAGATGGTGGTCGACCGGCTGCTGGCGGCGGCGATGACGCG
>JAENWD010000248.1 GCA_016650245.1 Vicinamibacteria bacterium
AGCCGGATGTTGGCGAGGATCTGCGCCTCCCACTGGTCGTACCGCAGAAACCCAGGCGCGAGGATCGTGTCCAGCAGCGCCTGCGGCGAGGCGTGGTCCATCAGCAGCGTGCGAAAATTACCGTGCGACGGAAACCCGTCGTTGCAGCGCGCGGCCGCGGCGATGTAGCCGTCGGGCGCCACCACCTGCGCGGCGGCCGACATCCCTTTCACGGCCTGGTACAAGTTCTGATCGAGCGGATACCCGCTGTTGGTCGTCACCACGATCGGAAATGGCTGATGGCAGGCCACCATCGCCGTCTCGCGCGAGTACCGGCACCCGGCATCGTGAGCGGCCAGCACCTCGCCGCAGAAAAAACGCGTGATCGCGCGATGCCGGTTCACGGTGACGTTGATGCAGAAGTCGACGGGCGCCAGCCCGCCGTCGTGCCGAATGCGCTCCTGGGTCGGGTTGCCGTCGACCACACCCCAGGTCGACTTCGGGTGCCCGATCATCTGTGCGTCGTGGTACCGCATGATCGAATGGATGTCGGCCACGCCCGGAAACACCCCTTTGTACCCGCCAGAGAAGCCGGCCATGAAGTGCGGCTCGACGAGCCCGAGCACGATGCGCCGGTCTGCGTCGATGTAGTCGCGGTTCATGAAGACAAGGCGGCCGTCCAGACCCACGCCTGCCGGCGCCAGCGTCGAGGTGTCGTGCGAGTCGTGGTTCACCACGCGCACCTGCTCGAAGACCGACGCGCCCACCATGCCCCGCAGTTCGTCGGGCGTGTTCAGCCGGTGCGAGCCCGTCCCGTTGATGACGACCACGTCGGACAGCGGCAGGTGGCGCAGCTCCTCGAGCACCCACGGCAGCAGCCGGTCGGTCGGCAGGGGACGAGTGATGTCGGGAATCACGATCGCGACGCGCTCGCCCGCCAACACGACGTCGGTGAGAGGCCGTGCGCCTAAGGGCTTGCGGACCGCGGCCTGGAACGCCGCCCGCTCGTCGGGCAGCCCCTGGACGAACCGCGGCTCCAGGACGGTGACCTCGCCGGGCAGGTCGACGTCGAGCCCGTCGTGGCCGTACTGCAAGTGGATGCGCACGTGCAAATATTACGGCAATCCGCGCGCTGACTTATCAATTGGTGCACGGAACCGCGTCGGAGGGCGCACCGCCCTACCAGTTGGGGGAATCGAGCCGATGACGCTGCCGAAGCTGGCGGCACACGCCTGGATACACGCCGACGGCGCGCGCGCGGTCGGCCGCCTCCGTCATGCGGCGCTCGAACTCACGCGCGGCCGTCTTGAAGTCCGCAACGAACCGCGTGCACGCCGGAGAGACCTTCGTGTCGTCAAACTTTTCCCAAAGCGCGTACCACGCGCGGTCGCTGCGCGTGGACGGCGCGCGGCCGGACAAGCAATCGGCCACAAAATCGGTCCACGACGAATCGAGCTGGTCGGCCCGTTTGCCGACCTCGACCAGAAAGCGTTCGTAGGCCGCTTCGCCGGTCTCGCGGTCGTCGTCGGTGCCCTCGGCGCGGCCGGGTGCAAACAGATCCGCCGGCCGTTGCCCGGTCTGCGCGGACTGCGGCGCCCGCCCGTCGAGCATCGCACGCACGTGCTCGGCGCCGACGCCGAAGCCCAGCGCCTCGGCACGCCCTCCCATCCGCATCGTCGCGACGGCCAGGACCCGGCCCGACCGATCCAGCAACGGCCCGCCGCTGTTTCCCGGATTGATCGCCGCATCGGTCTGAACGAGCACGACCGAGCCGACCTGCCGCAGCGCGCTCACGATCCCGCGCGTCACGGTGTTCTGCAGCCCGAGCGGCGATCCGATCGCGATGACCTCCTGTCCGATGCGCACCTCGCGCGACGACGCCAACGCGAGGGTCGCCTGCCCTGGACGGCTGTCGTTGGTGCGGATCGCCGCCAGGTCGAGGTCGTCGCTGCGCTGGGTCACCCGCCCGCTCAGGGTCTCGCCGGTCGACAGCTTGATCGTCACGTAGGCGTTGCCCTCGACGACGTGCGCGTTGGTGACGAGCGTATCGGGCGCGACGAAAAAGCCAGTGCCCCGGCCCCCGGGGGTCTCGACCAGGGCCACGGCCGGCAGCGAGGCGCTGATGACGTCTTCAAGGGACCGGAGGCCCAATGCCCCGCCACCCGAGGCGACCTGGGGCGCGGAGACTGCCGGGGGCCCCGGCGTTGGCGAGTCCTTCCACAGGGTCGGGTCGGTCGGCCACTGCGGGACGCGGCTGTCGGATTCGGCTGCGGGCGAGGGGATCGCCTCGGCCGATTCGGGCGCCCCCAGCGCCGGTCGTGCCGGTGTGGCCAACCGCCCGGACCGGCCGATGGCGATGAAGGCGATGACCGCCGCGATCAGCACGATGGCGCTCCCCGCAACGGCGGTTGTCGCAAACCTGTCTCCTTGGGGGTCGGCGACGGCCTCCTCCGAACCTGTCCACTCGTGCCCGCAGCGGCACACGTCCACCGTCCGGGGAACCCGGCGCGTGCAGGACGAACAGATCCAGGCAGACGCAGGCATGGCGCTCACGTCGTGTTATCGGACGATCGGGTCCATCCGCCAGGGACATGGCGGCCCGGCTTGCGGCACCAGGACGTCAAGTTGCCGCACAAACGCCGCGCGCGGAATCTCGCGCGCTCCGAAGCGCGCCAGATGTTCGGTCTTCATCTGGCAGTCGACCACGCCGAACTCCCATTGCTGCAGTTGCGCGACCAGGGTCATCAGCGCGATCTTCGAGGCGTCCGGCACGCGCGTGAACATCGACTCGCCGAAAAACGCGCGGCCCAGTGCCACACCGTACAGCCCGCCGACCAGCAGGCCGTCCTGCCACGCCTCGATCGAGTGCGCGTGGCCGGCGGCGTGCAGGGCGAGGTAGGCCGACATCATCTCGTCGGTGATCCAGGTGCCACCCTGGTCGTCGCGCGGCTCGGCGCAGCCAGCCATGACGTCGGCAAAGGCGAGGTCGGCGGTGATCGTGATGTCGCCGCGACGCATCCGACGCGCCAGCGACCGCGGCACGTGCAATTGGGCGGGCACCAGCACCATGCGCGGGTCCGGGCTCCACCAGAGCACCGGCTCGCCCTCGCTGTACCAGGGGAAGCACCCCTTGCTGTACGCGTCAACGAGCCGGCGTACCGACAGCCCCCCGCCGGCCGCCAACAATCCATTGGGCCGGCGCAGCGCGCTGTCCACCGGCGGCAGCGGGTCGTCGTCGCTCAACCAGGGCAGACTCACCCGCTGGGCGCGTCGGTCGGCCGGAAACCGGCGAGGAAGCGGTCCACTCGCCGCAGCACGTCGGTGAGATACGTCCGATCACCGCCGGAGATCTCGGTGGTCAGCCACGTGGCGTTTGGCGCATCGGCGAGCGCCTTGCGGACCTCGATCCAGTCGATGTCGCCCTCGCCCAGATTCTTCCACTCGAAGGTGCCGGCGCCGCGGTCCACTTTGAAGTCCTTCAAGTGCAGGCGCGCGATGCGGCGGCCGAGCGTCCGGATCCAGTCCTGCGGGTACCCGTAGAAGACGACGTTGCCGACGTCGAAATAGGCCTTCACGATCGGCGATTGGAACTCGTCGATGTAGCGGTTGAACTCGAGCGGGCTCAACAGGAACTTGTTCCACACTTCCTCGATCCCGATCTGCACCCTGAAGCCGCTGGCAATCGGAATCAGCTGATCGCGAATCACCGGCACCGAACGCGCCCAGGCCTCCGAATACGTGGTCGTGCCGTCCACGACGGCCGGCACGAGCAACACGATGCCGGCCTTCCACAGCGCGGCATTCATCAACGACGTCTTCATGCCGGCGACGCTCTTTTTGACGACCTCGGGGTCGGGGCTCGACAGGGGGTACTTCCAGTGGTCCGAGTTCATGACCGAATGGATGGTCAGGCCGGTCGACACCGACGCCGTGGCAATAGCCTCGGCCTCGGTCTGGTCGGTGACGGTCTGCATCTCGACGCCGTCAAAGCCCACGGCGCGGGCCAGGGAAAATCGGTCCTGCCACGACAGCTCCTTGGGGAGCATCGAGACCAGCACCGCACGCTTGATGTTCACGGGGGCAGGCGGCTGGCGCGCCTCGACATCACGCGCGGCGTCGAGCCAGGCGGCCAGCGGCACGGCGGCGGTGGATTTGAGCACTTCGCGACGCGTCAGTGTGGACATATGGCGGATTCTACAACTACCCAGGGGTGATACGGGGTGCTCTCGGGTGCTACGGGGTGCTACGGGGTGCTGGTGCTGACAAGTGAGCGAACCCGTTTTGCAGTTCGACCAGCGTGCAGTCCGCAAGCGACGTCAACGTGCGGTGCGGGGACCCAAACTCCAGTGCGCGCGTGATGGGACTGGGCACGGCGACGGCCCACATGCCGGCGGCGTGCGCGGCCGCGACGCCATTGGGCGTGTCCTCGAAGACCACACACTGCGCCGGCGGCACCCCGATGCGCTCGGCCGCCAGGAGAAACAACTCGGGGGCGGGCTTGACGCGCTCGACGTCATCGCGCGTGCACACGGCGTCGACCAGGTCGCGCAGGCCGTGGCGTGCCAGCCACGGCCCGACCCATTCGAGGCTGCTGCTGGACGCCACGGCGGCCGGCAGGCCGAGGGCGCGCGCCTCGGCAAGCCGATCGAAGACGCCGGGCCTGAGCGGCTCGCCTTCGCACAGGCGCCAGTGCTGGTCACGAACTTTCGGTACCCACTCGTCCCGCGACAGCCGCACGCCGGTCTGGCGCTCCAGCTCGCCATAGGGGTCGAACCCGTTGTGGGTGCCCAGCGCGTGCCTCCAGTGCTCCATCGTCAGCCGTCCGCCGTGATCGCGGTAGATCCCGGCCCAGATGTCGAAGATGGGCGTCTCGCTGTCGATGATGAGGCCGTCAAAGTCGAAGATCACAGCGCGAAAGGTCACACGCTGATTGTATTGCCGGATTGCCGCACCCCACAGCACCTGAGCACCTGATAGCACCTGATAGCACCCGAGAGCACCCTGCAGCACCCGGTTATTGCATTTCCGTCCGCCGGTCGGTAGTCTTCGGTCCATGTCCCGTCAACTGAGGTCTTCGATGCATCGTGGGGTACAGCTGGCAGTCGTGGCGGTCACTGTGGCCTGGGTGGGCCTGTACGCCCAGCAGCCAGCGCCGCCGGCCAATCCGCTGGAGGATTGGACGCCGGACATGCTGCACAGCATCGAGGTGCTGCCCAAAGACATCACGCCCGACGCGCTGATGAAGTTGATGAAGGACTGGAACGCGGCGCTCAACGTCGACTGCGTGTTCTGTCACAAAGGCCAGGTGGGCAAGCCCTGGTCGACCTACGACTTCACGGACGTCGGCAAGAAGCGGCACGAAGTGGCCCGTTTGATGGTCAAGTCCACCGCCGGGCTCAACGAGACGTTCAAAGACCTCGGCGAGGCCGACGAGCCCGTGAAAGTGACGTGCGCGAGCTGCCACCGTCGCTCGCGGCACCCGGAGATCACTCCCCCGGCCGCGGCGCCCAAACCTGAGAAGTAGCTTCGAGACGTAACCGCGGCCCCCAACTTGACCCCACCCGGTGGTGCCGTCTAAACTAGGACTGTTCCAGTCGTATTTAGCGCTGACAGCCCTATGCTCAGGCTCTCCAAGAAGACGGATTACGCCCTGATTTCGCTGACGTACGTGGCCTCGCAGGGCGACAGGCCGGCCAGTGCGCGGGAGATTGC
>JAENWD010000249.1 GCA_016650245.1 Vicinamibacteria bacterium
GACATCCATGAATCGGCCCAGCCCTTCGTTGCGGAACAGGCGATCGGGCACGGGTCGATAGGACTTCGGGCCGCAGTAATCGAGGGCGCCCGCCGGATCGAAGCACTGCTTGTTGGCGGTCACCGCGAAGTCGACGTAATTGGCGACGAAGAGGTCCAGATCGCCGTCGCGGTCGTAGTCGATGAACGTGGCGGCCGTACTCCAGCGGTCGTCGCCGACGCCTGCCGGCCCGGTCACGTCGGTGAAGGTGCCGTCGCCGTTGTTGCGATACAGGGTGTTGGGCCCAAAGGCCGTGACGTACAGGTCCTGGTCGCCATCGCTGTCGTAGTCGCCGGCCGCCACGCCCATGCCATACAACGTGCCTGCCAGACCGCTGGCCGCCGTCACGTCGGTGAAGCCCAGCGCCTTGCGCTCGACAAGCATGTTGCGAAACAGCCGATGCGTTTGACGCGCGTTGGCAGACGCGTGCGGGTCGAGCGGATGGTTCTGGAGGAGGAAGACGTCGAGATCGCCGTCGTGGTCGTAGTCGATCAGGGCCGCACCGGCGCCCATGATCTCGGGGATGTAGAACTGGCCGGTCGCGCCGCTGCGGTGGACGAAGCTCAGGCCGACTCGTGAGGCGACCTCCTCAAACAGGGGGTCGGCCACCGGGCGCGTGGCCAGGATCGCCAAGCCTGCCACCACGCACATCGTCGTCAGCTTCATGGGAGTCTGGCCAGATCGCGGTCGATGGCGGCGACGAGATCCCGCTGGCCGAAGCGCTCCGCCCGTTGCCGCGCCACACGCGCAAGAGCCACACCGGCGTCGCGCCTACCCGTCTGCACATAGGCGACGGCGAGTCCGTACAGGTAGCGCGGCGACTCGGCATCCTGCGGCTCGCGGAGCTTCTCGAACTCGGCCACGGCCTCGTCCATCTGGCGCGCGGCCATCAGCATCCGCGCAACGTTATAGCGGGCGATGCGCAGGCGCGGATCGGCGGCCACGGCGCGCCTGTACGCGTCGAGCGCGTCTGCGGGTTGGCGTTCGAGTTCCAGGAGCTGGCCCAGGTTGTTCTGCGCCTGTGCGTGCAGCGGGTTGGAGGCCAGGGCCAGGCGATACGCGGCCGCCGCCTCGCCAAACCGGCGCTGACGGTCGAGCAGCACGGCGTAGTTGTAGTGCGCGTCGTCTTGGTTGAAGCCGAGGGCGAGCAGGGCTTTGTAGTGAGCGTCGGCCTGAGCCCACTGCCCCGCCTGTCCGTAGAGCGAGATGAGGTTCGCGTGTGCCTGCGCGAGCAACGGATTCCTCGCCAGCGCGGCCTCATGTGTCTGAATCGCCCCGGCAAGGTCGCCCAGCTCGGCCTGGCGCAGGCCACGGGCGAGCAGGACGCGGGCGTCGTCGCGCAGGGGCGTGACGCGCGCAAGCCAGGGGTCGTCGAGGGCCGGCCAACGCGGGCCGTACGTGCGATGTCGCTCGAGCGCGGTGCGCGCGGCGTCGAGGCGGCCGAGGGCGCGAAGGGACTGAGCAAGGCCATAGTAGGCGGCGCCGAACTCCGGGAAAAGCGCGACGGCGCGGGAGAAGTGCTGCACCGCCTCGGCGTGCCGGCCCGCGCGCGCGGCCAGGCGGCCCAGGCCGAGCGCCGCGACAGGCGCGGCCGAGCGCAGGTCGGTCAGCGTGGTGTAGGCACCCGCGCTGGCGTCAAGGTCGCCAGCCTCGTAAAGCGCCTCGGCCAGCCGGACGGCTGCCGGCACGTAGTCTGGCGCCAGGGCCAGGGCACGCCGGAATTGTGCTGCGGCCTCGCCGTGGCGCGCCAGCCGCTGGAGGACGACGCCGTCGAGGTACGGCCAGTCCGCCGACTGGGGGGCCAGGGCCTGTGCGCGCGTGTAGACGGCGTGGGTCAACTCCCACTGCTCCCACGCCTGGAGCGTCATGCCCAGCGCACCGGTCGCCACGGCATCAGCCGCAGGCTGCCGCGCGGCGGCCAGGGTAACCGCGATGGCCGCGCGCGCCTCCGGCGCGAACGACTCGATAGCGATGACGGGAAGCGGCGGCGGCGCCTCTGCGTCAGCGCGTGGCTGCGCCTGCGCCTCCGCCGTCGCTGAGAGGCACGTCGCGATCAGCACGCGCCCCCATACGCCACTGCTCATGCTCTCCTAGCATAACTGCGTGCGTGGTAGCGGCTCCGATCCGCATAGACTGGGCCGCACGGCAGTGCCAACACCCGAACGGACCCGGCCCCCGCCCATGCGCGATTGTGATTGCCGCCCGGTCGTGCCAGAATTTCGCCGCCTCATGCGCCCAATTGCCCTGCTCCTTCCGTTCGTGCTTGCCGCCAGCGCCTACGCGACGGATCCGGCGTTCCCCCCTCTCGTCTTTGACATGGGCGCCGCTGGCGCCTGGCAGAAGATCCTCAAGCTGCAGACCACGGCCAGCGTGCTCCACACGACCGCGCATCCCGACGACGAGCACAGCGGCATGTTGACGATGCTGAGCCGCGGCCTTGGAGCGCGAACGGCGCTGCTCACGATCAATCGCGGCGAGGCCGGCGACAACGCCATCGGGCCGGAGCTGTTTGACGCACTCGGCCTGATCCGCACCGACGAGCTCGCGCGCGCCGGGCAGTACTACGGCCTGGACGAGCAGTACTTCACGCAGGTGGCCGACTACGGCTTCTCAAAGCGCCTCGACGAGGCGTTGACGGAGTGGGACCGCGAGCAACTGCTGCGCGACATGGTGCGTGCGATCCGCCGATTCCGTCCGCTGGTGGTCATCTCGCGCTGGCAGGGCAGCACGCGCGACGGGCATGGCCAGCATCAGGCCGCGGGCGCGATCACGCCTCCGGCAGTCGCCGCAGCCGCAGACCCTGCGCGATTCCCAGAGCTCGACGCCGAGCATCTGCGGCCGTGGCGTGTTCGCAAGGTGTACGTCGGTGGGGCGCGCGAGAACGAGGCATGGCACGTGCGTGTCGAGACGGGCGCGTACGATCCGGTGCTCGGCGATTCGTACAACAACGTCGGGCGCGCCGGACTCAGCCTGCAACGCTCGCAGACCAGCGGCCGGTTGAACCAGACGCCGGGGCCGGCACCGATCTTCTACACGCGAGTGGACCAGGGGGCCACGGGCGAGAAAGAGTCGTCGCTGTTTGACGGGCTCGACACGTCGCTGGCTGGCGCGTATCGCGCACTCGGCGTGACGGCGCCTGCTGGCGCGATCGACCACCTGGCGGCGATTGGACGCGACGCGCGCACGGCACGCGACACGTTCTCGTGGACGGACCCGTCGGCTGCGGTGCCGGCGCTGGCTCGGGGCCTTGCGGCCGTGCGACGCGCCCGCGCGGTCCTCGGCGAGCCCGACATCGCCGATCTGCTCGACGTGAAAGAACAGCAGTTTGTCGACGCGCTGGTGGCCGCACTCGGCCTTCAGGTTTCGGCGACGGCTCAGCCGGCGGGCCTCTCGGATCCCACGGGCCCGTTTGCAGCGTTTGCGCCCCCGCCGACGCTTGACGCCGTGACGCCCGGCCAGGCCGTGGACGTGCGCGTGGTGGTCGCCGCCCGCGGTCGTCGGCCCGTGACCGTCTCGTCGGCGGTTGTCCACGGTCCGTCCGACCTTCGGGTCGTCGTCGAACGCGCAGCCGGCGTCGTCGCGGCCGAGCAGCCGCTGACCGCGCGCGTCGGAGTGATCGTGCCGGCGGATGCCGCAGCGACGCGCCCGTACTTCTACCGAGCCTCAATCGCCGAGACGCGCTACACCGTGGGGCCTGGGGGCCAGGCCCCGACATCGGCGCTGGGACGACCTTTCGGCCCGCCGGCCTTCACGGCCACCGTCGAGTTCAATGTCGAGGGCACGCCCTTTCAGATGCGCGTGCCGGTGATGCGTCGCCAGGCGCAACTGCCCTACGGCTACGTGATGCGCGAGCTCGAGGTCCTGCCGGTCGTCGGGGTGACGATGACGCCGGGGGTGCTGGTCGTGCCCACCGACGGCAAGCCCCACACCATCGACGTGCAGGTGGACGCCGTGGCGTACGCGACGATCGGCGCCACAGGCGACGTGCGGCTGGACGTGCCGCAGGGTTGGACCACGACGCCTGGGTCGCAGGCGTTTGCGCTCACGGCCGCCGGGGCTCGCGGCCGCCTCACGTTCCGCGTCACGACCCCGGCACTGGCGACGGGGCACCATCGCCTTCGGGCCGTTGCCAGCACCGGCGGTCGTACCTACTCGACCGGTTACCAGGTGATCGGCCATCGGGATCTGCCGCTGCGCTATCTGGTGAGGGACGCGACGGCGCTGGTTTCTGCGATGGAGGTCGCGGTAAGGCCGGGCCTGAGGGTCGGCTACGTGATGGGCGTGGGCGATGAACTGCCGGCCGCCCTCGCGCAACTCGGCGCGTTGGTGACGCTGCTCGATCGGGACGCTCTGGCGACGGGCGATCTCACGCGGTTCGACGTGGTCGTCACCGGGACGCGCGCCTACGCCGTGCGCGACGACCTGCGCGCGCACAACCGCCGGCTGCTCGACTGGGTGCGCGGCGGCGGCCGCATGGTCGTCCTGTACAACACGCCGGAGTTCGTGCCCGGGGAGTTCGCGCCGTACGACGCCACTCTCCCTGGAAACGCCGAAGAAGTGTCCGAGCAGGCGGCGACGGTCGAGATCCTCGCCCCCGCGCACCCATTTTTCACGACGCCCAACCGAATCACGAGTGACGATTTCGACGGCTGGATCGAGCAGCGGGGGTCGAAGTTCTTCGCGACCTGGGACGCGAAGTACACGGCGCTGGTCTCGAGCCACGACCAGGGGCAGCCGGCGCAGCGGGGCGGATGGGTGACGGCGCAGGTCGGGAAGGGCCGCTGGACCTACATGGCCTACGCACTCCATCGGCAAGTGCCGTACGGCGTGCCGGGGGCGTACCGGATTCTCGCCAATCTGATTAGTAACTAGACGGGATGTGGCGCAGGGCTTCAGCCCTGCAATCGGCGGGGGCAGGCCTGAAGGCCTGCGCTACACAAGACGTGAGACCTCCAAACAGAGGGGCAGGGCATGTCCAGGGTCCAATGGTGCAAGGTGCTCTCCGTTCTCCTCGCGACATTGTGTCTCGCGTCGACCGGGCGCGCGCAGACACTGGCTCCTTCAACGCATCACGCCATCGCGGTGCCGCTGCAGCCGTTCGCAGTGCTGGTCAAGCGTGTCGAGACGGCGCTCGAGTATCTGGGGCAGCCAATTGCCGCCTCCGATCGCCAGGCGCTGGCCGCGGCGATGGCAGGCGCCGACGAGGACTCCGCCGTCGGAGCCGCGACGGCGATCCTCGATCGCTACGCGCTGGTGCACGTCCGCATCAACCCCGAAAGCCGCGTGACGGTCACGCAAGGGGCCGCTGCGCCGGCACTGGTCCAGGCCGGCACGCGCGTCTTCCTGGTGAAGGTCGTCAACCAGGCCGGCATCACCGCGTCCCTTCGCGTGGCGAGCCCGCAGAGCCGACCTGTGTCCGTGTCGTCGGCCGGCACGCCAGAACCCAGGCAGACGATCACGCCGCGCGACATCAAGGAGCGCTGGGCCGACGTCTCGCTGTTCGACAAGCAGCCGCTCACCGAGCGGCTGTCCGGCCTGCCGCTCGAGTACCGGGTCATCGAGATCTACAGCCGCGACGCGGGCCGACTGGCCGCCGAGTTGTCGTTCGACGTGGGTCAAGGCACCCAGGACATCGGCTTTCGCAGCGACCTCGCCGTTGTGTTCATCGCCGCGCCCGCGCGGCACGTCACGCTGCGCATCGAAGACGAGAAGGGACGGCCGGCAATGGCGCGGCTGGTCGTCCGCGATTCGGCCGCACGCCTGTACCCGGCGCCCAGCAAACGCCTGGCGCCGGACCTGCCGTTTCAGCCGCAGGTGTACCGCGGCGACGGCGAATCGCTGGCGCTGCCCGACGGCGAGTTCACGATCACCTTCTCGGGCGGTCCCGAGTATCTGACGGGGCGCCAGACCGTGCGCGTGGGACCCGCCGGGCCTGCCGAGGTGTGGGTGCGACTGCAGCGCTGGATCGATCCGGCCGCGCGCGGGTGGTATTCCGGCGACCATCACGTGCATGCGGCGGGATGCTCGCACTACCAGGACCCGACGCAGGGCGTCACGCCTGACGACATGATTCGCCAGGTGCGCGGCGAGAACCTCAACATCGGCAGCGTTCTGACGTGGGGGCCGTGCTACTACCACCAGAAGCGTTACTTCTCGGGCCAGGACGCCCCACAGTCGACCGCCGACTCGCTGTTGCACTACGACGTCGAGGTGTCGGGTTTCCCGTCGAGCCATGCCGGCCATGTCGTGCTGCTCGGCCTCAACGATCAGGACTACCCGGGCACGGCCCGGCTCGAGGACTGGCCCACGTGGACGCTGCCCGTGCTGCAATGGGCCAGGCGGCAAGGCGCCGTCACCGGGTACGCGCATTCGGGTTGGGGGTTGCAGATCAGGGATCGGCAACTGCCTTCGGCCGAAGTCCCCGCGTTTGATGGCATCGGCGCCAACGAGTACATCGTGACGGTCACGCATCCCGGTGCCGTGGACTTCATCTCCACCGTCGACACGCCGTGGCCATGGGAACTCAACATCTGGTACCACACGCTGAATCTCGGTTTCCGCACGCGCATCAGCGGCGAGACCGACTTCCCGTGTATCTACGACGACCGTGTCGGCCTCGGCCGCACGTACGCCAAGCTGGATCGGCTCACGTATCGCGGGTGGCTCGACGCGCTGCAGGCTGGCCGATCGTACGTCTCTGACGGCTTCAGCCATCTGATGGACTTCTCAGTGAACGGCGTGGCGGTGGGCACCGGAGATGGCGCCGTGACGGTGAGCGGGACCTCGGTCGAGGCGACGGTGCGTGTCACGGCCCGTCTCGACGAGACCGCCGATGCGGCCATCGCGGCCACGCCGGCCGACGAGAAACCGTACTGGGACATCGAGCGGGCGCGCGTGCCGGGTACGCGCGAGGTGCCAGTTGAGTTTCTCGTCAACGGGCGCGTGGTCGCGACCCGGCGCGTCGTGGCCGACGGCACCCCGCACGATCTCCGGGTGACGCTGCCGATGGCGCGCAGCGGCTGGATCGCGGCGCGGATCCTGCCGTCGTCACACACCAACCCGGTGTTTGTGACGGTGAACCAACAGGCGATGAAGCCGTCGATCGCCAGCGCGCGTTGGGCGCTCGACGCGGTCGAGAAGTGCTGGCGGCAGAAGATGAACAACATCCGAGAGAGTGAGCGTGCGGCGGCCGCGGCGGCGTACGACCACGCGCGGGCGGTCTATCGGAAGTTGTTGGAGGATGGCGTCGATGAATAGGTTTCTCCTGGCGTGCGTGGGCACGTTGATCGCCGCGCTGTCGGTCTGGCCGGCTGCCAATACGCTCGCTCCCATCGACACGCGCCTGGGGCCACTGCGCGACCTCGACGGGCACTTCCCCTTCACCCCGAGCGCATCGAAAGAGGCGTGGCAGGCACGTGCCGACGCGCTGCGCCGCCAGGTACGTGTGGCGTTGGGCTTGTGGCCGTGGCCGACGCGCACGCCGCTCAACGCCGTCGTGCATGGCTCGGTCGTGCGCGACGGCTACAGCGTCGAGCGCGTGTTCTTTGAAAGCGTGCCCGGGCACTTTGTGACGGGCAGCCTCTACCGGCCCTCGGGCCGCACCGGCAAGCGACCCGCCGTGCTCTCGCCACACGGCCACTGGCCCGGCGGACGATTTCAGGACATCGCCGAAACCGAGCGGCGTGCGCAGCTCGCGTCAGGCGCCGAGCGGTTCGACACCGCCGCGCGACATATCCTGCAGGCGCGCGCCGTGCAGTTGGCGCGGATGGGCGCCGTGGTCTTCCTCTACGACATGGTCGGGTACGCCGACAGTGTGCAGATCCCGCATGACATCGCGCACAGCCCCCGCGGCCGCACACGCTCCGGCCCTGACGACGGGCTGTTCTTCAGCGTCGGGGCCGAGCTCCACCTCAGCTCGATCCTCGGGCTGCAGATGTGGAACGCCGTCCGCGCGCTGGACTTCCTCATCGCGTTGCCCGACGTCGACCCCGCGCGCATCGCGGTGACAGGCGCCAGCGGCGGCGGCACGCAGACGTTCCTGCTCGGCGCGATCGACGATCGGCCGGCGGTTGCGTTCCCGGCCGTGATGGTGTCCGCGCGCATGCAGGGCGGCTGCACGTGCGAGAACGCCGACTACCTGCGCATCGGCACGGGCAACGTCGAACTGGCGGCGCTCTTCGCGCCGAAGCCTCTGGGGATGACGGCCGCAGACGACTGGACCAAGACGATGCCCACCGATGGGTTCCCCGAGCTGCAGAAGCACTACGAGCTGTTTGGCGCGAAGGAGAAAGTGCGGCTCTTCCCATTTCTCCAGTTCGCCCACAACTACAACCACGTGAGCCGCTCGGCGATGTACGGCTGGCTCAACCGGCATCTCGGGCTTGGCGTCGGCGAGCCGGTGCTCGAGCAGGACTTCGTGCCGCTCACGCGCGACGACGCGACGGTCTGGACCTCGGCACATCCCGCGCCATCTGGCGGCGAGGCACATGAGCGTGCGCTGACATCCTGGTGGGAACAGGACACCGAGCGTCAACTGGTGGCGGCGCGACCGCGCGACGCGGCGACGCTGGGTGCCTGGCGTGAGGTGGTGGGCGGTGCGGTCGCCGGTCTGCTCGCGCGTCCGGTGCCCGGTGTGGCAGATGTTCTGGTGCTTCGCGGTCCGGGACGCCGGCTCGCGGATTCACACGGAGCGACGACGACGTTGCATGTGCAGCCGTTTGCCGAGCAGGTGGATGTGGACCTGCTCGAGCCGCTGCGCCCCGGACCCCACGTCGTTGTCTGGACGTCGGCTCAGGGCCGCGCGGCCGCCGTCAACGGGGCTGGGCAGCCGGTGGCCGAGTTGCAGGCGCTGCTCGACGCGGGCCGGCGCGTGGTCGCCATCGACGTGTTCGGGCAGGGGCCAGGCGCACGGGGCAATCGCCTTGTGGAGAATCGAGCGGCGGCGGCCTACACCTTCGGGTACAACTCGCCGCTGGTGGTCCAGCGCGCGCACGACACGCTGGCGGCGCTTCGATACGCCCGCGGGCTGGCCGGGCCGCAAGGACGCGTGACGCTGGTTGCCCTCGACGGCCAGTCTTCGGCATGGGCCGCTCTGGCTCGCGCCCACGCCGGTGCGCTGGTCGATGCCGCGGCGTTGGCCACTGACGGTTTCCGCTTCGGGTCGGTGGCCAGCATCGAGGACGCGGCGTTTCTGCCCGGCGGCGCGAAGTACGGCGACCTGCCCGCACTGCTCACGCTTGCGGCGCCGGGATCGCTGTGGCTCGCCGGCGAGCCGCCCGAGTCGGTCTCCCTGCTAAGAGACGCGTATCGCGCCACATCGGCGCCGAAGGCGCTGACCGTGTCGAAGGCATCGGGTGAGCGCGTGACCGCCGACGCCATCGCGTGGGTGTTGGCATCTACTCGTAACCCGTAACTCGTAACTCGTAACTGTTACGGCTGCCACTCGACGACCCGTTTCTCTCGAATCGACTGGTTCACCATGTGTGCGCACGCGGCTGCGCGGTGGCCGAACGCCGCATCCTCAACAGGCTGCGTGCGCGTCTTCACCGACGACACGAAGTTGGCGATGTGCGTGAAGTCATCGTCGCGGCCTTCCGAACGCCAGTTCTGGGTGCCGCCTCTGAGGTGACCGGCCTTCAGCCAGGGCGACTCGACGGCCTGCACCTTCGGATCGTCGTAGTACGCACGCTCCGCGGCTTCGGCCCAGGAGGACACGACCCATCGATTGTCGTCGTGGCCCGACTCGGGCGTGAAGGTCAACGCGCCGTCGCGCAGGGCAAGACTGCCCTTGGTGCCCAGAATCTCCAGTCCGGACGCGGTCCCGTCGGCGTTGTTGAACGTGCAGGTCAGACTCGCAGTCACGCCTTCCGGATACATCAGCAGCGCGTTGACCGTATCCGGCACTTCGTGCGTCGCCTTGTGGCGATAGTTCGCGCCGGCGGCCATCACGGTGCCAGGCGCCTTGAGGTCCAGCGCGTGGTGGTACCACGAGACCAGGTGCACGAACAGGTCCGTGGCGATGCCGCCCGAGTAGTCCCAATAGCAGCGCCATCGGAAGAAGCGGTTCAGGTCGAACGGGCGCCTGGGCGCCGGACCGAGGAACTGCTCCCAGTTGACCGTCGCGGGGCCGGCATCGGGCGGGATCGGGTAGAGCCACGCGCCGCTGTCGCCGTTGCGGTTGTAGGCGGCCCGC
>JAENWD010000250.1 GCA_016650245.1 Vicinamibacteria bacterium
AGTTCCTCGCCGATCATCCAGCGCATCGTGTTCTTCAGCTTCATCAGCTGAATGAACAGGTCGTGTTCCGGGTACAGGCCCGGGGCGTGCTGCGGGCTCTTGAAGTAGAACGACAGCCACTCCTGGATGCCTGACAGCCCGGCGCGTTTGGCCAGGTCGAGAAACAGCGCGACGTCAAGCACGATGGGCGCCGCCAGGATGCTGTCGCGGCAGAGGAAGTTGATCTTGAGCTGCATCTTGTAGCCCAGCCAGCCCACCAGATCGACGTTGTCCCAGCCTTCCTTGTTGTCTCCACGCGGCGGGTAGTAGTTGATGCGGACGACGTGGTGGACCTCCTTGTAGAGATCCGGGTAGAGGTGCGCCTGGAAGATGTAGTCGAGCACCGATTTCTTGCTCTCTTCCTTGGTCTTGAACGACTCGGGGTCGTCAAGCACCTCGCCGTCGCGGTTGCCCAGGATGTTGGTCGAGTACCACCCTTCGACGCCAAGCAATCGTGCCTTCAAGCCCGGCGCGATGATCGTCTTGATCAGTGTCTGCCCGGTCTTGAGGTCCTTGCCGACGATGGGGGTCCTGGTGAGCGCGGCCAGCTCCACCATCGCCGGAATGTCGCACGACAGGTTCGGCGCGCCGTTGGCGAATGGGATGCCCTCTTTGAGCGCGGCGTACGTATAGATCATGCTCGAGGGAATCGTCACGTCATTGGCCAGCAAGCCGGATTCAAACGCCGCCAGCGACTGGTGCGCGGGAGATTCGGTCATGAAGATCTCCGTGCTGCCGCACCAGACCATCACGAGCCGATCGAGCTGGCGATCCGCCTTGAACTTGCGGATGTCTGCGACGACCTGGTTGGCCAGGTCCAGCTTGTTCGGCCCCTTCTTGACGTTGGGTCCGTCGAGCCGCTTCACGTACTGCCGGTCGAAGACGGCCGGCCACGGTTTGATCGCCTCGAGGTCGGGGCGGATCCGCTCGAGCAGGTCGGCCTCGAGCACGCCGGCCGTCTTGGCCGCCTCGTAGCAGTTGTCGTCGAACAGGTCCCATCCGCCAAACACCACTTCGTCCAACCCGGCGAGCGGGAGGACATCGGCGATTCGCGGAGAACGGTTGTCGGTGCGCTTGCCCAGGCGCAGTGTGCCCATCTGGCTCAGCGAGCCTATGGGCTTGGCCAGGCCTTTCCTGATGGCAAGCACGCCGGCGATGACGGTGGTGCTGACGGCGCCAAGGCCGACCAGCAGGATTCCGAGTTTGCCCGTGGCGGGCGCAATCTCAACAGTCTTCATGGCAAACGGGACTATATCAGGCCATGAAAACGATTACCAGCCTGCGACGATCGGCGGTCGTCTCCGCAATCTGCGGCATTTCCCAATCGTCAATCTGCAATCGTCAATCTGCAATCTGCAATTCCCGCCCGGTGTCTAATGGTGGTAATGAGACTCCCCTTCCTTCGCGCAGCCGCGACACGTGGCGAGCCGCTGGTGGTCTCGATGAGCGGGGCGCGCCTGGGTGACGCGGTTCTTTTTGCGGGCCAATCGGCCGCCCTGGCCCTTCCGCTGGCCGCGCGTACGGGCTTGTCGGGTCGGTGTCGGGTCGTCGGCCGGCCGGAATCAACCGCGGCGCTCGAGGCCGCCGCGACCCGCGACGGCCTGTTGATCGAGACCGCCGATCGGTTTCCCACCGATCGCTCCTTCGAGCTGGCCGTCGTCGAGGCGGTCGGCGAGTGGATCGCGGCGGCCGCCGGCGCGCGGGAGGCGGTCCGCGGCGGAGGCCGGATCGTCGTCGTCGCCAGATCGGCGCGCCAGGGGTTATTGGCGTGGTTCAGCGCAAGATCTCCCGAGATTTCTGCCGAGGCGATCGTCGACACGCTGTCGAGCCAGGGCTGGCAACGCACGCGACCAATTGGCGGGCGCGACGGGCTGCAGTTCGTGGAGGCATTCGCATAGCGTTCTCGCGGGCCCGGCGCTGCGCGTCGAGGAGGGCGCACTCGCTGGCGCTCGTGCAGGGGGGCGCGGCTCGCTGGCGCTCGCCGCATGGGAGTCGGCCTGCGGCCGACGGGGGCGGGGACGCGGGGGCTGCGTTGCGGGGCCCCGCCTTCGCCCACAGACGGCTTCGGCGCGCAAGCTATTGGAGCAGTGCCGACAGGTATCGCCTGACACCGACCGCAGCAGTGGGGACCAGCGAGGTTGAGCCGTCCGCGGCGACCCGAGCGGCCAGCGGTCTCCCCGTGGCCCCGTTCGCTCCGTCGCGCCATCAGGCGCGGGCCCTCCCGCGAGGCGAAGCCGAACGCGCGCCCGGCGGCCACTGTGCCCTTGCGGTGACAGCGACGATCGCCGTTGCCTCGCTAAGTCTCTGTTTCCCTTACAGTTCCATCCCGCCACGAATCGGCAGCCTTCTTGCTGTTCCCACAGACGTGGCTGTCCTCATCGACCCGACTCTTCAAGAAGTGTTTTCGACGCACGACCTTGCTCGAGCTACGGGCGCGTCGCTGGTCGAAATCGCCTCATGGGTCGAAGCTGGCGTCATTCAGACGCTGCCGGCCGGCGGCGGCAGCTGGTTGTCGGCCGGCGAGGCCGTACGCGCTGGTCGCGCGATCCGTCGCGGCACGATCGCCGCGCCGATCGCCGACCGCGAGGCGCAGCCGATGTTTGGTGCACGAGCCGACTCCATCCGCGCCTACAAGGGTCCGCTCGCGCTGTCGAGCAGTCTGCATGCCGGCCTGATCGTCGCGGTCGTGCTGGCGACGACGTTTGGCCTAGGCAAGGCGTCGGCGGTGTCGGACTCCGAGTCGGTACAACCCGAGAAGATGCGCCTGGTCTATCTCGCGCTGCCGGGGCCTGGCGGAGGCGGAGGTGGCGGCGGCCTGAAGCAGAAACTGCCGCCGCCCAAGGCAAAGCGCGAGGGGGCACGCAAGATCGACAGCCCGCTACCCGTGCGCGAGACGCCGGTGATCCCGGAACCACAACCGAGACCGCCCGATCCCGAACCGCCGAAGGTGGAGCCGGAACCGCTGCCGCCAGTTGAAGCGCCGGTCGTGGCGATTGCCGCCGACAACCAGACGCGTCCTGGCGCGCTCGAGCAGTCGCCGGCCGAAATACCGTCGCGCGGTTCTGGCCAGGGCGGTGGCGTCGGGACTGGCACGGGCGTGGGACTGGGCGAAGGCGACGGCTCGGGCATCGGCGACGGCTCTGGTGGCGGCACCGGTGGCGGTCCGTATCGTGCCGGCAGCGGCATCGAGCCGCCATCGCTGCTGAAGGAAGTCAAGCCGGACTACTCCGAAGAGGCGCGTCGCCGAGGTGTCGAGGGCGACGTGGTGATGGAGATCGTGGTGCGGCACGACGGGTCGGTTGGCGATGTGCGCGTGCTGCAGGGCCTGGGACACGGGCTCGACGAGCGCGCGATAGCGGCCGTGCGCCGTTGGCGATTCAGCCCGGCCAGGCGCCGGGGCGCGCCGGTGGACGTGCTGGTGGAAGTGGCGATGGAGTTCAAGCTCCGTTGAGGAATCCGACAATGACTGCTTTGCTTGTCGCGGTAACGTTCGGGGCGCTCGGCGTGGCCGGTGCGCTGCTCTTCTACGTCCTGCGGCTCACCCGCGAGGAACGCGACCGCTCCGACGCCAGGGCGGCGGCGCTTACGGAGCTGATCGGAGAAGGTGCTTCAGGTGCGTGGAGCGCAGCCGAGGTGCTGGACCCCGCGCAGCGGGCGCCGATGTTCGGCAGTGCCGCAACCGACGTCACCAGCACCAGGCCAAGTCTGTTGCTGGTGCCCGCCATTGGCGTGTTGGTCGTCGGGCTCGCGCTGACGGGCATCTACCTGTGGAACCGGCCCCACATGGCTGCGGCGGCCGCACCGGCGGCCTCAGCGCCGCTCGAGCTGGTCTCGCTGCGGCACCAACGGCAGGGCGATACACTCATCGTGTCTGGCCTGGTCCGCAACCCGCACGCGGGGCGGCCCATCAAGGGCCTGGCGGCAGTGGCCTTCACGTTTGACCGCCAGGGCACGTTTCTCACGAGCGGCCGCGCCGCCCTCGACTTCCCGCAACTGGGCGCGGGCGACGAGTCGCCGTTCTCGATCGCTGTGCCGCAGTCGGCAGGAGTGGGCCGTTACCGCGTCAGCTTCCGCACAGACGACGGCGTGGTGCCGCACATCGATCGCCGCGAGCCGGCGACAATTTCTTCGGCGAAAGCCACGGTGACGAGATGACTGCGCATGCTCGCTGGACCCTCGGCCTGGTCGCGCTGGTGGTCGCCTCGGTGGCGTTCCCGTCCGCGCAACAGTCCGCGCCTCGTCAGGACGGCGATGGCTTCCGCTTCCGCACGGGTGTGGAGCTGATCAACATCTCCGCCAGCGTGACCGACGCCAGCGGCCGCTTTGTCTCGGGTCTCCGGCAGGACGACTTCGTGCTCTACGAGGACGGCGTCGAGCAGCCGATCACACACTTCAGCAACGAGCGTGTGCCGGTGAGCCTGGGGCTGGTGATCGATACGAGCGGCAGCATGGCTGGAGAGAAATGGGACAACGCACGCAGCGCGCTCGACCGCTTTCTGCTCGAGTTGCTGGGGCCTGACGACGAGGTATTCCTTTACCAGTTCGACAGCGATCCGTACCTGCTTGAGGGATGGACCACCGATCGACCGCGACTGAGCCGGGCCATTGGGCGGATCGTCCCGCGCGGCGGCACGGCGATGTACGACACCCTGGCCGAGGCCGTGCCGCTGGCCGACAGCGGGCAGAATCGCAAGAAGGCCATCGTCGTCATCTCGGACGGCAATGACACCCACAGCTCGACGGCCGTGTCAGATCTCAAGCGGCTCATTCGAGAGACCGAGGTGCTGGTCTATGCGATCGGCATCGATGGCGAAGGCGAGTTCACGAGCTCTGGCGGCGTGTTTGGACGACCGCCGGTGCGGCTGCCGTTTCCGTTCCCACTTCCGGGCCGACGGCGCCCTTATCCGGGTCAGCCGCCCTGGGGCGGCGGCACCACGAGCAGCAGCTCCCGTTCAAACGACCGCGTCAATGCAGGCGCGCTGCGCGAGCTCACCGACGACAGCGGCGGTCGCACGGAAATCGTGCGGACGAGCCGCGACCTCGATCCGGCGACGTCCAACATCGCCGACGAGCTGAGCCAGCAGTACTTCCTGGCGTACCCGGCGGCGGCGAAGAAGGACGGCCGGTGGCACACGATCCGAGTCGAGGTGCGGGACCAGCGCTACCGCGTGCGGGCGCGCAAGGGCTATATGGCTACTTGAAACTAGTCATAGCAACAGTACGGTAGCCATGCCAAAGCCAATGAGAATGACCTGGCGAATGGCGACCGTGCCGGTTGGGCCGCGGTGGTGCAGGTCGGGAATCAAGTCCGACATCGCGACGTAGAGAAAGCTCGACGCGGCGACAGCCAGCAAATACGGCAGCAGGCCAGGCAGGACGTTCACGAGCAGCACGGCGGCGATGGCGCCCGCGACGCTGGCCAGCGCGGACAGCGCGTTGAGCATGAGCGCCTTGCCCCGGCTGTATCCCGCGTGCAGCAGCACCGCGAAGTCGCCGATCTCCTGCGGGATTTCGTGCGCGGTCACGGCGACCGCGGCGCTGATGCCAAGTGGCATCGAGGTCAGCACCGCGGCGCCGATCATGGCGCCGTCGACGAAGTTGTGGAACGCGTCGCCCAGCAGCACGAGCGACGCCGAGGCTCCGTGTACCTCGCACTCGTCGGTGTGACAGTGCCGCCACAGCACGGCCTTCTCGAGCACGAAGAACCCCAGAATGCCGCCGAGCAGGGTGCCAAACACGTGTGACGGCGGCCTCTGCTCGAGCGCTTCCGGCAGCAGGGCCATCAGCGCCACGCCGAGCAGGGCGCCGACGGCGTAGCTGACCAGCGACGGCACCAGGCGTGCCCGGTGTGCGGCCGGCACCAGCAGCAGGAGCGACGCGCACAGCAGGCCCCCAAGGCCACCGGCAAGGGACAGACCTATCGCCGCGACGAGAGGGGACACTGGGGAATCATAGCGCTGTCCTCGGGCGGCTGTCCGCGCCAGAGGCCACTTTCACACTTCCTCGATTATCCAGCACGCTTCACCAGGGACACCGTTGGCACGCACCTTGATCTAAAGCAGGACTGAAGCCCTGCCGCCACACAGGTAGACGTCAGTGCTGCCTGCCATGGGTGGCTGGCACGAGGAGGCATCTGATCATGTCGAAGAAGTCATTTCTGATAGCGATTACGCTCGCGCTCTTTTCCACGTCGGCGTTTGCCGAGGTCAACCAACGCAAGAGTCTGCAGATAGTCAACGACGTCAGCAGCGAGGTCCGAAAGTATACCCGCTTCACGATCTTCGACGATGTCCGCGTCGGGGTCGCCGAAGACGGCGTGGTCGTGCTCAGCGGTCGAGTGACGATGCCGTTCAAGAGAGACGACATCGGCCGCATCGTCAGCCGCGTGGACGGCGTGGCGTCGGTGCGCAACGAGCTCGGCGTGCTGCCCGTCTCGCCGTACGACGACGAACTGCGGTACCGCATCGCACGCGCGATCTACGGCAACACGAACTTCTCGCACTACGCGGCCATGGCCAGCCCGCCGATTCACATCATCGTGGAGCGCGGCCACGTCACGTTGACCGGCGTGGTGAACAGCAACGTCGAACGCATGGTCGCCCGCTCGCTGGCCACGACGTTCGGGGCGTTCTCGGTGAAGAACGAGTTGAAGACTGATGCTGAGGTACAGACTTTGGCGGAAA
>JAENWD010000251.1 GCA_016650245.1 Vicinamibacteria bacterium
CCAACTTTCTCCCGCTGGCATTCGTCTTGTATTCCAAGGCCCCCCAGCCGGAGGTGTTGATGCGATCTTTTCGGAACGTTCTGTGTGGTGCGATGGTGGCGTGTGCGGCTCTGGTCTTCGGCGCGGGGCCTGCGTCAGCGCAAGGGCCTGGCGTGCGCGCCGGCGTCAGCGTCGATCCCGATCAGTTCTACGTCGGCGGGCACTTCGAGACCGACGAGTTGATCGACCACTTGTACCTGCGACCCAATCTGGAGGTCGGCTTCGGCGACGACGTCACGACGGTGGCCGTGAACATCGAGGCGGTCTACAAGTTCCCGCTGAAGAACCGGCGCGACACAAATTTCTATGCCGGCGGCGGACCCGCCATCAACATCTACGACCGCGACAACGGGTCCGATGCCAAAGGCGGGCTGAACCTGCTCGGCGGGATCGAGTTTGGCAAAGTCTTCGTCGAAGTGAAAGGCGGCGTGTTCGACTCGCCGAACCTGAAGATAGGTATCGGTTACACGTTCAGGTAGAAGTTACTTCCGCCCGCGCGGCGGCCCCTGCGCAGGCGCGCCGGGTTTCTTCTCTCCGTAGAACCGGTGCGCCGCGCGCTGGAAGCGTGCGGCGAGCGGCGCCGCCACCGACTCGGGCACGTAGCCCACGCGCTGCCACGCGTCCTGGGCCGCCCGCACCTCGAACTCGTGGTTCTTCCACTTGGCCTCGTCGTCGACGTGCCCGCCAATCGTGTTGGCGGCCAGGCGCTCGCGGAGATGATCGGCCAGTTGGGCCATCGAGGACGCGCCGGCCATCGCGGGCTGCTGGCTGGCGACCTGCTCGACACGCTCGCAGAGTTGCTGGAGTTGCGCGCGATTGGCCTCGGCGTCAAGCTCGCTGTGCCGGAACACGTCGGGCGCCGCGGTCAGCACCGCACCCAGCGCGGTGTCGAACCGACTGGCCAACCCGCGCAGCACTTCACGCGGCACCGAGCCGGCCTGCTGCCAGCCCGTGCGGATGCTCCGGACTCGTTCGAGCAGGCCTTCGTGCGACGCCGCGCCGCTCGCAAGCCCGCTCGCCAGCGCCTCGAGGTCAACCGCGACGGCCTCGCGCCGCGCGAGCCGATCGGCGAACTGCTGGGTGTCGCGCGTGCGATAGCGCTCCATGAAGGCGTCGCAGGCGGCGCGGAACTTCTGCCACACCTGCTCGGACTTCGCCTTCTTCACCGGCCCACTGGCCTTCCACTCGGCCTGCAGCGCCTTGAGCTCGGCAAACCCCGCCGTGAAGTCGGTGACGGTGGCCAGCGCCTCGGCACGCGCGATGAGCGCGTCTTTGGTCTCGAGATTGGCGGTCCACACCTGCTTGCGCTGCTTCAGGTCGTCCTGCCGGCGCGTGAAGAATCGGGTGCAGGCGATACGGAAGCGGTCCCACACGACCTGTTCGTCGCGTCGCGGCGCCGGCCCGATGGTCTTCCACTCGGCCTGCAGCGCCTTGAGCGCGTCGGCGGTGGCGATCCAGTCGGTCGAGTCGGCCAGTGCGTCGGCCTGCTCGCAGATCGCGACCTTGCGCGCACGGTGCTCGATTTGCTGCGTGTGTTGCGCGGCACGCAGCGGCTCCACTCGCTCGCGCACGGCCTGCGCCGCCGCGCGGAAGCGCGTCCACAACTGCTCGCCGGTGTCGCGCGGGGCCGAGGCCACGGACTTCCACTGCTCTTGCAGCTCGCGCATCTTGCGAGAGGCAAGGTTGGCGTCGGCTTCCGCCGCCAGCGCCGCCATCTTCTCGATGAGCTGCTCCTGCACGCCCGCATTGGCCCAGCGTTGCCAGTCATCGGCCTCGCGCAGCTCGGCGGCCTTGGGCTGCAGTTGTTCACGCAGCGCCGACAACTGCCGCCGCAACTCCTGCCGCTCGGCGTCGACCGGTTCGTGGCCAAGCTCGGTTTCGAGCGCCAGGGCATCGGCAATGGCCCGTTCGAGCGCCTTGAGCGACGGCGTCTCGAGCTTCTCCAGGTCGGTGATCCGCTGCACGGCCTGCTGCGCGCGCCGCTTGCGCTGCTCGGCCTCGGCGTTCTGCGCGTCGCGCCACGCCTGCTCGCGCGCGGCCAGCGCCTCTTCGGCCGCCTTCACGCGCGCCACCGCCTCGTGCGCACGGGGCTCGACCTCCAGGCCCGCCACCGCCGCACGGGCATCCTGCCGCACGCGGCGCGCGCGCTGACGCACGTCGCGGCTGGCCGGGTACCGCTGGTCGGCCGACAGCGTCTCGAGCGCCGCGGCCAGTTCGACGACGCGCGCGAGCCGCTCGCTGACGCCGGCTTCGTCTTTGCGCTTGCGTTCGATGCCTCGCAGCGCCGACTCGAAGTCGGACTGCAGATGCGCGCCGTCTGGATGATCGACCACCGGCAGGCCCTCCCATTCGGCCACCAGCACTGCCTGCGCCTCGGCGTCGGTGTCGCCGCCCATCCCGCGGCACCGCGCGACGAGCGCGCGGCGGGCGGCCAGCTTCTCTACAGTCTCGCGCTGCCGCTGCTCGCGCGCCGCACGCTGGGTCTCGAGCAGGGCCAACGCCTCGCGGGCCGCGCCCAGCGCCTGGTCGAACCGACCCCGCAGGTCAGCGTCGGCGTCGGCGCCTTCGGTCTGCCAACGCGTGCCGAGCGCGGCGATGCGATCGGCGGCGCCGGCCTCGCCGGCCTGCGCAGCCGCGCGCTCGAGCTCGCGCAGCAACTCGACCTGCCCACGGCGTCGCGTCTGCGCCGCGGCCACCTGGGCCGCTTCGGCCTTGGCTGCGGCCGCATCGAGTTCTTCGAACGCCCGCAGGATGACACGCGCGCGGCGCGCGGCCGCCGGGTTGGCGGCGCGGGTCGCAATGGCTTTGACCGCGGCGCGGTCGGTGACCCGCTCGAGCGCCGCGGTGGCGACGTCGCGAAAGCTGCTCTTGAGCGCCGTCGCCGCGATCTCGTCGGCATCGCTGAGCCGCCCCAGGGCCGACATCCGCACCGGCGCGTGCTCGCTGCGCCGCGCCACGGTGGCCAGCGCCTTCGGGTCGTCGGCCAGCCGGCCCAGCGCCGCCTGACTCACGCTTTCGCGCTTGGCGGTCTTGGCGACGAGCACGATCTGTTTCTGCGCAGCCGCGGCCGGAAGGACGCCGAACGCGTCGAGTGCTGCGAGGCTCGAGGCCTGGTCGGCCTCAAACGCCCCCAACGCGATGTCCAGCAGCACGCCGGCGGCCTGGTCGCGCACGGACTCGTCGGCGTCCGCGCGCAGGATCTCCGCCAGCGTCCCTACCGTGCCGAGTTTGCCGACCGCCGCCTTGCGGACCCGCGCATCGTCGTCGGTGCGTGCCACCTCGGCCAGCACGTCCTGCTCACCTTCCGGAAGCTCGTGAACACCAGCGAGTCGGACCGCGGCGTCGGCGTGCTTCCACTTCGGCTGCGTCTTGAATCGGTCGAGAATGCCCATGGCTCTCGTCATTGGGGGGGTCGAGAACGGGTAGTTTAGCAGGAACGGGTTTGATCGGGTTGGGGCGGGTTCGGCCGGGTTGGGGCGGGTTGGGGCAGGTTGGGGAAGGCGGGCGCGGGGATTGCATGCGAATTCTGGGCAATGCGGCTGACGACCCGGCTCCTCGTCCCTGTCCTCGGCCTGGCCCTGCTGGCCGGCTGCAAGAAGGCCTCCGACGACGACGGCGGAAGTGGCCCGGGGCCCTCGCCCACCGGCGGGCACTACACCGCCCTTGGGGCCAGCGACGCCATCGGCGTCGGTGGCTCCGTCCCGTGCCTGCCCTTCACCGACTGCCCCGGAGGCACCGGCTACGTGCCGCGCATTCTGCGCTCGCTGCGCGAGCAGGACGCCGCCACACGGCTCACCAACATCGGCCTGCCCGGCGCCGTGATGTCGCGCGAGGTGCAGGACATCGGCAACGGCGTCGGCATCGGCATCAACAACAACTTCCTGCAGCACGAGGCGCCGTTTGTGCCGCCCACCACGACGCTGGTCACGATCTTTGCCGGCGCCAACGACGCCAACACGCTGGCGACGGCGATCGACCGCGGGGCGGCCGGCAGCGTGGACGCCAACACGTACATCGACGGCCAGGTTGCGGCGTTTGCCGAAGACTACCGCGAGCTGGTGGCCATCGTCCGCGGCCGCGCGCCGGCGGCGCGGATCTACGTGCTCAACCTGCCAAACTTCGCCGGGGTGCCGTTTGCCGTGGGCCGCTCCACCCGGGATCGGCAGTGGCTGCAGCGGCTGTCGGTGGGGTTCAGCGTGCAAGGCGCCAACGCGCTGGTGGGCCTGAACGTGACGGTGGTGGATCTACTGTGCAACCCGCGGTCGTATCAGTCGGCGACGTATTCGTCAGACGGCTTTCATCCAGGCGACGCCGGCTACGCGTACCTGGCCGACGAGTTGATCAAGGCGATCGCCGCGGGCAGCTACCCGCCGCCGGCAGCCAGTTGCGCACAGATGACGATCGTGCCTCGGTGACCACGTACGCCAACCACGATCACGTACGCCAACCACAGAGTCACGGAGTTCACGGAGAACGCACAGAGTCTCTCCCTTGAAATCAAGAAGATCTCCGTGCGTCCTTTGTGGCCTCTGAGTCTCTGTGGTTGGCGTACGTGGCTACCCGCGTTTCTTCACCCCTAATTCCGCGAGCCGTTTTGCGATATCTGCGCCCGCGGTGGCGGTGCTGACGGCCTTGTCCACGTAGAGCAGCTTGCCGTCGGGACCGATGTAGAAGGTCCAGCGGTAGGCGACCGGGCGCGTGGCGGTGACCACGCCGTAGGCGGTCGCGGCGGTCTTGGCAGGATCGGCCAGGATTGGGTAGTCGGCGTGTAACGACTCGGCGAACCGCTTGTTGGTCTCCGCGTCATCGACGCTGGCGGTGAAATAGGTGACGTCGAACTGGCGAATGTCAGAGCCGCTCTCACGGAGCGACGTGCACTCGGCCGTTCAACCGCCGGTGAAGGCTTTCGGGAACCAGGCCAGGACAACGGTCTTGCCAGCAAGCTCGGAGAGCTTCCAGGTCCTGCCATCGGAGCCGGGCAACGCGAAGTCGGGCGCTTGATCGCCCGGCTTGAGGTCCACATCCGACTGCCCGAAGGACAGAGCCGCCCAGGCCAGTCCGATCGCCGCGGCACACGAGGTCAGCTTCGGATATCGCACCAGTACCTCCTTGAATCGTGAATAGTCTACTTCGGACTACGGACTACGGACTACGGACTACGGACTTCGGACTACGGGACTTCGGGACTTCGGCACATCAGCGTTGAGTACCTTATGCTTGCCCAGGATGCCTGACTCGACCCATTCGTCCGCGGCCACGCTTCGA
>JAENWD010000252.1 GCA_016650245.1 Vicinamibacteria bacterium
CGGAATACACGGCGCCGCCGTTGCCGGTGTGGCCGGATTCGCCGGCCGCTGAAGCCATCGAGAACGCCGCAGTCGTGGCGGGACGGGCCGAAGGCTGAAGGCCGGGGGCTGAAGGCCGAGGGCCGAAGGCGGTAAGATCACCTGAAGTGATCGGCACCACCATTCAGCACTATCGCGTGCGCGAGCGCCTGGGCGCCGGCGGGATGGGCGAGGTCTACCTGGCCGAAGACACGCGGCTGGGGCGCGAGGTCGCTCTCAAGTTCCTGACGTCGTCTGCCCAGGCCGACCCTGAACGGCGCGCGCGCCTGCTCACGGAGGCTCGCGCGGCATCGGCGTTGCGCTCGTCCAACATCGCCGCCATCTACGACATCGGCGAGCACCAGGGCGCCGACTTCCTGGTCATGGAGTACGTCGAGGGCGACGTCCTCTCGGCGCGCATCGCCCATGGACCCCTGGGGGTGCGCGAGGCGGTGGACATCGCCCGGCAGGTCGCCGACGCCCTGGCCGAGGCGCACGGCCGCGGCGTCGTCCATCGCGACATCAAGAGCGCCAACATCATCGTCAACGCGCGCGGCCAGGCGAAAGTGCTCGACTTCGGCCTCGCCAAGTTCCTGCAGGCGCCCTCTGACCAGGCATCGGTGGGCGCCGCGCTCACCGTGGCTCACGACACGATGGTCGGCACCGTGCTGGGCACCGTGTCCTACATGGCGCCCGAACAAGCGCTGGGCAGAGCGACGGACCCCCGCGCGGATCTGTTCTCGCTCGGCGTCGTGTTCTACGAGATGCTGGCCGGACGCCTGCCCTTCCAGGGCCAGTCGTTCGGCGAGGTCGTCGACGCCATTCTGCATCAGGCGCCGCCGGCGCTGTCGCGCTTCAACTACGCCGTCACCGCGGACGTGGATGCCGTGGTCCGCCGCGCGCTCGAGAAGTCGCCCGAGATGCGCTATCAGGACGCCCGCTCGCTCTATGTGGACCTGACGCGCCTGCGCTCGGTGCTCGACGACGCGGCGCGGCCCAGCTCGGGCTCGCGCAGCAGCGGCAGCCTGGGCTTGGCGGCGCCGCCTGAAAACTCCATCGCGGTCATCACGTTTGCGAACATCACCCGCGAGCCGGCCGACGAGTGGATCGGGTCGGGCATCGCCGAGACGGTGACGGCCGACCTCAAGATCGTGCCGGACATCACCGTGATCGGCCGCGAGCGCGTGTTCGACGCGCTGCGCAGCCTCGACGCGGCGCATGAGTCGCCGCACGACGATCGATTTGCGATCGAGATCGGCCGCGGCCTGGGCGCGCGCTGGATCGTGGCGGGAGCGTTTCAGCGATTCGGCCCGCAGATTCGCATCACCGCGCGGTTCGTCGAAGTCGACACCGGCGCGGTGATACGCAACGTCAAGATCGACGGCACACTCGACGAGATCTTCGCGCTCCAGGACCGCATCGTCTTCGAGCTGACGCAGGACCTGAAGCTCACGCTGGAACCCTCGGCCATCAACCAGATCCGGACGCCGGAAACGCGCTCGGTGGAGGCGTACGAGCTGTTCTCGCGCGGGATGATGACGTTGCGGCTGGCCACGCGCGACGCGCCGGACCGCGCCATCTCGACGTTTGAACGCGCACTGGCCATCGACCCGGATTACGCCGAAGCCTGGGCGGGACTGGCCACCGCCTACCAGGTCAAGGGCGTGTTTCTGGGGCTCACAGAGCTGCTCGACAAAGCCGTCAGTTGCGCCGAACGCGCGCTGGCGCTCGATCCGACGCTGGCCGAGGCCCACGTCGCCCTGGGCAGCGCGCTGTTTGCGGTCGGACGCAACGACCAGGCCGCCACCGCCCTTGAAGCGGCCATCGCACAGGACCCCAAGCACGCGCGCGCCCACGCGATGCTCGCGCGCGTGCATTGGATCGGCCGCGGGGACATCACCAGCGGAATTCGCGAACTCGAACGCGCCATCGCCATCAACCCGCAGTTCGGCTACGCGCACCTGCAACTGGCGAACCTCTACACCGAAGATGGCGAGTACACGCGCGCCGAGGCCTCCGCGCGGCGCGCCGTGGACCTGCAGGAGCAGTACATCTCGGGCGAGGAGGGTTTCCTGGTCGTGGGGGCCCACGCCAGATTGGGCTACGTGTTCTACCGGCTGGGGCACTACGGCGAGGCGTTGAAGGAGTACCAGACCGAGCTGCTCTACCTTTCGGCCAGCGACCACGTCCTCAAGGAGCGCAGCCTGATCGAGCTGCACCAGAAGCTGGGCGCCGTCTACCTGCGGCTGGACAACGCAAAAGACGCCCGGCGCCATCTGGACCTGGCGATCCGCCAGTTCACGGAACGCGCGGCGCGCGGCGAGTCGGATCCGGCCACCGCGTACTACATCGGAGTCGCCTACGCACTGCTCGACGACGTGGAACACGCGGTGCGTTATCTGCAGCAGGCGATAGAAGCCCGCGCGGGGCAGAACCGCCGCCGCGCCGCGCGGGACCCCGACCTTGTGCCGCTGCGCCCGGCGCTGGAAGCGCTGGGGCTGGTGGAATTGCAGATTGCAGATTGAAGATTGCAGATTGAGGGAGCCTTCGCACCTAACACAGCATGCAAGCTGCAAAGGGCTGCAGCGTCCGTTGCCGCGCTTTGCAGCCCGCGATAGGATCGAAGCGGCTGGTCATGGAGCCTAATTCTCCCATCCGCGAGGCTGAGGCGGCACTGCCGCGACTGGGACGCAGAGCCGTGGGCGGCCTGGCCATCGCGGCGGCCGTGCTGGTCGCTGCAGCCGCGGCCGTGGTGACTGTGAACCGACAGGTGGTGCGCGGTTCGCCACAGGCGCTTCAGGCGCGGTTCACGATCATGCCGCCCCCGCTCAACACCTTCAACCACCTCGCGATCGCAACTGACGGGCGGGCGATCATCTACGCCACCGGGCCCCTGCTGCACCTCCGCCGGCTCGACGCTGTGCAGCCGCAGCCGC
>JAENWD010000253.1 GCA_016650245.1 Vicinamibacteria bacterium
AGACGATCGAGCGCGACATGGCACGCGCGCTCGAACTGCTGACGCACATGCCCAGCGACCAGGCCCGGCAACGCGTTGCCGGCTTCATGCACGGACTGGCTGATCTGACGCGCGAGTGGAAGCCCAAGGGGAAGACACGACCCGGAACGCCGAAAGCCAAGCCCGTTCGGCCCAAGACCCGGGGGTAGCCTCAGGCGCAAGGGCTCAAGCCTCAGGCCTCTACGAGGACCGGCTCGCCGTCGCGCGTTTGCGCGCCGCGATGCGGAGCGGATCGGGGATGTTGCGGTCGATCGCAAGCAGCTTCACATCGCGGTCGTTGATGCGTTGCAGCAACGTCATCGAAATGGCCAGCGGCGTCTTGGGATTGCGCACCAGCCCGGCAATCACCCCGTAGTTCTTGGTCCACGCGCGGTTGGTGCCGATCACGCGCAACACGTCTTCGGCGACGTTGGCCATCTTGGCGAACTGCTCGACTTCACTTTCGGTGAGCTTGGGGCTGCTGAGCACGGCCGCCGCGACCAGCCGGTTGGGATCGCGCACCAACACCGAGCGCTGCTCGCGCGTGCCGCGCGTGGCCAGCTTCATGCGCTCCAGGACGCCAAGCGCTGACAACGCCTTGACCTCGATCGCCTCAGGCGCGCCGTCAAGGGTCGGCGTCGCTTGCACCGGCTCCGATTCGGCGGTGTCGATCAGGGGCGCCTCGGCATCCTCGACCACCCCGCCCGGCGTGAAGCCCAGGGCAGTGAAGTACTGCCGCATCTCGCCCGGCACGTCCGTGCGACCGATGAACGCCTCCAGGGCCGCCCGCGGCAGCCGGTCAATCGTGTACGCCGCCGCGCCTGCGATCTCCGGGTCGGCGTCGTCTTTCAAGATGAGCAGCAGCGCGAGCTGGTCCAGCGCGCGTGGCGCAAAGGCGCCCTCCGCAGCCACCAGCCGCACGTCGCGCGCGACCTCACCACGACGGAAAAAATCTACCAGCGGGGTGCGAACACCGGGATCCATGGCAGGCGCGCGTCCTAAACGCGCTCAGTGCGTCTCGAGCAGGCCGGCGAGGTTGGCCGCGTCGATGCGAAGCGTGACGACCTGTCCAGGCCGGCCCAGCGGGCGGAGCGGCGAGCCGTTGAGCCGAAGGCCGACGGCGCCGGCATCCCCCACCTTGATCAGCAGTTCGCTGGCGGCGCGCACGGCCTCTTCCTCGCCGACGCCCATCAGGCGTGACACGACCTCTCGCCCGTCGGCCGTGATCGACACCCAGCACTCCCGGCGCGCCGTCAGGTGTAGGGTCAACGCCGACGCCGGCACCTTCGAAGCGGTGTCGGGCAGGGCCCCACCGGCCGGCACGACGTCGCTGGCGGGACGCGCGGGCGCCGGAGGCGGAACCTCAGGTCGCGCGGCCGGGATACGCTCGGCGGCCAGGGGCGGCTCGTGTCGCGACGACGAGCCACGGCCGCCCAACACCATCCACGCCACCAGCGCGAGGGCCGGGATGGCCAGCATGGCCGCGCGCAGGGCGCCAGCCGGCAGCCGAAATGGCCAGCCGCGCTCGGCCTGGTCGACCGAGGCCGTGGGAGACCCGTCGCCGGGCTCGGGAAACTGCGCGAAGAACTCGGTGACGGTCTGCTCGACATCCAGCCTCAGCTCACTGGCATAGGCACGGACGAACGAGCGCGCGAAAATGCCGCCCGGCAGTTTCTTGACGTCGTCGCGCTCGATCGCGTCCAGCGCCGACACGGCGATCCGGGTTGTGTTGGCGATCTGTCGAAGCGTCACGCGCTTGCTCTCCCGCTCGCGCTTCAACCGTGCGCCGACGCTGCCCGTCTCTGACCGATCAGTCATTGCCCGCTCATGTTAGGAAAGGGGGGAGGGTCGAGTCAAACGCGATTCGCAGGCGTCGTACGCCCTCCTGCACAGTTTCTGCGATCCCGGACACCGGGGGCAGGAAGGCGTCGATGGCGGCCAGCCCGGCAGCGCCGGTCCGAGCCACGCCGCCCGCCTGGTCGACCCCGATGCCGCCGATGCCAAGCACGGGCAGCGGCGCGGCCGCCTGCACGGCGGCCGCCAAACCTGCCAGGCCCGCCGTCTCCCATCCGGCCGTTTTCGATTGCGTCGGAAACACGCTCCCGAAGATCACGTAGTCAGCCCCGACGGCGACACCGCGTGCGATCTCTTCCACCGAGTGCACCGAGCGCCCAATCAGCCAGCCTGGCGGCGCCAGGCGCAGGGCCTCGGCAACCGGCACCGACGCGCTCTTGAGGTGCACCCCATCAGCGCCACTGGCCAGCGCGACGTCGAGGCGATCGTTGACCACCACGCGCGTGCCGCGTGGGGCGACCCGGGCGCGAATGGCACCAACCAGGTCCACCAGCGCACCGGCCTGCAGATCGGCTTCGCGGACCTGGATGAGGCCAACGCCGGCCTCGGCGGCGGCCGTGACTTGCGCCAGCAGGGCGTCTGTAGTGGCGCGGGCGTCGGGCAACGACCCGATCCGCGCGCCGAGGCGGCGGCGGTCGGTCACCAGACACAACACCGGCCTGGTCAGGGTCACCTGCCGCCGGCGGTTCTCGGGCGATCGAGCCAGTGGCCGACCACCGCGCTCACGTCAGCCAGGCCCAGCGCGATGTTGAGCAGGCCGAGTCCAGACACGGCCCCGCGTGCGTAGCTGCTCTGGATCCAGGGACGGATGACCGGGACCAGGTCGAACAGGTAGTTGCGATCCCAGAACATGGTCCACGGCAGGACCACGAGGAGCAGGCCGACTTCGAGGAAGTAGGCCGCGCAGAGCAGCCGCCGCACCCGTCAGCCCTCCGCCTGTGCCCGGGCCAGCCGTTGGATCCGGCTGCTGACGTCGCGATACTCGCCGGCGTCGGATCGCAATTCCAGATACACCGCCAGCGCGCGCGCGGTTTCATCGGCGGCCTCGAGCGTCTGCCCGAGTTCAAACAGCAGCGCACACCCGGCATCGGGCGTGGGCGCGGGCGCCTCGGCGGCCCGCTCGAACCACTCCACCGCCGCGGCGACGTTGCCGCGATCCCGGTACAGCCGTGCCACCAGGCTGGCGGCCTCGAACCGGCGGCGCGGTGAGCGCGCCGCCGATCCCAGTTCGCGGATCGCATCGTCTTCCATGCCCATGTCGCGGTACGTCAACCCGAGCTTGAACTGCTGTTCGGTCTCGCTGGCTTCGCTGTCCCGCGACACCTCGTCGCGAAAGTCGCGAAACACCGCATCCAGGTCGGATGATTCTGGCCGGTCGGGCATGACCGTTCCTCTCTGATCAGTAATCAACGGTGCCAGGTACTGTCAAGAATGGTAAGGGATCCCGCATGTCGCGGCGCTTACCATTCTTAACAGTACCTGGCACCGCCTCAATCGAACAAGGTCGGAGGTCTGAACGAGCGTCGATGGACCGCCGAGTACCCGTATCGGGCGACCGCGTCCAGATGTTCAGCGGTCGCGTAGCCCTTGTGCCTGGCAAAGCCGTATCGCGGGTCCTGCGCGTGGAGATCCTTCATAAGGCGGTCGCGGGTCACCTTGGCGACGATGGACGCGGCGGCGATCGCCGCGCACCGGCGGTCGCCCTTGACGATCCCGCGCTGGGGAATCGCGAGGTCGGGGATCCGGAATCCGTCCACCAGGACGGCATCGGGCAGCGGCGCAAGGGCGCCGACTGCCTGGCGCATCGCCAGGAGCGAGGCGCGGTGGATGTTGAGGCGATCGATCTCGGCGACGTCGACGACGGCCACGGCCCACGCCGTGGCCCGCCCGATGATGAGCGCGGCCAACACCTCCCGTTCATCGGGCGGCACGAGCTTCGAGTCGGCCAGACCGGCCACGTGCGCCGAGGGGTCCAGCACCACGGCGGCGGCAACGACGGGGCCGGCCAGGCATCCGCGCCCGACTTCGTCCACGCCGGCGACGCGGTTGAAGCCCAGGCGCCGCAGAGCGTTTTCCACCGTGCGTCGCGCGCTGGGCCTGGCCATGACCCCGTCGGGTGCAGGAATCCGAGCGATGGCTAGGCCGTGACGGCCCGCTTGGTTTCCTTCATGCGTGCCGCCTTGCCCTTCAGGTCGCGCAGGAAGTAGAGCTTGGCGCGGCGCACGCGGGCCGACCGCACGATCTCCACCTTCTGGATGACCGGCGAGTGCAGCGGGAAGATGCGCTCGACGCCCTGGCCGAACGACACCTTGCGCACGGTGAACGACGCCCGCAGACCGCCGCGGTGCTGCCCGATGACGATCCCCTCGAACACCTGCACGCGTTCCTTGTCGCCCTCGCGCACCTTGACGTGCACGCGCACGGTGTCACCTGACTTCATCCGGGGCCGCTGGGCCAACTGTGCCCGCTCGACCGCCTCAATCGCGTTCATGATCGACTCCTACTGTCTCCCGCACTGCCTGCTCGTGGGCGGCGCGTTCCAATTCGTTGAGTGCCGCACTCGCCATCAATTCGGGCCGCAGGGCCATGGTGCGCCGCACCGCTTCCCTCGCGCGCCAGCGCGCGATCTCCAGATGGTGGCCAGAGACCAGCACCTCGGGCACCATCACGCCCTGAAACTCCGCCGGCCGCGTGTAGTGTGGGTAATCAAGCAACCCGCGCGAAAACGAATCGGCTTCGACCGACCGCTGGTCGCCCACTACGCCCGGCACCAGCCGGCTCACGACATCCACGATCACCAGCGCCGCCAGTTCGCCGCCGCTCATCACATAATCGCCGATCGAGATTTCCTCGGTCGCCACCTGCTGCCGCACCCGATCGTCGATACCCTCATAGCGCCCGCAGAGGATCACGACGTGTTCGAGTCCGGCCAGTCGTGCCGCCTCGACCTGCGTCAGTCGCCGACCCTGCGGCGAGGTCAGCAGCACCGCCCGCGGCTCGCCGCGTGTCGCGCGGATGTGCTCGGCCGCGCGAAAAAACGGCTCCGGCTTCATCACCATGCCCGGCCCGCCGCCATACGGCACATCGTCGACAACCCGGTGCCGGTCCGTCGTGAAATCCCTGAGGTCGTGGACCTTCAGGTCGATGCCCCCCGCCTCGACACCCCGCGCGACGACACCCTCGGCCAGCGGCTGGTCGAACATCCGCGGGAAGATCGTGACGATGTCGAACTTCATTGCTCGGCCCGGCCC
>JAENWD010000254.1 GCA_016650245.1 Vicinamibacteria bacterium
CCAGGTGCATGCCCAGGCCGCCAGCCTGGCGTTGCTCGAGCGGCGCGTCAAGGTCAGGGAGCGGGGCCTCACGCGGATCGAAAGGCGCGCCGTCGTCTTCCACGGTCGCGGTGACCGTGCCGTTGGCCACCTCCACCTTGATCTCGATGCGATGCTCCGCCCCGTCGTCGAAGCCGTGTCGGACCACATTGCTGACGATCTCGTCGAGCGCCAGCGTGAGACGGAAGGTGACGTCAGGCGACAGGCCGGCCTCGGCGCCGAAGGCCTCGATGCGATCCACCAGGCGGCTGACCTCTGACGGGTGGTTGCGGAGCGAGAGGGAGAGGGTCATGTGAAGGCGAGGTGCCCTCTACAGGAGGCCAGGAGACCAGGAGGCCGTAAGGGTACTTCTAGACATAGGCGCACCGCAGCATCTGGGCTGCCGACTCGTCGAGCAACTCGGCGCGCCGGACGCTCTCGAAGCGTGCGAGCAGGTCGGCCGGGCGCAGGCGCTGCTTCTCGGCGCCGCTGAAGTCGTGCAGCACCGCGCCGCGATGCATCATGATCAGCCGGTCGCCCAGATTCGAGGCCTGCTGCATGGAGTGGGTCACCATCAGGGTTGTCAGCTTGTCCCGCGAGACGATCTCCTCGCTCAGGTTGATGACGTGATCGGCCATGCGCGGGTCCAGCGCGGCCGTGTGCTCGTCAAGCAGCAGCAGCGTGGGCCGCAGCCACGACGCCATCAACAGCGTCAGCGCCTGCCGCTGGCCGCCCGACAGGCTGCCGATGGAGTTGTCGAGCCGGTCTTCGAGCCCAAGGCGAAGCTGGCTCACGCGGTCGCGCAGTTGCTGACGCACGTTGGCCTTGAGCGCCCACCCCAGGCCGCGTGCCTGCCCGCGACGCGCGGCCAGCACGAGGTTCTCGGCGATGGTCATGCGCGGCGCCGTGCCGCTGAACGGGTTCTGGAACACGCGTCCGACCAGCGACGCGCGCCTGTGCTCGGGCCAGCGCGTGATGTCGGTGCCGTCGAGCACGATCGAGCCCTCGTCGACGATGAAGGTGCCGGCCAGCGCGTTGAGCAGGGTGGACTTGCCCGAGCCGTTGGTGCCGATCACCACGACGAACGTGCCCTCGTGCAGCGTGAGGTTCACGCCCTGCAGCGCCCGCACCTGGTTTGGCGTGTCGGGGTTGAACGTCTTGCGGATCGTGTTGATCGCGAGCATGACGCTACTGCGCCTCCGCCTGGCGCCGCCGCCTGCTGGTCAGACGCGTCACCAGCCCAGGCAGGACCAGGGCGACGAACACGAAGACCGCCGTCACCAGTTTCAGGTCGTTGGGATTGAGGCCGCCACGCAGCGCGATCGCCACCAGCAGCCGGAAGAGCACCGAGCCCATCACAGCGCCGGTGATGATCAGGCCAAGCTGCCGCACGCCGACCAGGGCCTCGCCGATGATGATGCTGGCCAGCCCCCAGACGATCATGCCGATGCCCATCTGGACGTCGGCAAAGCCCTGGTACTGCGCCAGCAGCGCGCCCGACAGGGCCACCAGGCCGTTGGACACGGCCAGTCCCAGCACGATCATGTTCTCGACGTTCACGCCCAGGGCGCGGATCATCTGCGGGTTGTCGCCGGCGGCCTGCATCGCGGTGCCGAGGTTGGTGCGGAAGAACACGTAGATCAGCAGGCCCACCGTTGCCGCCGTTGTCAGGGCCAGCACCAGCATCGTGGCATCGCGCATCGCGACGTCCCAGCCCCAGACGCGAAGGTCCGCAGTCGAGCCAAACAGCCAGGCCCCCGCGTGCTCCGCCTGTGTCGCCAGCGTCCGCCTGTCCAGCAGCGGCACGTTGCTGCGGCCCATGACGTGCAGATTGGTCGAGTAGAGCGCGGTCATCACCAGGATGCCCGACAGCAGCTTGTTGATCCCGAAGCGCGTGTGGATGATGCCGGTCAGCGTGCCCGCGACGGTCCCCGCGAAAAACGCCGCCGCGGTGGCGATGACGGGGTGCACGCCGTGCACGAGGAGCACCGCCGCCACCGCCGCGCCCAGCGTGATCGAGCCATCCGCGGTGATGTCCGAGAACTCGAAGATGCGGAAGCTGATGAAGACGCCCAGCGCGAGCAACGACAGGATCAGGCCGACCGTAAGAGCGCCGATGAGCAGCGTCATGGCCCGCCTTCGCCTTCGGCTTCGGCGCGGCAGGCCGCGATCGCTCCGATCCAGCAGGCGCCGCGCGTGAACTCGCTCTGGCCGACGCCCACGACGGGGCGGTTGTCGTTGAGCAGGTGCAGCACACCCTGTACCCCGGTGTCTTCAAACAACGTCCGTACGGTGTCGCCCAGGACCAGGCGGCCTTTCTTGAACGGCCGGAACGAGAACGCGGCGGCGTGGAAGTGGCCCACCAGGTGGAGGTCGCCGCCCAGCGGGCGCAACTGCGACGCCGGAATGGGGCCGTCAGGCTTCTGGACGACGCCCACCACCAGGGCGAGCGACCCGCGAAAGGCGGGCTCGGCCGTGAAGGTCAATCGTCCACGCACCTCGGGGAAGTCGAACAGGTCCTGGGTGTTCGCCTCAAAGGGCGATTGTCGAAGCGCCGCGCCGACCAGCCCCGTCGTCTCTGCCATCATCACGACCGACGCGGCGTCGGCGTGCGACATCTCCAGGCACACGGCTGCGACGTCGGCCAGCGTGACGACCCCGCCACGATCGGTGGTCTCGAAGCGCAGATGGTGTGCGAACCCGCCGTCGCACACGACACCGCGCGACACGCGCACGGTCGGCGCCTCGGTGCCCGAGGCGACGAGGTAGTCGGGCACTTCCGTGCCGTCGGCTGGGAGGCACGCCGCGGCGCCGCTGACGGCCAGGAACTCGCCGAAGCGGTGCAGCCCGTCGGCGTCGCCGGCACCGAAGGCGCCGATCCCCACCGCGATCGTCGAGGCCGGGCACGCCAGCATGACCGGCGGCACCCGGCGGTCAGGTGGCGACCCCACGGCGTGCTCGCCGCCGATGGCCCGCACGCGCATGCGCGCGCCGGCCTCGAGCTGGAACACTTCGCACAGCAGGCCACGGCGCACGACGGTCGAGCCCAGCGTCAGCGTCCCCGGATCGGCCGACGGCGTGTCGTCCACGAGCATCGCGGTCAGCCGTGTCATGTCGAGCACCGTGCGGACGGGCCCCGACGCGCGCACGATCACCAGCGCGCCATGGATCGCGTCGAGCCGCTTGTAGAACTTGACGAGCACTCCGATACCCGCCGAGCTGACAAACGACACGCTGGACAGATCGAGGCGCAGCCGGTGATGGCCCTCGCGCACGGCGTCGGCCAGCCCGGTGTCGAGGTGCTCGGCCCAGTAGCCGTCCAGCCGGCCGACGATCGTCAGCTCGGTCCAGCCTTCAACTGCGCGCCTGGTGATTTCCATGCCGTCTTCAGCGAGGGCCCACGACCTCGTCGGCCTTCGCGACGAGATCCGGGGGAATGGTGATGCCGATGCGGCGTGCCGCCGAGGGGTTCACGACAAGACGGGTCTTGCCGACCGCCTGGAACGGCATGTCCGCAGGGCGCTCGCCGCGCATGACACGGACCGCCAGCGCGGCCGACTGACGCCCGGCGTCGGCATAGTCGCGGGCGACCGTCACCACGGCGCCGCCGTGTGCCTGGCTGGTCTGGAACGCGAAGATCGGCAGCCGCGCGCGCGAGGCGGCCTGCTGCACCGTCGGAAACGCCGCAGCCGTGAGGTTGCCGGGAATCTGGCAGATCGCATCCGGCCGGCGTGCCGCCAACGCCAGACTGGCATCGGGCACGTCGCTGCTGGTGTTGGCGGGAACATCGATCAGCGTGAGCCCCGCCTTCCTGCATGCGGCCTGGAGCAAGTCGCGGTTGAACACCGAGTTGACTTCGGCGGGCACAAACAGCGTGCCAAGGCTCTTCACCGACGGCATCACGCGGCGAATCAACGCGATCATGTCGCCGTAGGCCGGTGCCATGTAGACGCCGGTGACGTTGGGCAGATGGTCGGTGTCGCTTCTGCCGGCGCCGGCCGCGTGCGGACTCGACACATACGTGAAGACGATCGGCACGTGGCGCGCACGCTGCAGCGCGGCCTGCAGCGTCGGCGTCGAGAAGGTCACCAGCATGTCGGCGCGCTCGCTCAGGGCCGCGTCAACCAGCGTGCTCACCGTGGCCATGTCGCCCTGCGCGTTGCGCACGGTGATCGTGTAGTCGCGGCCCTCGACCAGGCCCGACTCTCGAAAGCCCGCCTTCACGCCTTCTTCGGCTTCCTCGACGTCCTGCACCTGGTTGTACTCGATCAGATCGACGCGCCACTTCCTTGCCAGCGCCCCTGGACGCGCGGCCCGTTCGTGCGTGCCCGTGGCGTCCACGACGACGGTGGCGCCGGCCATCGCCGCGTCGGGTATCTGCCACGGGTCTCGCAGTCCCGCCAGGGCGACCGTGTTCACGACCATGCGCCGCGGCACCTCGTCCTGCACATCGCGGATCGGGATCGTCGCCGGATCCTCGCCGCGCAGGACGCGGCCGGCGAGCAGCCCCCCGATGCGCCCCAGCTCGTGGAAGTCCAGGCCGATGTCAAAGAGCGTCCCCCGGTCGGGCGCGCCGGGCATGATGGTGAACACCGGAATGCGGGACGTCCGAGCGGTCGCGATAGCCGACCCGATCGTGGACATCATCGTGTTGTCGCCACCCACCCACAGCGCCTGCGCGCCGCGCGCGACCAGCGACTGGACGGCCTCGGTGACCGCAGCGCTGCTGTCCACATTGGCCTCGAGCAGCGTCAGTCCCAGTTGGCGGCACGCCTCGCGCGCCCTCAGCGTGAACGCCTCGGAGTTGGACTCGGCCGGGTTCCACGCGACGCCGACGCGGGACAGCGAGGGCAGCGCCTGCTTGGCCAGCGTGAAGCCGTCGGCCACGGGCAGGAACGACCCGTGGCCGACCATGTGCGGCGGATGTTTCAGCGGGTGGTCGCGATCCAGCCCGACGCCGGCGCCGAACGGGTCGGCGACCAGCGTGAAGACGTGCGTGACGCGCCCATCGCGGTTGGCGTTGGCCACCGCCTGCATCGACGGGGTGCTGGTGGTGAGCACCAGGTCGAACTCGCCGGTGGTGACCTGCCGGGCGATGGCGTTGCCGGTGGCCAGGTCGCCCTGCGCGTTGTAGGTGGAGAGGGTGATGGCCTCGCCGTCGCGGAACCCCTGCTCGGCCAGGCCCTGGATCAGGCCGCGCACGCCCTCGTCGAGTGCGGGCGTCGAGGCGTGCTGGACCAGCGCGACGCGCACGACCTTGCGCGGGCCCGCCTCGCTGCGCCGCTCACGGTCCGAGAACAGCAAGAGCGCCGCGGCGGCGGCGATGAGGGTGAGCCCGAGCGCCAGGTGCCGGAGCGTGCGCAAGATCGGCATAAGGGGGAGGCGTGTCCGCCCCGGCAGAACTGGGCGCGCCCAGATGGTAACTCAGATGAGCGGACCGTCGGTCGCCGTCACACCGCGCGTTGCGCGAGCCGCTCGAGCACACGCTGATAGGCGGGCAAGCGCCGAATGGGGTCCAGGAGTGGCTCCACGGGGATCGTCCAGCCGGCAAAGCCGGGCGTGGCCTCGTCCATCAGGCCAAGCAAAGTGTGGGACGCCTCCTCCGTCTGCCCCGATCCGACCTGCCACATCGAGTGCGCGACCGCCGCTTCGGTGGCGCGTCCGCTCTCACGCAGTTCTCCCACCGACCGGGCAGCGTGCGCCATCGCGTCGGAGGCCCCGCTCTGGTTGCCCAACTGGCCGCACGCGGCGGCCAGGCCAACGAGCGAACGCGCGTGATCGGGGGAAATCGCCAGCGCCTTGCCGAACATCGACGCTGCGCCAGAGCAATCCCGTGCGGCCAGCCGCGCAAAGCCAAGGCCGTCGTAGGCGTCCATGGCGAACTCGGCCGCATAGAGCTCGCGGCCGGCGGAGGTGAGTTCCAATCCGAACTGGGCCTCGGCCCCGTCTATGGCCCCGTGCGACAGCCGCACCAGGCCGAGCAGCCAATGCAGGCCATTGGCGGGGAAGCGATGCGGGCGGCTGACACCGCGGCCCTCGGCGGCGATGCCCTGCATCAGCACGTCTTCGGCCGCCTGCAGATCGTGCCGGGCGACGTGCACCATGGCGGCGCCGAAATACGCGTACGCGAATGCCGGATAGACCGCCGCGACCTCGTCGAAGCAGGCGAGCCGTTCCTCGCCCCAGGCCGCCACGCCGAGCCGGAAACGATGGCGCCAGTCGTTGGGTTCGAGCGCGACGGCGGCGCGGCCGGCGTCACGGGCTTCGGCGCATCGGCCGGCGCTTGCCAGGAAGAACGCCAGCGCGGCGTGCGCCTCGCCCAGGCCCGCGTCGAGCTCGATGGCGCGCCGGGCGTGGCCGATGGCTGCGGCCAGCGCGACCGCGTCGGGGCGATTGCGCCAGCGCGACGTCTCGTAGCGCCAGAAGTGCGCATGGGCCAGGCCTACGTAGGCCAGCGCGTAGCGCGGGTCGAGCGCCAGCGCCCGCTCGAAGTCGCCGATCGCGGCTGGCACATCGGCGGCGTCCAGCGTCTCGAGCTTCAGCCGCCCTTCGGTGAGTGCGCGGTACGCGTCAAGGCTCGACGTCTCGCGCACGCCAATCCGGGCCGCCGCCGCAACCGTCACCGGCACCTGCAATCCGGCCAGCAGCTGCGTGACGATGGTGTCCTGCAGCCGGAAGACGTCTGCCAGCGGGCCGTCGGCCTTGGCGTGCGCCACGGCTTCGCCCGTGGCCGCGTCGATTGCCCGTGCCGTGATACGCAGGCCGTCTCCCGCGCGCTGGTAGCTGCCGACGACGAGCAGGTCGAGGCCGGAGGCGCGGGCCGACTCGACCGACGAGCGACGCACGGCATCGGGCAGCGTGCTGCGATCGATGATGCGCAAGTCTCTCAGGGCGCGCAGATCGTTGGTCACGGTCTCGGCGATGCCGGCGGCCATCCAGCTCACGTCGGCGTCGGCAGTGACGTTGGCGAAGTCGGCGACGGCGACGGCGCGCTTGGCACCACGCGGCAGACTCTCGTGATGGACCGCCGAGGTCGACCGCTCGGAGGCGTGGGGTGCCACGGCGACGCGCGCGATGAAGCGATACCCACGGCGAGGCACGGTCTGGATGTACTGCGGCGACACCGGGTCGTCGCCAAGCGCCTGCCGCAGGTCCGACACGGCTTGCGTGACGGCGTTGTCGGTGACGGCGACGTTGAACCAGACCTCACGAAGGATGTCCTCCTTGGTCACCAGCTCCGACGGTCGAGCGACCAGCAAGCCCAGCAGGTCCAGCACCTTTGGTGCCAGTCCGATCGCACGGTCCTGATCGAACAAGCGGTACCCCGTGCGGTCGAACAGAAAGCGTCCGAAGCGGTAGGTGGGGTGGGGCACACGCACGTTTTATCATTTCATCCGCCCTTTCTCAGAGTTTCTTCACGACTCGTCAGGGCCCCGCCCGCTATCGTCCTGGCCATGCCGGCCATGACGCTATCCGCCGCGCCGCCTCCTGCTGCCCTCAGCCATCTCCGGGCGAGCAATCGAATTGGGTGGCTGTTCTTCGCGCTCGCCGTCGTGCTGTCGGTGACGGGCGCGGCGTTGGCCTCCGGCGATAGTCTGGCGTGGTGGGCCCTGGGCCAGGGGCTGCTCGCCGTGGCGTTGGTGGAGTGGTTCGTGCTGTTGCACGAGTGCGGGCACGCGACGCTGTTTGCCAGCCGACGCCTCAACATCGTCGTGGGGCACATCGCGGGCATGTTCGCGCTCATTCCCTTTCCGGTCTGGACACGGGTCCACGGCCGCCATCACAAGTGGACAGGCTGGCAGGATCTGGACCCGACAACGGCGGCGCTGGCGCCGAAGGCTCGTCCGGCGTTCGAGCGCCGCGTGGTGAACATCTGCTGGAGGTACTGGATTCCGCTGTTCTCGGTGACCTACCGCGTAGGAAATTTCTGGAACCTGCGGCGCCTGGTGAGGTTGTTCCCGGCGCGCGACGTCCATCGCCCGCTCATCGGCAGCGCGCTCGTTCTCGCAGGTTGCTACGGCGCGCTGACTTTCGTCGTCGGACCGCCCACGCTGATGCGAGTCTGCGGGCTGGCCGTGGTTGTCGCTTTCGTCATCGAAGACGTGCTGCTCATCAGCCAGCACACACACATCCCGATGGGCCTGGCCAACGGCCACGACGTGCCGCCCGTGCGGGCCATTGACCAGGAGATGTTCACGCGCTCGATGCGCCTGCCGGCGGCGCTGTCGCGCCTCGCGCTTCGCTTCGACGCGCACGAGCTGCACCACATGTACCCGTTCGTGCCCGGCTACCGTCTCGGAGAGATTCCGTACACGCCGGCCAACGAGGTGAGCTGGTGGCGCTGGGTGCCCGCGGCGCGCGCCATTCCCGGCGAGATCCTCCTGTTCCAGAACCGCCACGAGTCGGGGATCGATATATGAACGCCTCAGGTCTCGATCCGGCCGCGTGCGCCGTGCTGTTGACGCTGTCGTTCGTGCTCGCCGGCGCGTGCCAGGCGGTGTGGCTGGCCTCGCCGCGGTCGTGGCGATTCAGCTGGCCGCTCGACGGCCACCGCACGCTTGGCGGCCGGCGGCTGTTGGGCGCGAACAAGACGGCGCGCGGCTTCCTCGTCATGGTGCCGGCGACCAGCGTTGCGTTCATGGCCGTGGGGGAGTGGTTGACCTTCGGCGGCCGTGGAGTGTGGGCGTATGGCCCGGTTGGCTACGGCGTGCTCGGCCTGGTCGCGGGCCTTGGCTTCATGGCCGGTGAACTGCCCAACTCGCTTCTCAAGCGCCAATTGGATATCGCGCCGGGCACGTCAGCACGAGGGGCCATCGCCGGCCCCGTCTTCTTCGTGCTCGATCGCGTGGACTCGCTGGTTGGGATGCTCGTGGCGCTGGGGGCGGTCGTGCCAGTCCCGTCGTTGACGGTGGTCTATGTCCTTGTCGTCGGCCCGCTACTGCACGGGTTGTTCAGCGTCATCACGTTCCGCCTCGGCGGAAAGGCGAGGGCCGCATGAGGCCGCTGGTCCTTCCGCTGCGCCAGGCCTGCCACGAGTCAGAGGTCGGGGGCAAGGCCAGGAACCTGTCGCGCCTGATGGCGCTCGACGCGCCCGTGCCTGACGGGGTCGTGCTCACACGCCACGCGCTTGACGCGTTGCTCGGAGTCGAGGGACTAGGCAGCCGGCTCGACGCGCTCTGCCGCGTGCTCACCGCCGGTTCCGACGTTGGGGCCGTGCGTCACACCGCGGCCACCGCACACGCGTGGGTGATGGCGGCCGCCCTCCCAGAGGCCGTCGAGGCGACGCTTCGCCAGGTCGCCGACGCATGGCTCGACGGCCACCTGTGTGCAGTCCGCAGTTCCGCGGTCGGCGAGGACGGCCGGCAGTCGTCGTTTGCGGGGCAGTTCGACTCGGTGCTCGGCGTCGGCTCGCTGGCCGCCCTGCGTCATGCGGTCCGCACGTGCTGGGCGTCGTTCTGGAGCGAACGGGCGATTGCCTATCGAAGTGCGCGAGGTGCGGCGGCGTGTGGCATGGGCGTGGTCATACAGCGCCAGGTCGACGCCGCGGCCGCCGGAGTGCTCTTCACGCGGCCGCCCGAGGCGGGCGCCGACGACGACCGGATGATCGTGGAGTTCTGCTCTGGGCTCGCAGACCGGTTGGTAGCAGGGGAGATCGACCCGGCGCGGTGCGAGCTGTCGCGATCGCGGATGGCGGTGACGAAGCGGGCGGCGCCCACGGGTCAGGGCGGCGCGGACTTCGAGCGCCTGCTGAGCGCACGTCGCGCGGTCGAGCTCGCGACGCTGGCTCTGAGACTCGAGCTCGCGCTGGGCGGTCCACAGGACATCGAGTGGGCCATTGACGCCGATGGCCGCCTGGCCATCGTCCAGACGCGGCCCATCACCACGCGCGGCAGCGCGACGTCGATGGACCGCGCTGGCTGGGTGCTGTGGAGCAACGCGAACGTCAACGAGAACTTTCCCGACCCGGTCTCGCCGCTGCTGTATTCGATCGCGTCGCGCGGCTACTACCACTACTTCCGGAATCTGGGCCTGGCCTTCGGGCTCTCGCGGCGGCGGCTGGCGGCGATGGATCGGGCCCTGTCGGGCATCGTTGGCGTCCACGGCGCACGCCTCTACTACAACCTCACCAACATCCACGCGGTGCTCCGCATGGCGCCCATGGGCGAGCATCTCGCGCGGGCCTTCAATCTGTTCGTCGGCGTCGACGAGACGGCGGACCAGCCCGCGCACGCGACGGGGTGGCGCGATGGGCGCGGCCGGATTGCCCAGGCACTGGAAGTCCTCCGCATTGCAGTGGCGACCACGTGGCAGTACGTGTTCCTCGGCCGGCGCCTTTCAACCTTCGAGGGCACGGCCGACGATTTTGCAGCCGCGACGTCGCGCGAGGCGCTGGCGGGCGCGACGCTGCCTGAGCTCGGGGATCTGTTCAGCCGCTTCCTCGACATCCGCTTTCAGCGCTGGAGCAACGCCGCGCTGTGCGATGCGGCGGCGATGGTCACCTACTCGCTGCTGCAATGGGTCCTCGAGCGCAACGGCTTCACCGAGTCGACCCATACGCGCCTGCTGCGGGCGCTGCCCGGCGTGCCGTCGAGCCAGCCGCCGCTCGAGCTCTGGGCGTTGTCGCGCCTTGCCCGCGATGTCGAGCCGCTGCACCGGCTGTTCCTGGCCGAGGCTGGTGCTGACGCGATCGTCGCGTGTATCGACGACGACCCACGCTGCGCCGAGGTGCGTCGCGCCTATCAGCGGTACCTGTCGCAGTGGGGCTTCCGGTCGTCCCGCGAGCTGATGCTCACCGTGCCGGCATTCGACGAGCAACCGGAGCCCCTCATCGACCTGCTGCGGCAGTACGTGACGGCCGAGGGCGACGCGCCCGAGTTGGCCATTGCGCGACAGGCCGAAGAGCGGCAACGGGAGACGCGCCAGGTCGTGTGGACACTCGCGCGTCGCGTGCCGCTGCAAGCCGCCGCGGCCTGGTTACTGATCCGCTGGACGCAGCGGGCCGTGGCCTATCGCGAACGCGCACGGTTGAAGCAAGCGTTGCTCTACACGCGATGCCGACGGGTCGCGTTGGCGATTGGCGACCAACTGGCGCGGTGTGGCCAGTTGACCCACCGCGACGGCGTGTTCATGTTGACCTGCCACGAGATAGACGAGTTGGCGTCGGGTCGCGCGATGTTCCCTGGCGGCGTGGCGGCGCTGACAGACCGCCGTGCGATCGAGCACGCCCAGATGGCGTCACTGAATCCGCCCGACACCTTCCGCCTGCGCGCGAGCGCCGTCTTCAGCGCCCACGACAGGGCTGACGTCATCGAGACTCGCGCCAGCGGCGAGGCGAGCGATCTGCTTCAAGGCACCAGCGCCTGTGGTGGCCGCATTTCCGCTCCAGCGGCAGTCCTTGGCGATGTCGGCGAGGCGCACCGGCTTCGCCGCGGGGACGTGCTGGTCACCCGGCAGACCGATCCGGGATGGGCGCCGGTGTTCTGCCTCGTGTCGGGTCTGGTGATCGAGCGCGGCGGCATGCTGTCGCACGGCGCCATCATCGCGCGCGAGTTCGGCTTGCCGTGCGTGGTCGGCGTCGCCGACGCGAGTCGGCGGATCCCGCACGGCCGGCGCGTCACGCTCGACGGCGACCGTGGTACCTGCGCGATCGAGGCGGCTTCATGAGCCGGCTGACCGCGTATGTCGGGCAGCGGTTCCCAGCGGCGGTGTTCGTGCCGGCGGTCGGCCTGCTCGCGGTGGCGGCCTGGGCGGTCGTGGAGACGCGTTCATTGCCGGGACTGTTGCGGTCCACCGGGCTGATGGCGCTGCTGATCGCCGAGTTCCGGGTGTGGGATGACATCGAAGATCGCGAGGTGGATCGCCAGCGGCATCCCGAGCGCGTGATGACAGTCGGCACCGCCGCGCCGTTCTGGGGCCTGGCTGGCGCGCTGTGCGCGGCGGCCGCCATCGCGTTGGCGGCCACACCGCTTGCTGTGGCCGGCTTGGCGACGATCCACGGTGGCATGCTCTGGGCGTATCGACGCACTCGCCCGCGCATCACCGACCGCGCGTGGCGTTACGTCGTGCTGCCGCTCAAGTACCCCGCGTTTGTCCTGCTCGTCACTCTGGCGCTTGGAGGGACGTCGCCCGCGTCAGCTGCCCTCGCCGCGAGCCTGAGTTACCTGGGCGCCTGTGTCTACGAGATCCGCAGTGACCGGCTGACCCACGTCGAGGTCGTTCGATGACCGAGCGCGTCGTATGCCTCACCTGTGGCGCGACCACCTCGACGTTCTTTATCGCCGCCGAAGACGACCTCACGGGCCGGCCCGGGCGCTTCACGTTCGTGCGGTGCGCGACCTGCGGTCTGGTTTACCAGGAGCCGCGGCTCACGCTCGAGGCGGTCAAGCCGTACTACGACACCGAGTACATCGCGCATCAGGAGAGCCGACGCTGGGGGATCCTCGCGCCGCTCTTCTCCGCGGCGATGGGCTCGCTCGACCGGGCGAAGCTCCGGCTGGTCGGCCGGAACACCGCCCTGAACGCCACGTCGTCGGTACTTGATGTCGGGTGTGGGTCGGGATCGTTCCTGCAGCGTGTGCGCCGCCAGACCGGCGCCGGCGCGGCCGGCGTGGACTTCGTCGACTTGTCGGCGCGGCCGGAGTTTGACGGGGTCGAGTTCCATCACGGCCTGTTCTGTGACCAGGAGGTCGGGCGCGACCGCTTCGACCTGATCACGATGTGGCACTTCCTCGAACACGACTACGAGCCCCGCCGCTCGCTGGCGCACGCGCGCGCGGCACTCAAGGCCGACGGGACGCTCCTGGTCGAAGTGCCGCGCCTCGACAGCCTGTCGTTTCGTCTCTTCGGCAATCGCTGGCCGGGCCTCCAGGCGCCTCAGCACACGGCCCTGTACGACCGCGAGCACTTGCTCGACCTCGTCAGGCGGGAAGGGTTCACGGTGCGGGAGTACCTGCCATACGGCGCCTTCCCGCCTTACTTCTACCTGTTCTGCGGGCTGGCGTTTCGCGTGTTGCGGGGGCGTGGACTGAACCTGCGCAAAGCCATCTACGTGTACTTCGCCGGTCAGGTCCTCCTGCTCCCCGTCCTGCCGCTGCTCAACCGCCTCAACTTCGCCATGCAGACCGTCGTCTGCGAGAAACGCAAATGACGCCCGAGATGTCAGCCAGACGCGGACCTGAATGTCCGCGCCATGATCGCGCCGCGCGGGCCAGATGGCAGGTTGTGTCGCTGATAGTGGTCAGCCTGGTGGCGACCACCGTGACGGCGCTGCTGATGGTGCCCGTGGCGGCGGTCACGGCGTTTCGAGCCCGGCGTCTGTATGCCGCCCTCACCACGCGCCTGGCGCGCGCGCTGCTGTGGCTCTGGGGCGTCAGGATGCGCGTTCATCCAGCGGACGCGTTTCCAGCCTCGCAGGTGGTCTACATCTCGAACCACTCGTCGACGATCGATCTGTTCGCGCTGGTGGCTCTGGGCCTGCCGAACACTCGG
>JAENWD010000255.1 GCA_016650245.1 Vicinamibacteria bacterium
ACGGCGGCGAGCTTCATCAGCCCGGTCTCGACGATTTGATGGCCGGGAGGCGTCAGCCGCTTACCGGGCCCGAAGACCGAGACGACGAGGTCAGCGTTCTTCAGCGCGACGTTCAACAGCGTGCGCTTGCCGGTGGCGCGGAAGTGGGCGTAGGCCGCTTCGTAGAGATGGCCGGCGTTGTACAGCTCGTGGCTGCCCTGCAGCTCGAGGTCCCACTTCGGCCCCGGCTTCAACCATGCCGCCGGGCTCTTCGTCGGGTCGATCTGCTTGTAGGTCGTCAGATACCCGTCGGCTTCCTGCGCCGCGGCGATCTTCGCGATGATGCCGTCGAGGTACCGATCGAGCTCGGCGTCCGGATGGCTCTGGAGCGAGTACGCGGCGCCCTCGATCAGCTTGTAGATGTCGGTGTCGTCGAAGGGCATCTTGCCTTCGTACGGGCCCTCGTGCCGGGCGGCCCGCTCGAAGTTGCGCACGCGCCCTTCCTCCTCGCTCTTTCGGAAGCCGAAGGGGATGGTCACGGCGCGATTGGTCTCGACCCGCGATGTCCAGAAGCTGTCGGTGAGCCGAACCTTCGAGAACGGCACCGCGGCGATGCCGTAGCGGCCGGTGCTTCCGGCGGACACCGACACCACGAGGCCCGCGCAGACGGATGCGAGTGCGCAGGCGCACAGAACCAGTCGAGACATGGCGACGAGTGTAGTCGACCTAGCGCCGTTTCTTGAGGAGCGCGAGATACCTCATTCCGACCGCGCTGTCCACTCGGCGTGCGACGACGAACTGCCTCCAGAGGTTCTCTTCTTCACGCTGTGCTGTGGGCTCATCGGCACCGTCGATGTGGGCCATTTCGTGCCAGATCACTGTGGCCAATGCGTAGTCGAAGATCCCGGGGCCGTTCAAGGCCCGCTGCAACGTGACGCCCTGCCGGGAGGAGGCGATGGGCTATGGCTCAGCTAGGCCCACAGAATAGATCCAAAGCAAAGGACTGAATCCACTCGAAACTAGCAGAATCGACCCAACCCCGACCTCCTGGCGCGTGGATGCCCGACGTCATCATCGGCAGGCCCGGTCGGCGGTCGATCGTCCTCCGCGCGTGGCGGTGGCTCCGTCGTCACCTCACGTGCAAAGGCCGGGCGCACCGACAGCCGCTGCGCCACGTCGATTTGCTGCGTGCAGCCGGACTGCGGCGCCGCTCCAGTTGCGTTGGCCAGCGTGGCATCGAACACCGGCGCGGCTATGACGGCGCACGCCAGGAGCACACCGACCGCGAGCAGGCGTGTTGTTGCTGAATACATATGTCCTCCTCGCTTACCAGGCCGTGTACCCGCCGTCGATCACGTACGCCGCACCGGTGACGTAGCTCGACGCGGGGCTCGCCAGGAAGACCGCCAGCCCACCGATCTCGTCGGGCTCGCCCGGGCGGCCCATCGGCACGTTCTTCACGAAGGCCTCGATGACGTCGGGCCGCCGCTGGTTCCACTCGCGGTTGATGTCGGTCATGAACAGGCCCGGGCAGATGGCGTTGACCGTGATCCCGTGGGGGGCCCAGTCGGCCGCGGCGCAGCGCGTGAAGTGCAGCACGGCCGCCTTGGCGGTCTCGTAGTCGCGCCCGCCGATCCCCCGGTTTGCGATCAGAGCACTGATCGAGGCGATGTTGATGATGCGGCCGCCGCGGCCGCTCGCCAGCATGGCCTGGCCCACCAGCTTGGTGCCGAGGAAGCAGCTCGTGAGGTTCAGGTCGATCGATCGCTGCCAGAGGTCGAGCGGCTCGGCCTCGATCGCCACGCTCACCTCGCGGTTGCCCACGTTGTTGATCAGGATGTCGATCGGGCCCAGGTCCACCAGCACCCGCTCGCACGCGGCTCCACACTCCGCAGGCACGCTCATGTCGACCGTGACCGTCCAGGCCTGGCGACCACGTGACCGGATCTCCGCAGCTGTCTTCTCCAGCGTCTCCGCGGTGCGACCGGTGATGACGATGTCGGCCCCGGCGTCGGCGAGCGCCAGCGCCATGACGCGGCCCAGGCCGCGGCTCGCGCCTGTCACGAGTGCCCGCTTGCCGTCGACTCGGAACCGATCGAGCACGCTCATCTGATTCCCCTCACTGCCGGCCATGACCGGCCTCGAGTACCTCGGCAATTGCGACCGGGCGCTTCTCCGAAAGCGATTTCAGCGTCGCCTCGATCATCGCGGTCACCATGAGGCCGTCGGCGCCGTTCACCTCCGGCGTCACCCCGTCGGCCACGCAATCGGCGAAGTAGCGGATAGGTTCGTACTGGTAGCCCCAGACCTTGCCGTACCGCGTCACCGACTCGGACGAGAACGGCGTGTGGAACCGATCGGTGAACGCCCACAGCGACGGCTCGTTCCTGATCTCGAGGCCGCCCCTCTCGCCGTACAGCGACAGCCGGTTGTCGACGACGTTGCTGTAGCTGTCAGGCATGATCCACGAGCTCTCGAACGTGCAGAACGCGCCGCCCTCGAACTCGACCATCGCCTGGATGGCGTCCCAGCACGGGATGCCCCTTGCTTCGAGGACGCCGCGATAGCCCTTGGCCGTGACCTCGACCGGGTTGCGGCCGAACAGCCAGCGCACGACGTCCATCGTGTGCGGGAAGAGGAACCACTCGGGACCGGAGTGGCCGCTCCACGTGAGCATCTCCGTGGGCACGTAGATCGTGTCGCTCAGCCGGGCGTAGGCCATGACCGGCGCGCCCAGCTCGCCGCGGTCCACGTAGCCCTTCGCGCCCATGAAGAGCGGATGCCATCGCGCGTGGAAGTCCACCATCAGGTGACACCCCGCCTGCTCGGCGGCAGCGACCATCGCGAGCCCGTCTGCGACGGTGGTCGCCAGGGGCTTCTCGACCATCACGTGCTTGCCCGCGCGGAGCATCGCGACGACGGGCTCGCGGTGGAGGTGGTCCGGCGTCGCGATGGTCACCGCCTCGACGTCGCTTGCCGCCATCTCGTCCAGGCTCGTTGTCCACGCGCAGCCGAACCGCTCGCCGGCGCGGCGCGCCCTGTCCTGGTCGCGATCGCAGATGACGGCGACGGTGCACCGTGGGTGCGTGGTCAGCGCGAGCGCGTGGTTGGTGCCCCAGATCCCGGCACCGATGATGCCGACCCGAATGGTCTTGTCAGCCATGTCGATCCGCCATTGTAATCGGGCGCCACGGCACACAAGCGCCGTTCCCGCATATATAATCGCCCCCCAATGACACTCACATCGGGCACCCGCCTGGGGCCCTACGAGATCATCGAGCCCGCCGGATCCGGTGGGATGGGCGACGTCTATCGCGCCAAGGACGTCCGGCTCGATCGCGAAGTCGCTGTCAAGACCGTCAAGGGGCCCTTCACCGAGCGCTTCGAGCGCGAGGCCCGCGCGATCTCGTCGCTGAATCACCCCCACATCTGCACGCTGCACGACGTCGGCGAGCACGAGGGCAGTGGCTACCTCGTGATGGAGTACATCGAGGGCAAACCCATTGCCGGCCCGCTGCCCGTAGAGCAGGCCTGCGCCTACGGCATCCAGATCTGCGAGGCCCTCCACGCCGCCCACAAGAAGGGCATTGTCCACCGCGATCTCAAGCCGGCCAACATCCTGCTCACCAAGCAGGGCGTCAAGCTGCTCGACTTCGGCCTGGCGAAGCTCACAGCGTCGGGCAACTCGGGCGCGACGTCGGGCTCCGCGCAGACCTCGATGGGCGAGCAGGCCACGGTGGCCGCGCTCACCGGCGCGCACACGGTCGTCGGCACGCCGCAGTATATGGCGCCAGAGCAGATCGAGGCGCGCGAGGTGGATGCGCGCACCGACATCTTCGCGTTCGGGTGCGTGCTCTACGAGCTGCTCACCGGCCATCGCGCGTTTGAGGGCAAGACCTCGTCGAGCGTGATGGCCGCGGTGCTGGCCACCAAGCCGCGCCCGATCGAGGAACTGGTGCCCCTCACGCCGCCGGCTCTCGAGCGGATCGTGTCCCGCTGCCTGGCGAAGGATCCTGAAGACCGCTGGCAGACCGCGCGCGACGTGGCTGCCGAGCTGCAGTGGGTATCGCAGGGCGGATCGAAGGTGGGGCTCCCCGCCGTCGTCACCGTCCGGCGCCGCACGCGAGAAGGTATCGCATGGGCGGCTTGCGCGTTGGCCGCCCTGGCGGCAATCGGCTTTGCGGTCGCCTGGATGCGGCGTGCGCCGCAGCCGGCGCCGGTCGTGCGCTTCCCGCTGATCTCGCCAGCGGGGGTGCAGAATCCGAGCCCGCCTGTGGTGTCGCCCGACGGTCGCAACATCGCGTTTGCCGCCGATGGCGACGGCAAGCGCTTGATCTGGGTCCGCCCGCTCGATTCGCTCGAGGCGAGGCCTTTGGCGGGAACCGAGGGCGTGCTGCGTCCGTTCTGGTCACCAGACAGCCGGTTCCTCGCGTTCATGTCCGGCGGAAAGCTGAAGAAGGTGGACATCGCCGGCGGACCTCCGCAGACGATCTGCGACGCGCCCAACGGCGCCGACGGAAGCTGGAGCCCGGAGGGCGTGATCCTGTTCGACGGGCGCTCCACGGACCCGCTCTGGCGGGTTCCTGCTGCCGGAGGCGTCCGGCAGCCATTCGTGTTCGCAGACGGCAAGCCGGAGGGGACGCCCGGCACCGGTTGGCCAGAGTTTCTGCCAGACGGCCGACACTTTCTGTACACCCTGGGCGACGCCACGGACATGATGTTGACGGTGGGCACGCTCGACTCGAAGGAGACCAAACCGCTCTTCAAGACCACTTCACGTGTGCAGTACGCCGACCCCGGTTACCTCCTGTTCGTCCGTGAGCAAACGCTGGTGGCCCAGAAGTTCGACGTCGCGTCGCTGGCCGTGGTCGGAGAGCCCGTGCCGGTGGGGGAAGGACTCGGCTCCGGCGATCTCGGCCTGGCCTCCTTCTCGGTCTCGCGCAACGGCGTGCTGGTCTTCCGGGCGGGCGAGCTGACGGGCACGCGGCTGGTGTGGGTGGATCGCAGCGGCAAGGAGACGCCAGTACTCGAAGCTCCGGCCGACTACCGCGACACATCGTTGTCTCCCGACGGCACGCGTCTCACCTACGACGTCACCGACGGCGGGAACACCCGCGGCGATATCTGGATTCGCGACCTGGTGCGCGGCGTGTCGTCGCGCTTCACCTTCGACTCCACGGCCGAAGTCGACCCGCAATGGTCGCCAGACGGGCGCCGCATTGTCTTCACCTCTCGCGCCAAGGGCCCTGGAGACCTGTCTGTGAAGGACGCGTCTGGCACGCGGGAGGCTGAACCGCTGCTGGTCTCCGCGGACGAAAAGTATGTGTCGGACTGGTCGCGCGACGGCCGGCACATCCTGTATACCAGTCGCGGCGGCACGGGAGAGACCGGGTGGGACACCTGGGCGCTGCCGCTCGACGGCGACCGGAAGCCGTTTGCCGTCGGCAACACCAAGTTCAACGAGCTGTGGGCCACCTTCTCGCCCGACGGCAAGTACGTGGCCTATCAGTCCAACGAGTCGGGTCGGTCCGAGGTCTACGTTCACGAGTTCCCGGAGGCTCGCAACAAGTGGCAGGTGTCCACCGAAGGCGGGACCGAGCCGCACTGGCGCAGCGACGGCCGCGAGCTGTTCTACCGCGCCGGCACCGGGCTGATGGCGGTGCCCGTGCAGGCCGCCGCCAGCTTCACCGTCGGCACGCCCGTGCGGCTGTTCCAGACGCGGTTTGCGGCGGTCACCGTGCGCGGGCACTATCGGCCGACGCCAGACGGCCAGCGCTTCGTCGTGCTCGCGCCGCTCGCCCGCGACACGGAGCAGCCGGCCTCGGTGGTGCTGAACTGGACGGCGACGCTGAAGAACTGACAGGCCGCCGGGCAGGCCTGAAGCCCTGCCGCCACGAACCGGCGTGTGGGAATGCGCTTGCCGGCTCTGACGTGACAGACGTAGGATTCCCACTGGAAGGGACGCACTCATGACCAACGCATATCCAACCCGTCGCGACGTTCTTCGGCTTGGCGGCGCTGCCGCCGCATCGGTGCTGCTGGCTCCCGTGGCGCGCCCCCGGGCCGCCACATGGAAGAAGGTTCCAATCGGCACGCAGCTCTGGTGCGTCCGCAAGCAGCTGGCCACCGACATTGCCGGCACGCTCAACGCTGTCGGCGCCCTGGGCTACGAGGCGGTCGAGCTCGAAAACGCCTTCGGCAAGTCCGGCGCCGAGTGGAAAGGGTATCTCGATGCGGCCAAGCTGAAACCGTGTGGATTTCACCATCGTCTCAGCGAACTGCAGGGAGACAAGCTGGCGGCCAGCGTGGAGTTCAACCAGGCCATCGGCAACCGCAACCTGATCATCCGCTCGCTGGCGCCGGAGGTGTACACGTCTGCCGACCTCCTGAAGAAGACCGCTGATGAGGTCAACGAGGTCGCCGAGAAGTTGAAAGCGCACAAGATGCGCGTCGGGTACCACAACCACACCACGGACTTCAATCGCATCGACGGCGAGTACTGGTGGAACCGCTTCGCGGATCAGACCACCAAAGACGTCGTGCTGCAGTTCGACACCGGCAACGCGTCGGAGATGGAGGGCGTGACGCCCCAGGGGCTCATCCGGCGCAATGCGGGCCGAACGATCTCGATGCACGTGAAGCCGTTCTCGAAGAAGGACCCGAACGCCTACCTCGGATCCGACGAGCTGGACTGGCCGGCGATCATGACGGCCGCCGAGACGGTGGGCGGCATCGAGTGGTACATCATCGAGTACGAGAAGGAAGGGGTGCCGCCGCTGGAGTCGTTGAAGGCGAACCTGGACCTTTTCCGGAAGATGCGGAGTTGATCGTGGCATCGGAAAATGCGCGGAATTTTCCGCGACGTGCCGAGATTGTCCGCAGCCCGGCCACGCGGTGTGCCAGGAGAGGTCAATGAAACGTTTGCGCAGGGCCAGGCACAGGGTTTGCCTGTGTAAAGCTGAACCGTGGGGAGTCAACCATCCGTGATGTTCCGCCGCGCCGCCACCGCCCTCGGTGGCCTGCTCGTGCTCTTCCACCTCTGGCTGTTCGGCAGCCAGTTGCTGGAGGGCCAGCTCACGGAACTGGGCCCGGTGCTGCGATGGCTGATCGCGGCCGGCCTGGTCATGGCGCTGGCCGGCCTGCGCAGGAGCGGCGCCTCGATCTTCCGCGGCCGTCAGGCGATTTCCATCTGGTTGCTGGCCGCGCTTCTCCACGGCCCGGCCGTGGCGGGCGCCAACCTCGCGCACGAATCACCGGCGTTGGCCGAGGTGGCCACAGCGCTGGTGCAGATCGCGGCGGCGTCGATGGCGCTTGGCCTCGGGCTCGCGCTGCTGGCCAGCGTGCGTCGCCGGCTGTTCACTCCACGCCTCGTGGTCGCGCGTGCGGTAGGTCGTCGCCGCCGTCGGCCGTACGAACCCGCTCGTTGTCTTCGTTCCGCGCCCCGCCCGCCTCCCTCACTCGCCTCACTCGCGTTCCTTCTTTAGAACACGTCGCGACATCGCCTGTAGCGCAGCCCGTTGGGGCTGCCCGGCGGCTCCTTGTGCAGGCCTGAAGGCCTGCGCTACATGCCTTGCGCTACAGACGGCCGCAGGTGGCGTCGCACACGTGCTCTCAGGCCTCTTTCTGGACGGAGTCATGGCGATGCGTACTCGTACAAGTATTGGCGTGATGGTGATGGCATTGATGAGCGTGCTGCCGGCGGCGGCAGCCACCATCAGCGGCGTGGTGACCGATACCAGCGGCGCGGCCGTGGTGGGCACACGGGTCGTGCTTCGCGACGTGGCCACGCGTCAGGAGATTGTGGTGCAAACCGGTCGGGACGGCCGGTACTCGGTGGAGGCCCCAAGGCCTGGGACGTACCTGGTCAGTGTGGCGCGTGACGGTTTCTCGGAAGCCGCGCGGACGGTGATTGTGGAAAGCGCCGAGCAGACGCTGGACGTGCCGCTCAGCCTCGAGGTGGGGTCGGTGACGGCGGCGGTCGTCGTGACAGCCTCGCGCGCCGAGCGCGACGCCAGGCAGATCCCCCTTCACGTAGACAGCATCACGAAGGCGGCCGTGGAGCGGACCAACCAGCTCTCCACGGGCGATGCCCTCACGATGGCGGCCAACATCACGCCGGTCGGCAACGGGCCGTTTGGCGTGCGGCCGCGCCTGCGTGGGCTGGACTCGACCCGCCTGCTCGTGCTGGTGGACGGCGAGCGGCTGAACACGGCGCGCCAGGCGACGGACCGCACGGGAGCCGAGGTGGGGCTCATCTCGCCAGACGCGATCAGCCGCATGGAAGTGGTCAACGGCGCCGGCACGCTCATGTACGGCTCCGACGCGCTGGCCGGCACCATCAACATCATCACCAACGAGTCCTCGTTCACCCCGCAGGTCCAGTGGCTGTACGGCTTCAACGGGTTGTACAGCACCAACGAGAATGGCATGCGCGGCACGGGCACCGTGGGCGTTACCATGCCGCGCTTTACCGTGCGCATCCAGGCGGGCGCGGAGGACTACGACGACTACAAGGCGGGCACGCTGTCGTCCGAGGACACCCGTCCGTTGTTCTCGTCGGGCGCACTGGACCGGAGAGACACGATCGACGACAACTTCGGCTTCAGGTTCGGCGCGTTCCCCGAGCCGTTCAACGCG
>JAENWD010000256.1 GCA_016650245.1 Vicinamibacteria bacterium
CGGCAGCCGTAGAGGTTGTCGAACTTGCTCTTGGTGACGCTGTCGTTGACGTTGATGGCGGGGAAGAGCAGCGTGCCCGCCTTGGCCATGTCATACAGGCGATGCACGCCGGTGGTGGTCTCTTCCGAGACGCCGCGGATGCCGCGGGCGACCTTGGACCACAGCCCCGGGTTGGCCTTCAGCTCGGTGCGCAGCGTCTGGAGGATGATGCCCCATTCCTCGGGCTCTCTCTTGGCGTCAAACGCCGGGACCACACCGGCCTGCTCGAACTCGAGCGCCTTGTGCACGAACAGCGTCGCGTCGCCGCCGTCGTCGACGATCAGCGTCGGGCCGTCGCCATCGGGCCACACAAGCGCTTCCTTCGTGCACCACCAGTACTCCTCGAGCGACTCGCCCTTCCACGCAAACACGGGCGTGCCCTGCGGGTTGTCGGCGGTGCCACCGGTCTCGGGCCGGCCCACGGCGATGGCGGCCGCGGCGTGGTCCTGCGTCGAGAAGATGTTGCACGACACCCAGCGGACGTCGGCGCCCAGCTCGGTGAGCGTCTCGATCAGCACCGCGGTCTGAATCGTCATGTGCAGGCTGCCCATGACGCGGGCGCCGGCAAGCGGCCTGGCCGTGCCGTGCTGGGCGCGCAGCGCCATCAGGCCCGGCATTTCCTGTTCGGCCAGCCGGATCTCCTTGCGGCCGTACTCGGCCTGGCTGAGATCGGCGACCTTGAACGGCTCACGGCCGGCGGCTCTGGCCGCGGCAAACGGGTGCTGAAGCTTCTCTGCAGTTGCGCTCATTGTGTTGTCCTCAGTTCACGTACGCCAACCACTGAGACCTTGGGAACTGACGCAGACGGCCTCGGGAACTGACGCAGCTAGCCTCGAGGCTTGAAGCTATCTTCCCGGCCTCCTGAGGCCCGAGGCTGTCTGCGTCAGTCCGTGATGGTCTCCGTGGTTGGCGTACGTCATCTTAATCCTACGTACGTCTGGCTCGTGCGACGAACAATCCTGGTCCTTTCGCCTCCGGCGCCGACGGGAGCGCGTGGAGGCGAATGTCGGTGAAGCCGGCGGTGGTGAGCCAGCTTGTCATCTGGCCCTCGCTGAAGCCCAGCCACTGGTGGCCGAGCTGCTGGCGATAGCCTTCGCGGTCGTGCGGCAGCAGGTCGGTGATGAGCACCCGGCCGCCCGGTGTGAGCACACGCGCCACGTCGGCAAGGGCACGTGATGGCTCGGCCAGATAGGGCAGCACGAGCGTCAACACCGCCGCGTCGAGCTCGGCGTCGACGATGGGCAGTTGCTCGAGGTCGCCGCGCCGGAACTCCACGGTCTGGCTTCCTGCGAGGCGGCGCCTGGCGGCGGCCAGCATGGCCGCCGAGTTGTCCACGGCGATCACGCGCGCGACAAACGGCGCCAGCGCCGCCGTCATCGCGCCGGTGCCGCAGCCCAGGTCGCCCACGACCCACCCAGGGTCGAGCAGGCCGCAGGCGGCCTGCAGGTGGAAGTGCCCGCCAAACAGCTCTTCGCGCAGCCGGTCCCACTGCCCGACGGCCGACAAGAAGAACTGCTGCGAGCGCGACCGTCGCGAGGCAAGGACCGTCTGCAGCCGCCGATGGTCCTGTCCGGCGACGCGGCTTTCGGCCACCTGCTCGCGCACGAGCAGCCACAACCGCCGCGCCGTGCCCTGCCGGTTGTCCGGCGCCATCGAGTACAGCCGGCTGGTGCCCTCCGCGCGCGAGGTCACCCAGCCGCTGTCGGAGAGGGCCTTGAGGTGCCGGCTGACGGTGGACTGCGGCAACTGCAGCACGCTGCACAGCTCGGAGACGGTGAGTTCCTGCGCCTCCAGGAGCACCAGCAGCCGATCGCGCGTGATGTCGGCCAGTGCCGAGAGGTCGTCGAGGATGGCGGGGTGGGCGGCGGTCATCAATCCGTAGAACCGGATTGAAGGATATATCGAACGCTCCTGGCTGTCAAACCACCCGCCACAGGTTCGGTCGGGTTGGGCCAGGCTGGGCCGGGTTGGGTCGGGTTGGGTCGGGTTGGCCTCGGTTGGTCGGGTTGCCCGGGAAAAACCTGACCAACCAGCATCAACCTGACCCAACGTGACCAAACCTGACCCAACCCGACCAAACCAGTTAGGATTCCCGTGATGTCTCCCATCAGACCGGCCGCTCCGCGCGACACCGTCCACGCGCGGTTGCCCGACGGCCGCACCTTCGAGGCGCCCCCATCGACGCCGATTGGCGACATCCTGCGTGTGGCCGAAGCGCAGGCCGGTGTCGAGGGACACGAAGCCGTGGCGGCGGTGGTGGACGGCCGGCTGCGCGAGCTGACGACGCCGCTGGTGTCGGATGCCGATGTCGCTGCTGTAACGCTCAACGACGCGGATGGGTCGCGCATCTATCGCCGCTCGCTCACGCTGGTGCTGGTGACGGCGGCGGCGGAGTTGTTCCCTCACGCGGCGGTCTTCGTGGAGCACTCGGCGCCGACGCTGGGGGCATACTACTGCCGCGTCCGCGGTCACGATGCGTTCAGCGCCCAGGATCTCGAGGCCATCGCCGCGCGCATGCGCGCCATCGTCGCCTCCGACGAGCCAATCGACAAGACCAAGGTGCCGCTGGCGCACGCCGTGGCGATCTTCGAGGCGCGAGGCGAGACCGACAAGGCGCGCCTGCTGGCACATCGCCAGCACGACAGCCTCGTGTTGTACGAGCTGTGCGGACGGCAGGACTACTTCCAGGGTTACATGCTGCCGTCCACCGGGCGCCTGCGCCGGTTTGCGCTGCATCCGCTGGGGGCCGGCTTCGTGTTGCAGTATCCGCACACGGCCATGCCGGGCGAGTTGGCCAACTTCGAGGCGTACCCGAAGCTGTTCGAGGCGTTCGCGCAGGCCGGCGCCTGGCTCGACACGCTGGGCATTCGCGGCACCGGCGCGCTCAACGACGCGATTACCCAGGGACGTCTGCCGGAAGTGTCGCTGGTCGGCGAAGCGCTGCACGAGGCGCACATCAGCCGCATCGCCACAGACATCGTCGCGCGCGGCGATGCGATGCGCGTGGTGCTGATCGCCGGGCCGTCGGCGTCGGGCAAGACCACGTTCTCCAAGCGCCTGGCGGTGCAGTTGCTGGCCAGCGGCCGCCGGCCGTACCCGGTGGCGCTGGACGACTACTTCCTCGACCGCGATCGCACGCCACTTGACGAGCACGGCGAGCGCGACTTCGAGTCGCTGTCGGCGCTCGATGTGCCGCTCATCAACGAGCACCTGCTGGGGCTGATGCGCGGCGACACGGTGGAGCTGCCTCGGTACTCCTTTCTCACCGGGACGCGGCTGCCGGGGACCGCCGTCACGCTGGGTCCACACGACATCGTGATCGTCGAAGGGATTCACGGCCTGAACCCGATGCTGGTGCCGGCGCTGCCGCAAGGCTCGGTGTACCGCGTCTACGTGTCGGCGATCACGCAATTGAACCTGGATCGGCACAACCGGGTGAGCATCTCGGATACGCGGCTCATCCGGCGCATCGTGCGCGATTCGGCCACGCGCGGCTACAGCGCCGCCGAGACGCTGCGGCGCTGGGACAGCGTGCAGCGCGGCGAGCGGGCGCACATCTTCCCGTTCACCGAGAACAGCGACGCCATCTTCAACTCGTCATTGGTGCACGAGCTGTCGGTGCTGCGGTCGCAGGCCGAGCCGCTGCTGCTGCAGGTACGGCCCGACACGCGGGAGTACAGCGAAGCCAACCGCCTGCTCTCGTTCCTGCAGTGGTTCCGCCCGGCCGGCCACGACGCGGTGCCCGACAACTCGATCCTGCGCGAGTTCATCGGCGGGTCGATGCTCGAGAATTTCAGGACGCTGTGA
>JAENWD010000257.1 GCA_016650245.1 Vicinamibacteria bacterium
CCGATGAACCCTTCCTCTTCGGCCCATGCCGAGAAGATGAAATCGTTGTGCGCCACGGGCAGGAACCGCAACTGCCCCTGGGTGCCCTTGGTAAACCCCTTGCCGGTCAACCCGCCCGACCCGACCGTGATGCGGGCCTGAATCTGCTGGTAACCAGAGCCCTTCTGATCCTTGTATGGATTGATGAACGTCTCGATGCGCTCTTTCTGATACTCCTTCATCGCAAACTTCCACGCCACCGGCGCCGCCAGGACGCCGACCAGCGCCGCCATGCCGAGCATACGCAGCGGCAGGCCGGCCACGTATGCGATCAACAGGTACACCGGAAGCAACGTGACGGCGGTGCCCAAGTCGGGCTGCCGCGCGATCAGCAGAAACGGCAACGCCGCCATGGCCGCGCCCGTCGCCAGGTCGGCGCGCGTGGGGCTTTGCCGGCGGCTTTCGCCGAAGAACTTCGCCAGGGCCAGCGCCACGGCGATCTTGGCAAACTCCGACGGCTGCAGGTTGAAGGCGCCCAGCGGAATCCAGCGCCGGGCGCCCCCGCGCACGACGCCGAAAAACATCACGTAGATGAGCAGCAAGACAACGCCGATGTAGATCCAGTGGGACTTGTCGGCCAGCGTGCGGTAGTCGATCGACAGCGCGATGGTGAGCGCGACCAGCCCGAGCAGCAACGCGTAGACCTGCTGCTGGTAGAGCCGTGGCGTGGTGGCCTGCGTCGCGCTGTAGATCATCGCGATGCCCATCAGGCTCAGCACGAGGATCGCGGCCATCAGCAGCCAGTCGAGGTGGAAGTACAGGCGACGCTCGAACATGTCGGTCTACCGCCCTCCACCTGTAGGGGTCTGTGGCGGCGGGGCTTGGGCCCCGCGTCCTGCCGCATCGGCCACCGGGCGCGGAGCGTCGGGCTCGATCGGCACTTCCTCCTGCGGCGGCGTCGGAAGGGGCATCCCGGGTGCGCTGAAGGCGGGCAGCGGCTCGCCGCGTTTCTTCGCGTAGTAGGTCGCGATCATGTGCCGCGCAATCGGCGCCGCCAGGTAGCCGTGTTCGGCGTGTTCGGCGAAGATCACGCCGGCGATCTCGGGGGTGTCGCGTGGCGCGAAGAACACGAACCAGCCGTGATCGCGCAGGTCCTTTTCCGAGTTGCGCGCTGCCTTGCGGCCGGTGATCGAGATGACCTGCGCCGTCCCGGTCTTGCCCGACACGTCCAGGCCGGGAATGCGCCCGCGCCCGCCGGTGCCGGCGGCGTTGACCACCATCCACAGGCCGTCGTGCACGGCGCTGTAGGTGGAGGGCTTGAACCGGAACGTCTCGAGCGCGGGCGGCGGATCGAGATCCTTCCACCCTTGTCCGTCGTCGTACGCCTTCACCAGGCGCGGCGCAAAGCGGGTGCCGCCGTTGGCCACCGTCGCCATCATCACGGCCATCGAGATCGGCGTCACCGTCACCTGCCCCTGGCCGATCGCCACCGAGATGGTCTCGCCCGCGTACCACTTCTCGTTGTAGCGCTTCCGCTTCCACTCGGTGGAAGGCATGATGCCCTCGATCTCGTTGGGCAGGTCGATGCCGGTCTTGACGCCAAGCCCGAGCCGGGTCGCCCATTTGTGCATGCGATCCACGCCGAGCATGTTGCCCAGCGTGTAGAAGTACACGTTGCACGACTTCTCAATGGCGTGGCGCATGTCCACGACGCCGTGCCCGCCCTTCTTATGGCACTTGAAGTACCGGCCGTAGAAGGTGGCCCCGCCGGAGCAATGGACCTTGAAGTCCGGCGTGACGATGCCTTCCTCGAGCGCCGCCGTCGCCACGACGATCTTGAACGTCGAGCCGGGCGAGTAGCGCCCCTGAATCACCCGGTTCTGCAGCGGGCGCAGCTTGTCGGTGTTGAGCGAGTTCCACGTGGTGCGGTCGATGCCACCGGCAAACGCGTTCGGGTCGTAGGCCGGCAGGCTCACCAGCGACAGCACCTCGCCGGTCCGTGGGTCGATGGCCGCCGCCGCGCCCCAGAAGCCAAGGGCTTTGAAGCCGTCCTCGGCAGCTTTCTGCACGTCGTAGTCGATCGTCAGCTTGAGGCGCCGCCCCTCGCTCGGCTCGACCTCGTCGAGCGTCCGGATCTCACGGCCCAGGCTGTTGACGACGACGGTACGCGCGCCGTCGGTGCCCATCAGATCGCGGTTGTGGGTGCGCTCGATGCCGGCCTGGCCGACGATGGCGCCGGGCTTGAGGCTGTCGGCCGCCAGCTGTGCCTCGGTGGCCTCGCTGACGTAGCCCAGCAGGTGCGCGGCCATCGCATCGGTTGGATACCGCCTGGTCGGCACGCGTTCGACGACGACGTCTGGCAGCTCGAAGTCGAGCCGGCGCGCCATGATGGCCGCCACCTGCGCCAGGGTTGCATCCTGAATCACGACGATGGGGCGATAGGACGGCAGGTGCCGGGCACGATCGACAATCTCGCGCACGCGCCGTTGCTCGAGGCCGGCGACCGCCGCGAGCACCCGGATCGTGCGGTCGAGGTTGGTCGTGTGCAGGCGGACGATCGAGACGGTGTAGCTGGGACGGTTCTCGACGAGGATCCTGCCGTCGCGATCGTAGAGCACGCCGCGCGGCGCCCGCAGCGCCAGCTCGCGCTGATGGTTGTTCTCGGCCATCTCGTGAAACTGCTCGTGCTGGATGATCTGGAAGAACCAGAACGCGCCTGCCAGCAGCACGAAGCCCACGATGACGGCCACCTGCAGCACCGCGATGCGGGAGGTCGGGACTTTGCCGGCTTCGCTGGTTCTCATGGCGTTGGTCAGTCCAGACGGCGCGACGTGCGCATGCCGGTGCCGCCGCGTTGCTGACGCCGCTCGGCGGCGCCCGGCAGCAACTCGATTGCCTGCAGCACGACGATGCCGACCAGCGCGTTGGCCACGCCCTGGCCGAGCACGCCGCCCCACGGGAAGCCGAAGTCGCGCAGATTCAGCAGTTCGTAGAGGCCCATGAAGATGCCGGCGTGGATCACCGTCGATGCCAGAAACGTCAGGAACCGCGCCAGCGGGCCGGCCACGATGAACTGTGTGCTCGCCAGCCCCACCAGGTAGCCTACAACGGTCTTGGCCAGCCCGCCGATGCCCAGGATGCCGCTTGACAGCGCGTCCTGGGCCAGCCCGGCCGCGGCACCTGCCAGCAGCCCGGTGGTGGGTCCCGACGTGATGGCC
>JAENWD010000258.1 GCA_016650245.1 Vicinamibacteria bacterium
CCATGCGAACATCTGGCGCTTCCACCGAAACCAACCTCACGCTGGCGACTCTGGCCGTGGCGATAGTGCTCACGATCTATCTGTTCGGGGGCCCCAGCGAGTTCTTGCTGGCCAGCGAGAAGCTGCTCCGCTCGGTGGCCGATGGCATCGCCGCCATGGTGCGGGCCTTCACCGGATAGCTCAAAGCCCTGCTGGCGCCGGCCGTACCAACCCAGCGCGGTCACCCACAGCAGCAACAGGGCCCAGAAATACAGGGAGCCGACGGTACCGGCCTGCCACGCCACTTTGTGCCAGGCCCCAATCACCTCGTCGGGCACATAAAGGAACACTCCCGCCACCACCACGGCGGGCCACCACCAGCGGCCGGCTCGTCCGCGCCACAGCGCATCCAGACATCCCAGTAGCGGGCCCAGCAGCAGGGGCACGTAGTAGGCCCAGCCGAGGGGAGAGGCCAGCAGGGCGCCAAGCAGGACGCCGGCCATGCCCGTGTCCACCTGCCTGGGTCCTGCCGCCGGTGCTCTCAGGCATGCCAACGTGGCGACGGCAATGACGCCGCCGCCCACCGCGGCAAGCCACTGCGCGTTGGCGGCGCCGGTCGTCCACACGCGGTGAACAAGTCCGGCAAACGAGGCGTTCATCGGCAGGCCCCACCAGCCGATTATTGCCAGCGTCTTGCGCCACTGCCAATACGAGTCGACGCCAAACAGAGCGGCGCCCATGGCGACCATCACGGCGATCGTCAAGACGAAGGCGGCCGCGGCCCGCCACCGCCTCTGGAGCAGCAGCCACGGCAGGAAAAGCAGCAGGAACAGCTTCACGCTGGCGCACGCGCCAAGCCAGATGCCGGCGGCGCCCCATCGTCCCCGCCGCGCGGCACGCCAGCCCAGGGTGAGTGGCAGCAGCAGGAAGTAGGTCAGCTCTCCAGTGGACGCGACCAGCACGAAGGGCGCAAACGACAACACGGCAGCGCCCACTACCAGCATCAACCGCAGGGACCGGGGATACTGCAGCTCCTGCCACACGATACGCAGGCTGAGCACCAGGCACACCAATCCGCTGGCGAGCCACAGCACGAACGCCTGCTGATACGAGAGGTACCAGAACGGCGCGGTGAGCAGGGCGAAATGCGGCGGGTTCAGGTTGCCGAGGCTCTCCACCGGCCACTTGAAGCCGTAGGCCGCAGGCACCGGCCCGTACATCGGCAGGCCGTCACGAACCATGTGGGCCGTGTAGTAGAAGATCGAGTAGTCGTTCTTCCCCGGCTGGGTCGCCGTCTTCACCCACAGGTTGAAGTACGCGCGAGCAAAGGACGCCCAGACCACGGCCACACCGGCCCAGGTGCACCAACGGATCAGATCGCCGAGCAAGGCGACGGTTGACGCGGGCAGGATGCGCCGGAGTGTGGCGTCAGCGATCATTGGGTGCGGACACGGGCGGGCGTGGCCGCCCAGGTAACACCGTCGGGCAGCATCACCGCATACGTGTCGAGCGCCCGTCGCAGGCGCTGGGCGTCGCCATCCGTTCTGGCGAGAAACGCCACGGCGCCATTGGACACGCCGACGCTGTTTGAAACCGTCCACTCACCCACTTTGACCCACGACGCCGGAAGGATCGCCGCAAACGGCTTCTCGTACACCGCGATGGCCTCAACTGCGTGCTCGTCGGCCAATGTCCCCAGCGCCACGGCGTCAAGCGCGTTCTGGCGCTTGAGGTCTGCAACAGGTTGTGAGGCCAGACCGACGATGTCGAGGAGGGGACTCGAGGAGTACCACGCCACCGCGCCGATATCGTTGACCGCCACCGGCCGACCCGGGTAGAACCGTTGGAAGAAGTGTCCCATCTGCACTTGTTGTCCGTAGATACTTTCAGCCGCGGGCACGGTCGTCGCCAGCGCCGTCAGCCCGCGAATCGCCAGTGGCAGCGCAAGCAGCACAAGTAGCGGCGCCGTCGCCGGATGCCACGGCGCCTTGCGGTTGCGCTCCGTGCCCACAGGCCATTCGACGATGCTCCCAACTCCGGCCACGGCCAGCAGCCCTAGCGCCATCAGATAGGCTTCGTAGCGGAAGAACCACTCGACCTTCACCAGACAGGCGTGCAGCAAAGACGTGCCCAGGAAAAGGGCCGCGAGCCACCCGGTGCGACTCGCCGATGTCACGCGCGCCGATGGCGCCAGCAGCAGTCCGATCAGCACGCCCAACGTCAGAACCAGTTGCGGTGGGCGCGCGAACAGACTGCCAATGGCGAGCCAATCGGTGGCAACGGCCGAGATGCCAGCGGCCAACGTGCTGAAACGACCGGGGCCGGACTTCATCAACACGGAGTTGGGCAGCACGAGTCCGCCGTGAGCCACCGAGTACAGGGCGAAGGCAGCCACGGGCGCGGCAGCGGCGACGCCGAGGCCGATGGCGGACGGAAGCTTGCCCTGCCATAGCAGGATCGCGCCGACCACAGCGATCAGGAAGAGCGACTCGTAGCGCGTGCCCACCATCAGCGCGGCAACCACCGATGGCCACAGCCAATCGCTCCGCTGTCCTGCCAGGCGTTCAGCAGCCTGCCACGCGAAGACAACAACGAGCAGCACCTGGAGCGTGTGCTCCATGCCGATGAAGGCGAGGGTTGGCAACGGGATGACGACGACGAGGGCGCACGTGATGGCGATGGTATGGGCAGGGCTGAAGCCCTGCCCCACACACCGCGCTACGTACGATGCAGACACGCCAAGAAACACCACTCCGAACACGATGTTGAGCGCGAAGGGCACCCAGATGGCGTGGGCGCCGAGCGTCCACAGCGCGGCCAGCAGCAACGTCCAGAGCGGCGAGCTCGAGGCAAATGCGAACTCGTTGGGCCGGATTCCCCACACGCCGTGCTCTGCAAGCGTGCGCGCAAGAGCAAGATGAATGTACGGATCGTCCTGGGCGTAGACGAACATGCCGCCAGTGCGGGCAAGCGAGAACCAGAGGAGTATGGCGACCAGGGCGAGATAGAGGGCGATTGCGGGCGCCGCGCCGGAACTGAAGTTCCGCCCTACGTAACGACCTGCTGCGTCGGCGTTGGTCATCCCGTCATTTGTCGGGCGCGGTGTAGCCGCCGCGGCTTAGCACCGCGACGCCTTCTTTCTTGCTCCGGATCTCGACTTTCCGCCAGCCGCCGTCGCGCGTGCTGTTGCTGCTGGTGTAGCTGATGACGTAACGGCGGCGCAGGGTTTCGAGGATGCGGTTGAAGTCCTGCGACAGCGACGCGACGTCCTTCGGGAAGTACGCCTCGCCGCCGGAGATGGCGGCGAGCTCTTCGAGTTTCTTGCTGTCGATTTTCGCGCCCAGGCCCACGGCGTAGACGGTGGCGTCCACGCTCTTCAGTCGCTCGAGCACCTGCGCGTAGGTGTGGGTGCTGCCTGGCCCGGTGCCTGGGTTGTTCTCGTCGCGCCCGTCGGTCATCAGCACCACGACGCGACGGCCTTCGATGCCGCGCAACCGGGTGAGCGCGTCGAAGGCAGCGTCGTACAGCGCCGTACCTCCGTTGGCGACGTACTTGTCGATGGCCTCGACGCTCCAGTCGCGCCGGGTGGTCATGTCGTGCGCGAACAGCGACGTGTTGGCGAAGAGGATGAGCGCGAGGGCATCCTCCGGGCGGACGTTCTGCACGAAAGTCTTCGCCGCGGCCTTCACGTCGTCTGTGGCTTTCTTCATGCTGCCGCTGGCGTCGAGCGCGAAGACGATCGACACGGGCGTCACCGCTTCCTGGAACGCTTCGAGTTGCTGCGACACACCGTCTTCGACGACCTCGAGGTCGTCGATGGTCACGTCCACGAGCTCGCGCGTCAGGTCTTTCAACGTGAACTCGATCGACGGCCGCACCGGCGCGGGCTTTGGCGCAAAGTACCCAGGCCTGGCGCGTACGCGCAGCGTGGGGTCGCTCACGGCCACGGCGATCTTGCGCCACGTGCCGTCTACCTTCTGGTTCTTCGGCACGTATGTGAGGATGTACCGCAGGGTCACCTCGTTGGCCACCAGCTCGTGGATGGGCTGCAGCTCGATGTCGCGCGTCGGGAAGAACGCGCGGCCGCCGGTGTCGCTGGCCAGCTTCCTGAGGAAGCGCTCGCCTTTCAGCGAGATGCCCGCGACGCCGCCGATCCCGACCACGTACACCGCGGCGCCTGTCCGTTGCACCGCCGTCAGCGCGTCGTCAAACGCCTGCGTGCTGTGCTCGTCGTAGCCGTCGGTGAGCAGGATGATCGCGTGGCGCCCTTCAAGTGAGGCGATCATTTTGGCGGCATCCTCCAGCGAATCGAGGATGGCCGTGCCGCCTTTGGGTTCGATTTTTGCGATCGCATCGGCCACGGTGGCCCGGTCGTCGGTCGGGCCAGTGATGGCGCCGAGCGTCCGTGAAAAGGGCGCGACGACGATGCGGTCTTTCTCGCGAAGGAACGACGACAACTGCGTGGCGGCGTCGCGGACAAAGTCGATACGCCGCGCCATGCTCTGGCTGCTGTCGATGAGCAGCGTGTAGGTGGCCGGCAGCTGCTCCGCACGGACGACGTCGAGCTTCTGGCCCTCTCCCTCCTCGGTGAGGGAAAAGACAGACGGATCAAGTCCCGTAATGAAGCGACCTGTCTTGTCCTGCACCGAGGTCTCGACGTAGACGCTTGAAATCTCGGTGCGCTCGACGATCTCGAGCGGCTTGAGCGTGATGTTGTCGCGGGCCACGTTGCCGTCTGAATCGGCCACGTCCACGCGGATCTCACGCGCCTCGAACGGGTTCTCGTCGGTCCACTCGACGGCAAACGGCGGCCCGGATGGGTCTTCGCCGACCAGCGCGTTGTCCACGTAGAAGCGGACGGTGCCGATGGCGACGTCTTTCTTACCGAGGACCTGCGCGACGATGCGGATGGCGCCGGTGGTGCCGGTGCGGCCCAGCGGCGAGGTGATGCGGATGGCGAGAGGAGCGGGAACCTGCCCGAGGCCTGAGGCCTGAGGCCTGAGGCTAGCAGGCCCGTGCAGCGCGACGGCGAGCGAGAAGACAGCGAGCCAGCGAATCGAGACGGGCGACACGCTCATGCATGCGGCTGCAGCGTGGACATTTCCTCGGTGCTGTCGTCCACGAAGTAGCTGTCGCAGGAGGCGCGCAGCAGCTCGGGCGTCAGCTCCTGAGGCTCTCCCAGGTACTCGGCCAGCGACAGTGACTGCTCGATCAGGTCGCGCGGATGGCACCCGCGCAGGCTGAGGTGACGCGGCTTGTAGTAGTTTTCGAGCAGGTCCTCCACCAGGGTTCGGTTGAACGCGATGCTCTTGGTGTGGCAGTAGTTCCTGAAAATGACGATGTAGTCCTCGTGGGTCGGGCTCTCGCAGAGCACCTTGTAGTGGATGCGGCGGAGGAACGCCTCGTCCACCAGCTCCTGCGGCTTGATGTTGGTGGCAAAGGCCACCAGTGTCATGAACGGCAGCTCGAACTTCTGCCCCGAGTTGAGCGTGAGGAAGTCCACGCGGCTTTCCAGCGGGACGATCCAGCGGTTCAGCAGGTCGCGCGGCGCGACGCGCTGACGGCCGAAGTCGTCGATGACCAGCACGCCGCCATTGGCCACGGCTTGCACCGGCGCCTTGTAGAACCCGGAGGTCGAGTTGTAGCTCAGCTCCAGCGAGTCCAGCGTCAGCTCGCCGCCCACCATCACCATGGGCCGCCGGCAGCGAATCCAGCGCCTGTCGACGTCAACGCCTTTGTCCAGCCCCACGCCCGGTTCGCCCGAGGGCAATTCCTCGTGGGTCACTGGGTCGAAGAGCCGGATGATCGCGCCTTCCACTTCGAGCGCGTAAGGAATGTGCAGGTCGCCGTCCAGCAGCTTCTGAATGGCCTGCGAGATCACGGTCTTTCCGTTGCCCGGCGGGCCGTAGACGAACATGGAGTGGCCGGCGTTGATGGCCGGGCCCAGCTGGTCCATCACACGGTCGCTGATGACGAGGTGCGAAAACGCCTGCCGCACGCGTTCGCGCGTCGCGGTGTGGGGCGCCTTCGCCTTGTACTCGGCCATGTAGCGCTTGTATTGCGCCAGCGGCACCGGCGCTGCGCCCACGTAGTGGTTCGCCTCCAGGAACAACTGCGCCCGGGTGCGGCCCGCATCGGTGATGCGATACCGGTACGAGGGACCGCCAACGATGGCACCGCCGGCGACTTCGACCTGGTGCTGCGCCTTGACCATCTGCAGTGCCGGGTCGATCACGGAGAACCGAAGGCCGAGACGACCCGCAAGCTCCGAGCCGGTCAGCTCGCCGGTGAAGTGCAGGGTCTTCAGCACGAGCTGAATCACCAGATCGATTGACAGGCCCGCCTCTTCCAGCGTGGCCGGAGCGGGGGGGTGCGGCAGGATCGACGGGGCGTTGGGGCGGCTTGCTAGCATGACAGGGTGCTCTCGGGTGCTACAGGGTGCTCTCGGGTGCTACGAGGTGCTTACAAACACGTATCGGTCAAACGCGTGACATTCTGCTGGGCCCAGGCAGCGTCGGGTTTCAACCGCAGCGCCTCTCGGTACTCGGCCAGCGCCTCGCGGCACAGGCCCTGGCGCTCGAGGATGGTCCCCAGCGTGTTGCGTGCGGTGGCCGACGCGGGATGAAAGTAGCGCGCGCGATGCGCGTCGGCCAGCGCCAGGGCAATAAACCCCCAGTCGCGCCACACGCGGGCCCGGCCATCAAAGGCCGCCTCGTTGTGCCGGTCGTACGCCAGTGCGTCCGAGTAGTGATCGAAGGCAAGGTCGCGGATCCCCAGCCTGTAGTACTCCTGGCCGACCCGAAGGTGCGCCGTCGCCGACGGCGTCTTCACAAGCTGTGCCAAGGCGTCCTTCAGGGCAAGGTCGCGCCCCTCCACAACCGGCAGCGATGCTGGCGGCTCGGCTGCCCGCTTGGCCTGAGCCTCGCGCACCGCACGCGCGACGGCCTCGTCGTCGGCCTTCGTGGCCGCCGTGGCGGCAACTGGTCCCCCGATATCGACAAATCCTGCATCTCGACCCTTCACGAACGGGTTATTGCCCGTCGGATGGGTCGCGCACGCAGCCGCCGCCACAGCGACGCAGAAGATCGACACCCGGCTGCGGACGGCAGGCACCAGCGTGCCTAGTCTTCGTCCTTCAACCGCGACCGTCGCTTGAACAGGTAGGCGATCAGGCACAAAGCCGCCAGCCCGATGACGATAGTTTGCGTGTCCATCGCGTCCTACTCTCCCAGAAACGAGTGCATGATTTTGATCACCGCCGGTCCCAGCACCACGACGTACAGCGCGGGAAACAAGCAGAAGACCAGAGGAAACACCAGCTTCACCCCCAGCTTGGCCGCCCGTTCTTCCGCACGCTGCCGGCGCTTGGTGCGTGCGACGGCGGCGTGGGTGCGCAAGGCCTGCGCGATACTCGTGCCGAACCGGTCCGTCTGCACGAGCATGGCGACCAGCGCCCGCACGTCGTCGACGCCGGTGCGCTGAGCGAAGTTGCGGAAGGCCTCGAGGCGCGGCTTGCCAGCGCGCGTCTCTATATTGATCATCCTCAACTCTTCGGCGAGGTACGGGTATGCCAGTGCCAGCTCCTCGGACGCCTTGACGATCGCGGCATCCAGGCCGGCGCCCGCTTCGACGCAGACGATGAGCAGGTCCAGGGCGTCCGGCAGGCCATTCTCGATCTGCTTCTGCCGGGCTCTCGTCTTCCGCGCCAGCCACAAGCCGGGGAGCGTGTAGCCGATGCCCGCCATCACGAGGGCGAGAAACCCTCCGCGTGCGACGCCCATGTAGGCGACAGTCGCCAGGGCCAGGCCGATGGGCAACACGATCTCGGCCGCGGCAAAATACACCGCCGCGCGGCCATGTGGAAAGCCGGCGCGGGTCAGCCTGCGCTGCAGGCGCCCCATCTCCTTCGGCGACTTCGGGACGAAGGCCGAGACGCGCTTGACCACGACGTCCTGCGTGGGTCCCAGTGTGAGCGCGCTGGCCGACACGCCGCCGCCGGCGGCCGCCGTCATCTCGCGGAGGCGGCGCCGCTCTGGCGATTGGCGTGCGAGCACCGCCGAGGCGACCACGCCCGTCAGCACGGCAACCCCAATGAAGACGATCACGACGGCGAGAATCAGCGGATCGCCCATCTCAGTACTCGATGTCTACGAGCTTGCGGATGATGAGCGTGCCGATCACCTGGAGGATCACTGCGCCGACCAGGAACTTGATTCCCAGGGGGTCCGTCCAGAGCACGCTCATGTTCTCCGGCGATAGGAAGGTCAGCGCGACACCCAGTCCCGGCGGCAACATCGCCAGCACCCAGCCTGTCATTCGGGCATGGGCCGTGACGACCCGCACCTGCCGCTTCACCTTGAAGCGCTCCCGAATCACCGACGCGAGGTTGTCGAGCACTTCCGAGAGATTACCGCCGGCGTCGCGCTGCGTGAGGACGGCTGTCACAAAGAACTTCGCGTCGAGCAACGGCACCCGGTTGCCAAGTTCGCGCAGCGCCACCGGCAACGGCATGCCGAAGTTCTGGCGATCGTAGGCCAGGCGGAACTCGGTGCCCACCGGGGCTGGCAGTTCTTCGGCAACCATCAACAGCCCGGAGGTGAACGCGTGGCCGGCACGCAGCGCGCGGGCCAGCAGGTCGATGGCTTCCGGGAACTGCTCCTCGAACTTCATCACGCGGCGTCCGGCAATCATGTTGACAACCCAGATGGGCACAAGCATCGCCATCACGCCCACTGCCGCACCAAGGAACAGATAGTGCGTCACCGACTGGATCACCAGGAACGCGGCCGTCCCCGCGCACAGGCACATCAGCAGGAGGGTCGCCACGGTGACTTTCAAGCCCGACCGGTCGATCAGCCGCTGGGCGGGCGCCGTCACGGCGTCCGTGCTGGCGAGAATGGTCCGCACAAACGGGATAGTGCTGAGGGGCCTGTCTTCCTTGAGCAGTCCCCCGAGCGACGCCGCCTTGGCGATGGAGCCGCCCTTCATGCGTCGCCGCAACGACGACTGCTCGTCCTGCTCCGGCTTGAGGACCAGCAGAACGTACGCAGCGCCGATGATCACCGCCACGAGCGCAAACGTGCCGACAACCGGAAGCAGCATCGTCGGCTACGCGACCATCTGGACATGATCGAACATGTCCATGGGCAAGTGGTGGCCAGCAGCCGCCAGGCGTTCGCCACACTTCGGCCGGATGCCGGTGGCGCGGAAGCGCCCGGTCACCTTTCCACCTGGCGCCACGCCGGTCTTCTCGAACAGGAAGATGTCCTGCATCGTGATGACGTCGCCTTCCATCCCCGTGATCTCGGTGATGGCCGAGATCTTGCGCGTGCCGTCGGCCATTCGCGTGATCTGGACCAGGAGGTCGACGGCCGACGACACCTGCTGGCGCACGGCGCGGTCTGGAATGTTCAGGTCGGCCATCGCGATCATCGTGTCCAGGCGGTACAGGGCATCGCGCGGCGTGTTCGCGTGGATGGTCGTGAGCGAGCCGTCGTGGCCGGTGTTCATGGCCTGCAGCATGTCCAGCGCCTCGGCGCCGCGGACCTCGCCGACGACGATGCGGTCGGGCCGCATGCGGAGTGAGTTGATCACGAGTTCCCGCGACTTCACCGAGCCCTTGCCTTCGATGTTGGCGGGGCGGGTTTCCAGCCGCACGACGTGCCGCTGTCGCAGCATCAACTCGGCGGCGTCCTCGATCGTCACGATGCGTTCCTTGTCCGAGATGAAACTCGACAGGATGTTGAGCAGCGTGGTCTTGCCCGCGCCCGTGCCGCCGGACACGATGATGTTGAGGCGGCTGTTGACGGAGGCGCGCAGAAAATCCAGCATGGGCTGGGTGAGCGACATGCGCTCCACCAGGTCCGCGGCGCCGAGGCGATCGGTCCGAAACCGCCGAATGGAGAGGACTGGCCCGTCCAGCGCCAGTGGCGGGATGATCGCGTTGACACGCGACCCATCCTGCAGGCGGGCGTCCACCATCGGGCTGCTCTCGTCGATGCGACGCCCGACGGTGCTCACGATCCGCTCGATGATCTGCATCAGGTGCCGGTCGTCTTTGAAGACGATGCCGGTCTCTTCGAGCATGCCGTTGCGCTCGATGTAGACCTGGTCGTGCCGGTTCACCAGGATGTCCGAGATGTCACGGTCCTTGAGCAGTGCCTCGAGGGGCCCCAGGCCGAACAACTCGTCGAGCACGTCGATGATCCGGTTCTCGCGCTCGAACAGGCTGAGCGGGGTGTTCACCGCCTCGGCCTCGATCATGTGGTTGATCAGCTCGCGGATCTCGGGCTCGGCCTCGCGCCGGCTCACGCGGTTGAGCCGTTCGAGGTTCAGCCGGTTCAGCAGTTCCTGATGAACCTTGGCTTTCAGATCCTGGTAGTGCGAGCTACGCG
>JAENWD010000259.1 GCA_016650245.1 Vicinamibacteria bacterium
CGTACGTGACTACTGTTGCGACAGCGCCACTAGCGGATTCACCTTGGCCGCCCGGCGCGCCGGGCCCAGGCATGCGATGAGCGAGGTGAGCCCGAGGAGGCCCGTGACGGCGAGCAGGACGATGGGGTCGAAGGCGCCGACCCCGTACAGTTCCGAGGCGATCACCTGTTTGAGCGCGACGGCGCCGACCAGTCCGCCAGCCAGACCGGCGACCACTAGTCCTGTGCCCTCACGCAGGACCAGGCGGAGCACGCCAGCGGCGCTGCCCCCGAGCGCCATCCGGATGCCGATCTCGCGCGTCCGCTGGCTCACCTGGTACGCCAGCACTCCGTAGATGCCCACCGAGGCCAGCAGCAGCGCGACCGCCCCAAAGCCGACCGAGATCAGCATGGGCGTCCTCCGGTTGTCGAGCGAGCGCTCGAGCCGTTCCGGCATCGCGACGACATCGAAGAAGGCCAGTTGCGGGTCAAGCGATGCCAGCGCCTGGCGCACGGCGCCGGTGATGGCGACCGGGTCGCCTTCAGTTCGCACGGCCAGCCCCAGGCCTCGCGACGGACTTTGCGCGTAGGGAAAGTAATAGGCGCCCACGCGCGCGCCGTCGCCCTCGACGAGCCCCTCCAGCTTCACGGTTCCCACCACGCCGACCACCTGCAGCCAGACCACGTCGGGGCCCGGCGTGACGACGTCCTCGGGACGTTGCGGCAGATACATGCGGCGACCGATGGGATCGGCGTCCGGCCAGAACTTGCGGGCCAGCGCCTCGTCGACGATCGCCACGCGGGGGGCGCCGGCGGCGTCGCCGTCGGTGAAGCGGCGCCCGCGCGTGAGCGGCACACGCATCGCCTCGAAATACCCGGGTGTGACGCTGAGCTGGTTGGGCGAGACCACCGACTCGCCGGGCGCCATGGCGTGCCCCTCGGCGATGACCACGCTGCTGCTGCTATCGCCGCTGAGGGGCAGGTTGCTGGTGATTCCAGCCGCCCGCACGCCAGGCAACCTGCGCAGGCTGACCAGCGCCCGTTCCGCAAATGCCTGCAGCGCCGCATCATCGGCGTACCGCGCCGTCGGCGGATTCACCCGGCCGGTCATCACCTGCGCCGATGTGAATCCTGGGTTCACGGCCAGCAGTTGCCGGAAGCTCGACAGCAGCAGGCCCGCGCCTGCCAGCAACACGAAGGCGATGGCGACCTGGGCGACCACCAATGTGCGGCGTGTGAGACGCGCACCGCGGCTCGCCGTGCCGGTGCGGCTGTCTTCGCGAAGCACCGCGTTGATGTCGAGCCCGGCCACGTGATAGACCGGCACCGCGCCGATCACAAGGCCGAGCAGGACCGCCAGGCCGGCGGTCAGCAGGATGACCGTGCCGTCCATGCGAATCTCGTGGCCGCGCGGCAGTTCGTCCAGGCCCACCCAGGACAGGCCGCCAAGGGCCCACGCGCCCACGGCCAGGCCGAGCGCCCCGCCGATCAGGGTCAGCAGGACCGTCTCGGTGAGCAGCTGCCGGGCCACACGCGTGCGGGCGGCGCCGATGGCGTGGCGCGTCGCCAGCTCACGCAGGCGACCGCTTGTCCGAACCAGCGCCAGGTTGGTGATGTTGACCGCCGCGATGAGCAACACAAACAGGACGCCACCCCACAGCAGACGCAGCGACGCGCGGACGTTGCGCACCAGGTCGGCTTCCAGCGGCACGATGGTCGTGCGGTAGCCGGTGTTTTCGAGCGCCGAGCGCAGCGGGCCCGCGCGTTCGAGGTAGCGCGCGTTGAGCGCGTCAAGCTTCGCCTGCGCCTGCACGAGGCTCACGCCCGGCGCCAGACGCGCGACCGACTCGAAGTTCTGGCTATAGCGCGCGTCCTCGGCCCGTTGCTCGGGGGTGAAGGCGGCGGGAATCCACAGGCGCACGCCGGGATCGAGGAACGTGAAGTCTGCCGGCGCGATGCCCACGACCGCGTAGCGCTCGCCGTTGAGTCGCAGGTCTCGTCCGACCGCATCATTGGCGCCGCCCAACTGTTGTTGCCAGTAGGCGTGGCTGACCACGACGACGTGATTGGCCCCAACCTCCCCGTCGGCGGCACTGAACAGACGCCCGCGCAGAGCCTGCGCGCCAAGCGTGCGGAACAACGACGGCGTCACTTCCTGCGCCGTCACGCGCTCTGCCGCGCCACGTTCGCCGACATCGAGCCCGCGCAACCGGTAGAGGGCGACCTGCTCGAAGACGTCCGGGCGCTGGCTGCGATCCACATAGTTGGGCACCGACGTGCCGGCCCGCTCAACGCCGGCGCCGGGAAAGCTATCGTAGGAGAAGACCAGCCGCTCGGCGGCCGGATACGGCAAGGGCCGGAGCAGCACGGACTGGACGACCGTGAAGATGGCCGCGTTGGCGCCCAGGCACAGCGCCAGGGTGAGAATCACCGCAGCGGCATAGGCCCGGTCCTTCCGCAACAGGCGCAGGGCAAGCAGCAGGTCCTGGCGCAAGACATCCATGGCGGTCCCCTCAGCTCTCCGGATGGTGCTTCCTGGCGACTTCCAGGAAGGCTTGCGCGGCGTGGCTCATCTCGCCGCCCTTGCGGTAGACCAGCCGCAGTTGCCGCGCCAGGCGGACCTGCTGCACCTTGACCGCGGTCAGGGTGCCGCGCGACAGCTCCGACAGCGCGCAGCGCTTCGGCAGCAGAGCCACCCCCATCTTCATCTCGACGGCGCGCTTGATGGCCTCGAGGCTGGGCAGCGCGACCTGGATGTTGATGGGGGCATGCTTCTGCTCGAAGGTGCGCAGGACACGCTCGCGGGTCGGCGAGGGGTCGTTGTGCGCGATGACGATCTCACGGCCGAACTCGGCCAGCGTCACGTCCTTGCGTCCCGCCAGGGCGTGCTGGGGGTGTACGAGCATCACCAGGTCGTCGGGGCCGAGCGACAAGGTGAGCAGGCCGCGTTCGGCCGGCAGAAAGGTGATCACGCCGAAGTCGAGACTGCCCTGCACCACCTCGACGCCGACCTGCCGCGACGGGACGCGGCGGACCTCCACCTGGATCTCGGGATGCGCCTGGCGGAAGCGGGCGATCAGGGGCAGTAAGGCGTGCACGGCGGCCTCGTTGGCCCCCACCAGCACCCGCCCGCGGCGCAGGTCGCGCAGCTCGCGGACCGCGACCTCGGCTTCCTCGCTCAGCCGCATCAGACGCTGCGCGTACTCGCGCAGGACACGGCCCGCCTCGGTCAACGCGCCTTGCTTGGACGAGCGATCGAAGAGCCGCTCACCCAGCTCCTCTTCGAGCCGCCGTATGGCCTGGCTCACGGCTGGCTGTGTGCGGTGCAGCTTGGCGGCCGCGCGAGAAAAGCTGCGCTCGCCGGCGACGGTCAGGAAGACCAGCAGTTCGGAAAGTTCCATTGCTTTAGCCGTTTGCCTGCGGCCTGTCCCCGGCGGGCTGCCGGCGCGCATAACAGACCATTATCAAAGCGTAAGAACTATAGACTTGACGGCATAGTCTCGGCAATCCGAAAATCGAGGGCGGAGGCCTCATGGCTGCTGACCGTATCGTCATCTTCGACACCACGCTGCGCGACGGCGAGCAGGCGCCGGGCTTTTCGCTGCGCGTGTCCGAGAAGCTCCAGCTGGCCCGGCAGCTCGACGCCCTCGGCGTGGACATCATCGAAGCGGGCTTTCCGATCGCCTCTGAGGCCGACGCTGAGGCCGTGCGGCTGATCGCCACCGAGGTCCCCCGCCCGGTGACGGCCGCCCTGGCCCGGTGCCGCACGGACGACATCGAGCGGGCCGGCGAGTCGCTCAAGGCGGCCGCTCGCAGCCGGATCCACACGTTCATCGCGACCTCGGATCTGCACCTGGAGAAGAAGCTCCACATCACGCGTGAGCAGTGTCTCCAGGCCGCCATCTCCGCCGTGACCCAGGCGCGCGGCTACACCGACGACGTGCAGTTTTCGGCTGAGGACGCCACGCGCACGGATCTCGATTTCCTGTGTCGGGTCGTCGAGTCGGTTATCACGGCAGGCGCCACCACGGTGAACCTGCCCGACACGGTCGGCTACTCCACTCCCGACGAGATCTACGAGTTCTTCCGCGCCATCCTCTCGCGTGTCCCCAACGCCGACCACGCCATCTTCAGCGCGCACTGCCACGACGACCTCGGCCTGGCAGTCGCCAACACGCTGGCCGCGCTGCGTGCTGGCGCGCGGCAGGTGGAGTGCACGATCAACGGCATCGGTGAGCGAGCCGGCAATGCCTCGCTCGAAGAGATCGTGATGGCCACCAAAGTGCGCCAGGATCGTCTGCCCTTCGGCACCGCCGTGGTGACCGAGCAGATCTTTGCCGCCAGCCAGATGCTCACGCGGCTCACCGGCGAGGCCGTGCAGGCCAACAAAGCCATCGTCGGGCGCAATGCCTTCGCGCACGAGGCAGGCATTCATCAGGACGGCATGCTGAAAGACCGCCGCACGTACGAGATCATGCGGCCCGAGGATGTGGGCGTGCCGGCGACGACGCTGGTGCTCGGCAAGCACTCGGGCCGCCACGCCGTGCACCACCGCGTGCAGCAGCTCGGCCTGGAACTGGAACGTCTGGAGCTCGACCGCCTGTATCGCCGCATGGTCGCGCTGGCCGACCAGCAGAAGACCGTGTCGGACGCCGAGCTCGTGCAGATGATCACCGACCTGCGCCAGACGCCCGAACCCGGAGCCCCCACGCCGCTGGGCCACAAGCACGGTCCCGGCACCGAAGAGGTCGGGTATGGGCACGGGGTGTGAATTGACGATTGCAGATTGACGATTGAGAGAAATTGCGCAGATGCGTCTCCGAGAACTCGATCCGAATCCCCGAATTTCCTAATCGTCAATCGTCAATCTGCATTCGTCAATTGACATGCATCTCCATATCTCCCTCATTCCCGGCGACGGCGTGGGCCCCGAGGTGGTGGCCGCCGCGTGTGACGTGCTCGATGTGGTCGCGTCGCGGTTTGGACACACGGTCGAACGACCGTCCTACTTGATGGGTGGCGCCGCCCTGCGCGCTGGGCGTC
>JAENWD010000260.1 GCA_016650245.1 Vicinamibacteria bacterium
ATAGCTGGCCAGATGCCGGAACATGTCTTCGTACTCGGCCGCGCCGGACCCGAGCACCACCAGCTGCGCGTCGCCGCCAGCGGCGTTGAGCAGAAGGTGTGCGACATGGCCGGTGATGTCCAGGCCCTTCTGCGCGTCCAGACGCGTGACCATCGCCACCAGCGGCGCATCCGACGCCGGCAACCCGAGCCGCTCCTGCAGCGCGCGCTTGTTGGCGGCGCGCTGGTCGAGACGGTCCGCGTCAAACGCCGAGGCGATGTGCGGATCGGTGGCCGGATTCCACACGTCGTAGTCGAGCCCGTTGAGGATGCCGTGCACGTCGAAGTGCCGATAGCGCAGCAGCGAGTCCAGCCGCTCGCCGTACTCGGGTGTGAGGATCTCGTGCGCGTAGGTCGGGCTCACCGTCGTGACCATCGTCGCGTGGACGATGCCCCGCGCCATGAAGTTCACTTCGCCCGGGCCCTCCTCGATCAGCCGCGGGGCGTCGATGCCCAGATATGCCAGCACCTGACGGCTGGTGCGGCCCTGGTGCGCCAGGTTGTGGATCGTCAGACACGTCGGCAGGCCGCGATAGCGCTGGTCGAGCTGCCCGGTGGTGGCCAGCCACGCGATGGCGGGCGCGGCATGCCAGTCGTGCACGCTGACGACATCGGGGCGCCAGTCCCACGCGCCAATCATCAGGTCCAATGCCGCCCGGCTGAAAAACGCGAACCGATACCCGTCGTCTGGATACCCGTAGATCTCGGGCCGGCCGAACAGATGTCGCTCGGCGATGAAGTAGACCGGCACCTGCGAGCCTGGCAGCACCGTGTGCAACACGCCGGCAGCCACCAGCCCGCCACCCACCGGCACACGCAGCACCGTGCGGTCGGCGCTGATCCCCCAGCGCCCGCTGCGCCCCGCGTCTTCGATCGACGAGTAGGCCGGCATCACCACGCGCACGTCGTGGCCACGCGCGGCAAGCGCCTTGGGCAGCGAGCCGGCGACGTCGGCCAGGCCGCCGGTCTTGGCAAACGGCGCGACCTCGGCCGCGATGATCAGGATGCGCATCGGGCAAAGTGTAGCGCAGGCCTTCAGGCCTGCCGTCAGAGCTTGGCATCAGGTGCACGGTTTGTCATGCTGTCGGTGTGAACGGACAACAAAGGCCTCAGGCCTCGGGTGCGATCGAGCCAGCCTCGGCTGTGATCGCGCTAGCCTCGGGCCTCGGGATAGCACTCGCCCTACTGGCGCTGCTCGCCCAACCTGCCCAACCCGCCCAACCCGCCCAAGCTGAGAGGGCGGCGTTTGCGACCTGGCTGGCGGGCGTGCGCGCCGAAGCGCTGACGCGCGGCGTTCGCGAGGCCACGGTAAACGCGGCGCTCGAGGGCGTGGAACCGGTCGAGAAGGTGCTGGAACGCGATCGCACGCAGGCCGAGTTCACGCTGTCGCTCGAGGACTACCTGAAGCGCCGGCTCACCACGCCCACCGTCCGCACCGCGCGAAAGATGGCGGCCAGACACAACGACGTGCTCGTGCGCGTGGGCAAGGCGTATGGCGTGGACCCGCGGATGCTGGTCGCCATCTGGGGGCTCGAGTCCAACTTCGGGCGATTTGCCGGTGTGCGCCCCACCGTGCCCGTGCTGGCGACGCTGGCGTGGGACGGCCGCCGCGGCGACTTCTTCCGCCAGCAGCTCTTCGACGCGCTCACCATCGTCGATCGCGGCGACATCGAGCTTGCCAAGCTCAAGGGGTCATGGGCCGGCGCGCTTGGCCAGGTGCAGTTCATGCCGTCAAGCTACCTGGCGTCGGCCGTGGACTTCGACAAAGACGGCGACCGCGACGTGTGGGCGTCGATGCCAGACGTGTTTGGCTCGATCGGCAACTACCTGCAACAGCACGGCTGGACGCCGGGCCGGTGGGGCTACGCGGTGAAGATCCCCGACGCGGCGCGCGAGAAAGTGATCAGCGTGCCGCTACGCGACCAGGGATGTCGCGCCGTGCGCACGCTGAGCCAGCCCCGTGCCCTCAAGGACTGGCGCACGCTCGGCGTCACGCTCGCCAACGGCAACACCGTGCCCTCCTCGGTGCGCGAAGCCTCGCTGCTCGCCATCGACAGGCGCACATACCTCGTCACCGCCAACTACGAGGCCCTGCTCGCCTACAACTGCGCGCACACCTACGCGCTCAGCGTCGCGCTGCTGTCGGAGCGGATTAGCGGATTCTGACAGCGGCGCGATCGGGATCCCGCATGCGGGCGTTGCCGCGCAAGCCCGCGCCAAATGCCGTGGCCAGCCACGGACCCAGCGTCAACGTCACGGGCCCCGCGCCCGACAGCGGCTGCGACATTTCTATGTGCTATTGACGACAATTGTCATGTCGTATTGTGCAAGCCTGAACAGCGTAGAGTCGTCTAGTGTCATATGCAGTCCTAACAGCGAAGTGACGATATGGCTTGGTAATTGAATTGGGTCCGGCTGGGACAGGAGTGGCCTGTCTGTCGTGTTAGGACTAATGGGGATTGTCCAGTTGGGGAATTGGCTACCAGGGCGTGTGGGCGCCGGCGCACTGCTTCTGGCGCTGATGGCGCTGGCTCGGCCTACCCTCGCCCAGCAGCCACTCACCTGGAGCCCCACCGGCGTCGCTGGCGCGGGCGGGACTGGCACCTGGGACACCGCCGGCGTGGTCTGGGCCATCGGCGTGGTCTGCTGCCAGGCCTGGAACAACGGCGCGCCTCCCCTGGATAACGGCATCCTCGGCGGCACGGCCGGCACCGTCACGGTGAGCACCGCGATCAACGTCCACAACCTGACGTTCAACACCACTGGATACACGGTGACCGGCGGCACGCTCACCCTAGGAGGTGTGACGCCGACAATCACGACGATCCCGGGGGTCACCAGCACGGTCAGTTCGGCGATCGCTGGTTCGGCGGGCCTCGTCAAGGCGGGCACTGGCACGTTGACCCTCGCCGGGACCAATACCTACAGCGGGACCACGACGATCAGTGCGGGGACGTTGCAGGTGGGCAACGGCGGCACGACCGGGACCCTGGGGACCGGCGCGGTGGTGGACAACGCGGCCCTGGTCCTCAACCGCAGCGACGCGCTCACGGTGGCCGGTACGATCAGCGGCACCGGCACGCTCACGCAGGCGGGC
>JAENWD010000261.1 GCA_016650245.1 Vicinamibacteria bacterium
CACACGTCAACGGGGCAAGAGATGTGCCGCGGGGAGGGGGCGCAGGACGCGACGCAGGGCGGCGTGGCAGACGGCCGTCAGAGTGGCAGACCGCGTGAAAACACTCAGGCGATGGGGGGTTTCACGCCGCCGGTTGGCCGGGCCGGCCCGGCCCACCAGACCTTTCGCGTGGCTGCGGGATTGCACGCGTGCGACACATGACCTCGCCCGACGTCGAGTCCTTCTATCACCTGCGGGGCGAGGTCGCCGCCACACGCGCCTGCCGGGGGCTGGCGTGTCTGGTGGCGCGCGGCAACGACCCCGTCCGGTGGCAGGCCGCGTGCGAGCGCGAGGGCGAGGGCCGCGTCTACTGCCTGGGCCGCTGCTACCAGGCGCCGGCGGCCGCCGGAGACACCGCGCGGCCGCACGTCGGCGTCCGGTCGCGCGAGGTCGTGATTGTCCGGCACCTTGGCGAGCACGCCGCGCCGACCCTCGATCGGTATCGGGCACAGGGTGGATATCAGGCGCTGGACCGCGCGCTGCGCGGCCGTCCCGAGGATGTGCTGGGCGCGATCGAGCAGTCGGAGCTGCGAGGCCGGGGCGGCGCCGGCTTTCCCGCCGGGCGCAAGTGGCGGGCCGTCTTCGCGCAGCCGGACCCCGAGAAAGTCGTCGTCGCCAATGCCGATGAAGGCGACCCGGGCGCGTACATCGATCGGATGATTCTCGAAGACAACCCGCATGGCGTCCTGGAGGTGCTGGCGGTTGCCGGCTACGCGGTCGGAGCCCGCCGCGGCTACGTGTACCTGCGCGCAGAGTATCCCGACGCCGGGCACCGGCTGGCCGCCGCCATCGACCAGGCGCGCAAGGCCGGCCTGCTCGGCGCGTCGCCAATCGGCAACGGGTTCGCCTTCGACGTGCACCTGGAGATCGGCCGCGGCAGTTACGTCTGCGGCGAGGAGACATCGCTGCTCAACGCGATCGAAGGTCGTCGGCCGGAGGTGCGTGCGCGGCCGCCGTACCCCGCGGTGTCCGGCCTCTTCGGCCGGCCGACGCTGGTGCACAACGTGGAGACGCTGGCAGCGGTGCCCTGGATCGTCGAGCATGGGGCCGAGGCCTATCGCCGGCTCGGGATCTCCGGCAGCCGCGGCACCAAGGTGCTCTCGCTCAACTCGCTCTTCCGGCGACCCGGCCTGTACGAAGTCGAGTTCGGCCTGTCCGTACGGCAGATCGTCGACGAGCTGGGCGGCGGGCTCGCGTCGGGGACGTTGAAGGGCGTGATCATCGGCGGGCCCCTGGCCGGAGTCATTCCGCCGTCACTGCTCGACACGCCGCTCGGGTTCGATGAGCTGCACGCCATTGGCGCCAGCGTGGGTCATGGCGGCGTGGTCGCCTTCGACCAGCGCACGAGCGTGGCGGAACTGGTCCATCACGTGTTCGACTTCGGCGCCTACGAGTCGTGCGGCAAGTGCACCCCCTGCCGTCTGGGAGCGCGGCGAATCGAAGAGATCTTCAGACAGATCGTGACCGCGGGCCAGGCGCCCGCGTCCTCGCGCGACCAGTGGCTGGCACTGACACGCACGCTGGCGCAGGCCAGCCTCTGCGGTCATGGGACCGGGCTCGCCGACTTCGCGGTGAGCATCGCGCGGTACTACGCACAGGAGTTGGAGCCATGCTTCGCCTCGTGATCAACGGCCGCGCCGCCGAGTGCCGCGAGGGCAGCACGCTGCTCGACGCGCTGCAGGCGGCCGGCGCGCGCGTGCCGACGTTGTGTCACGACACCCGGCTCGCGCCCTGCGGCGGATGTCGCCTGTGCCTGGTCCACGTGCGCGACCAGGAGCGGCCCGTGGCCGCGTGCACGACGCCGGCGATCGACGGCATGGAGGTCGAGACACACACGCCGGAGATCGAGGCGCTTCGGCGGACCCAGCTCGCCCTTCTGGCACGGGGGTATCCAGCCGAGGCCGTCCGCCGCGACCCCGACAAGGAGTTTCACGCCTACCTCCGCCAGTACGAGCTCGAATCGGAACTGCACAGACATGCCGACGGCGGGAAGCTCGACACCTCGCATCCGTACATCCATGTGGACATGTCGCAGTGTGTGACCTGCTATCGCTGCGTGCGAATCTGCGACGAGCTGCAGGGGCAGTTCGCCTGGCGGGCCTGGCACCGCGGGGACCGCACGCAGATGCGCCCGGACGGCCCCAGCCTGCTCGAGAGCTCGTGCGTCAGTTGCGGCGCGTGCGTGGACACCTGCCCGACCGGCGCAATCGAGGACCGCAGCCGCCTCGACTTGGGCGCGGCTACCCGATGGGTGCGCACGACCTGTCCGTACTGCGGCACGGGCTGCGAGATGTCGGTCGGGACGCGCGACGGGCACATCGTGGACGTGCGGCCGGTCGCCGATGCGCCGGTGAGCCGTGGGCACCTGTGCGTGAAGGGCCGGTACGCGTTCGGCTTCGCATCGGCCGCCGATCGCGTGACCGAGCCGATGATCCGTCGTCGCGACGGGTGGCACGCGGTGTCGTGGGACGAGGCGATTGGCTACGTCGCCGGCGAGTTCCAGCGGGTGCGATCGCAGCACGGTGCCGGCAGCGTCGGCGTGCTCGGGTCCGCGCGCGCCACCAACGAGGACAACTACGTCGCGCAGAAGTTCGCGCGCATCGTGCTGGACACCAACAACGTAGACTGCTGCGCCCGTGTGTGCCACGCGCCCAGCGCGGCCGCGCTCTCGCGGATGCTGGGCACCGGCGCCGCGACCAACAGCTTCGACGACGTCGAACGCGCGAGGACGATCCTTGTCTGGGGCGCCAACCCTACCGAGAACCATCCCATCATCGGCGCCCGCATCAAACGGGCCGCGCGGGCCGGCGCGCAGCTCATCGTCGTCGATCCCCGGCGCACCGAGCTGGCGCGGTACGCGGCGTGTCATCTCGCGCCGCTCCCCGGCACCGACGTCCCGCTGCTGGCCGCCCTCGCGCACACGATTGTGCACGAGCATCTGTGCGACCAGTCGTTCCTGTCGGCGCGCGTCGATGGGCTCGAGCCGTTCGTCGAGTCGCTCGCAGTGTGGACGCCCGAGCGCGCAGCGGCAGTTACCGGCGTCGACGCAGATCTCATCCGTCAGGCCGCGCGGCTCTACGCGACGGGCGCTCCGTCCATGAGCATGCACGGCCTGGGCCTCACCGAGCACGTGCAGGGTACCGACGCGGTGCTGGCTTTGGTGAACCTGGCGCTGCTGACCGGGAATCTCGGCAGGCCCGGCAGCGGCGTCAACCCCCTGCGCGGCCAGAACAACGTGCAGGGCGCCGCACAGATGGGATGCGACCCGAGCCGCCTGACCGGTGGCACGTCCCTGGCCGCGGGACACCAGCGGTTCGGCGAGATCTGGCAGGCGGCGCTGACCGATGTGACTGGCCTGCGGCTGCCCGACATGCTGGAGGCCGCGATCGACGGGCGGTTCAAGGCGCTGTGGGCGATCGGGTACGACGTGCTGTTCACGAACCCGCAGGCGAGCCAGACGCGCCGCGCCCTCGCCGCGCTGGACCTGCTCGTCGTGCAGGATCTCTTCCTCACCGAGACCGTGCGCGAGCTCGCGCACGTGTTCCTGCCGGCCTGCTCGTCATTCGAGAAGGACGGCACCTTCATGAACGCGGAGCGCCGCATTCAGCGCGTGCGGCCGGCCATCCAGCCGGCCGGGCAGTCGCGTCCTGACTGGGCGATCATCTGCGACGTCGCGAAGCATATGGGGCAGGGCGGCACGTTTGCGTACTCGAACGCCGAAGCGATCTGGGACGAAGTACGACGCGTCTGGCCCGACGTTGCCGGGATCTCGTACGCGCGGCTCGAGCGGGAAGGCCTGCGTTGGCCCTGTCCGTCCGAAGACCATCCGGGCACCGACATCCTGCACCGCGACACCTTCACACATGGCACGCGCGCCCGGCTCGAGCCGATCGTCTTCGAGCCCACGCCCGAGCGTGTCGACGCCGCGTTCCCGTTCCTGCTCACGACCGGCCGCACGCTGTATCAGTTCAACGCGGGAACGATGACCGGGCGGACGCCGAACAACGTCCTGCGGCCGACAGACGTGCTCGAGATGGCGCCGGCCGACGCGGACCGGCTGGCACTGCACGAGGGCGACGCCGTGCGCCTCGCGAGCCGATACGGCACAGCGACGCTGCCGCTGCGTGTGGCCGAAGGCGTCAAGCCCGGCATGCTCTTCGCGACGTTTCACACGCGCGAGGTCTTCCTCAACCAGGTGACGGGGCCGAACCGTGACCGCGCGACCGGCGCGCCCGAGTACAAGGTCACGGCCGTGCGCGTCGAGCGCGTAGGTCCGTCATGACCCGGGTCCAGCGCTCCATCGCAGGCTTTGCCCTCTGCGTGTCCCTGCCCTGGAGCCTTGCCACCACGACGCGCCAGGCCGAACAGCCCGATCCTCTGCTCGACGATCACCTGCTGATCACGTGGTACGGCAATCCGCGAAGCACCAGGATGGGCATCCTCGGCGAGGTCTCGGGTGCCGAGCGGGCCGAGGGCTTGCGACGGCAGGCAGCCGCGTACCAGCGCGTGACGCCGAAGCGGGTGCTGCCCGCGTATCACGTCGTCGCCGTCGTCGCGCAGTGCACGGCGGGCGCCGACGGCAAGTGGCGGAGGCGTGAGACGGCCGACGTCATCCAGCGGATGCTCGACGAGGCGCGCGCCAACGGGTTCAAGCTCGTCCTCGACATCCAGCCCGGACGGTCGACCGTCGCAGACGAGGTCGCCGCTCTCGGCGCGTTCCTCGCGGAGCCGGATGTCTACCTCGCGCTGGATCCGGAGTTCACGATGAAATCCTGCGACGTGCCCGGCCGCACGATCGGCCAGCTCCGCGCGGCTGACGTCAACATCGCCATCGAGGCCCTGGAGACGATGATTCACACTGCACGCCTGCCCAGAAAGGTGCTGATCCTCCACCAGTTCACGCTGGCCATGCTGCCCGACAAGCACGAGATCCGGGCCAGCCGCCTGGTCGATGTCGTGCTCGACATGGACGGCTTCGGCTCGCAGTCGCTGAAGCGCTCGACCTATCGCGCGATCATGCGGCAGGGGTCACTGGCCTACGCGGGCATCAAGCTGTTCTACCGGCAGGACACGCAGCTGTTCACGCCGGAAGAGGTGATGGCGCTGACGCCCACGCCCTCGGTGGTCATCTATCAGTGATCCGACGCCAATTCCAGCAGCGCCGAGGCATCAGCCTACCAGTCGGTCGGCTGGTAGTCCTTCAGGAACTGTCCCCACACGTGCGTGCCGGTGTTGAACCCGCTGATGATCGGGTCCACGATGCGGGCGGCGCCGTCGACGATGTCCAGCGGCGGATGAAAGCCCTGTTCGACGACCTTCCGCGCGGCGATCGCGGCCGCGTCCTCGTCGGTGACCCAGCCGGTGTCCACACTGTTCATGTGGATGCCGTCGCCGTGATAGTCCGTGGCCGAGGTGCGCGTCATCATG
>JAENWD010000262.1 GCA_016650245.1 Vicinamibacteria bacterium
CTCTTTGTCGACCAGGGTGACGCCAATGGCCTGGGCTCGCTCGGGCGACTGGAACGGCTCGAGCGCTATGAGGCGCATCTCCAGGCCGCGGGCACGGCGCGCGACCTCGGAACCGACGCGACCGAGGCCGACGATGCCCAGCGTCTTGCCGCGGAGCTCGCCTCCGGCAAACTTCTTCTTCTCCCACTTGTGCGCCTTCATCGCCGCGTCGGCAGCGGGCAGGTGGCGTGCCAGTGCCAGCAGTTGCCCCATCGCCAACTCCGCGACGCTGATGCTGTTGGCGCCAGGCGCGTTCATGACGATGATGCCGCGGGCGCTGGCGGCGTCCAGGTCGACGTTGTCCACGCCGGTCCCGGCGCGGGCGATCACGCGCAGCTTCGGTGCGGCAGCGATGACCTCGCGGGTCACCTTCGTTGCGCTGCGTACGACCAGCGCGTCGGCGTCGGCAACGGCGGCCAGCAGTTCGGGCAGCGGTCGCCCAGGGGTCGCATCGACGATCCAGCCTTCCTGCTCGGCGAGCAGAGCAACAGCGGACCGCGGCAGATCGTCGGCAATCACAATTTTCATCGAAGAGCTCTGGAGTGCTTCACGAGAAGGCGCAGGTTAGAATGACCAGCACGACCTAACGTCGCGTGACAAAACGGTTCAAGTATAATCTGACGCTCGGGCCCGGACGGCAAGAGCTGGCACGCCGGTAACGCGCTTTGCCCTAGCGTGGTGCAAACCGCAGTGACGTGCCGCAGCACGGCGGAACCGGGCCATATGCGCCGACTTTTCCACAGACTTTTCCACAAGCATCTGTGAACATCCGGTAACGGTGCCGGGGAGACGCCCTAACCGCACAACGACGCGCGGCGGTTGATGCACGCAGCATTCGAGCAGGGAAGGAACATGCCACAGTTCACGCACTTGACGCCGCCGGTCGATGGCACGCCGCTCACACGCAAGCAAGGGCAGCTGGTCGTGCCCGACGATCCGATCATTCCGTTCATCGAAGGCGATGGCACCGGGCCGGACATCTGGCGGGCCAGTGTCCGCGTCTTCGACGCGGCCGTGCAGAGAGCGTTTGGCAACGCGCGCCGTCTCGTCTGGTTCGAGGTTCTGGCGGGGGAGAAGGCCAAGGATCTGACCGGCGAGTGGTTGCCCAACGACACGCTGGAAGCCGTCAGGTCCTTCAAGATCGCGATCAAGGGCCCGTTGACCACGCCCGTCGGTGGCGGCATCCGGAGCCTGAACGTCACGCTGCGGCAGGTGCTCGATCTTTACGCGTGCGTGCGCCCGGTGCGGTATTTCGCGGGCACGCCGACGCCGGTCACGCATCCGGAACGGATGGACGTGGTCATCTTCCGCGAGAACACCGAGGACGTGTACTCCGGCATCGAATTTGCGAAGGGCACGCCGCAGGCCGAAAAGCTCATCGAGTTCCTCTCGCGCGAGATGGGAAAGCGCCTGCCGGCCGATTCCGGCATCGGCATCAAGCCGATGTCCGAGACGGCCAGCAAGCGGCTGGTGCGGATGGCCATCAAGTACGCCATCGAGCACAAGCGCCCGACCGTCACGCTCATGCACAAGGGCAACATCATGAAGTTCACGGAAGGCGCCTTCCGTGACTGGGGGTACGAGGTCGCCAAGGCGGAGTTCCGCGACGCCATCGTCACCGAGGACGAGGTATACGAAGGCACGTCGAAGGAGGGCAAGGTCGTCATCAACGACCGCATCGCCGACAGCATCTTCCAGCAGATCCTGACGCGCACCGCGGACTACAGCGTGTTTGCCACCCCTAACCTGAACGGTGACTACCTGTCGGATGCGTGCGCGGCGCAAGTCGGCGGTCTCGGCATGGCGCCTGGGGCCAACATCGGAGACGACATCGCGTTTTTCGAGGCGACCCACGGCACGGCGCCCAAGTACGCCGGCAAAGACGTCATCAACCCGTCGTCAGTGATCCTGTCGGGGGTGATGATGCTCGAGCACCTGGGCTGGCACGAGGCGGCGCGGCTGATTACCAACGGCATCGCCCAGTCGATTCGGAAAAAGACGGTGACGTACGACCTGGCGCGGCAGATGGACGGCGCCACCGAGCTCAAGACGTCGCAGTTTGCCGACGCGATCATTGCGAACATGTAGGGCTACGGACTACGGGAGAGACGAATGAACCGGAAAGTCACCGTCATCGGTGGCGCGGGCAACGTCGGAGCGACGGTCGCCCGCGCAATCGCCGTCAAAGAGCTGGCTGATGTCGTGGTCATCGACATCGCGGATCAGAAAGCCGGCGGGCTGGCGCTCGACATGTATCAGGCCAACCCGATCGAGGGCTCGGACGCACGCCTGATCGGCGGCGGCGACTACGCCGATGCCGCCGGGTCCGACATCGTCGTCATCACGTCGGGCGTGCCGCGCAAGCCTGGCATGAGCCGCGACGATCTCCTGCAGGTCAACTACAAGATCATGCAGCAGGTGACCGAGCAGATCGTCAAGCATTGCCCGAACGCGATTATCGTGCCAGTCGCCAACCCTCTCGACGCCATGTGTCAGGCGGTCTACCGGCTGTCGGGCTTTCCACGCGAGCGCGTCATTGGCATGGCCGGGGTGCTCGACTCGGCGCGTATGCGCGCGTTCCTGGCGATGGAGCTGAATGTGTCGGTGGAGAACATCCACGCGTTCGTGCTTGGGGGTCATGGCGACACGATGGTGCCGCTGCCGCGCTATTCGACCGTGGCGGGCATCCCTATCACGAAGTTGTTATCGGAAGAGCGGATCAAGGCCATTTGCGATCGCACCGCCAGCGGCGGCGCCGAAATCACCAAGCTGGTCGGCACCAGTGCGTGGTACGCGCCGGGGTCGGCGGTGGCCGAGATGGTCGAGACCATCTTGAAGGACAAGAAGAAGATCCTGCCCTGCTCGGTCTTCCTGCAGGGCGAGTACGGCATCCACGACCTGTTTGTCGGCGTGCCCGTCAAGCTCGGCGCCAGGGGCGTCGAGCAGATCATCCAGATCGAACTGACCCAGGACGAACAGGCCGCGCTGGCCAAGTCGGCCGCGGCGGTGAAGGAACTGACGGACTTGATCGGAGTTTGAATTGACGATTGCAGATTGCAGATTGCCGATTGCAGATTAAGGGCTCCTGACACCGCCCGGGTGCATCCCGACGCCATCCCTTAATCGTCAATCGTCAATCGTCAACCTGCAATGTCACCCCTTCTTGATCGGCACCGCCAGCTCCGTCATCTCCCACGCCAGCCTGATCTGCCCGCCGTCAATCTCGATCGTGAACTGATCCACCGGAGCCGCCAGCGTTTTGACGATGAGGTCGACGCGGGCCAGGTCCTGGGCCTGGTCGTACTCGGTGCCCCACTGGCCGGTCTGCTTGTTGATGATCAATTTCCAGCCCTGCGGGCTGGGCAGCGTGTAGAGACTCACCTTGCCGGCCGGCACCGCGGTGCCCCCGATGACCAGCGGCGCAGCGGTTGTCAGTGTCGTCGACTGGTCGGCGCCGGTGCGCCACACACGCCCGTAGGGCACCAGACCCCCGACAATCTTTCGGCCCCTCATGAATGGGCGGCCGTACTCGATGCTGACCTTGACCCCATCGACGGTCGCGCTGACCGTGTCATGGGGGCTGCCTGGCGCTTGAGCCGACATCGACCCCACGGTCGTCGCAAGCGCGAGGGCGAGACACGCAAACACTCGTGAGCGCATGATCTGTTTCTCCTCATCGAAGCAGGCCTGACGGCCCGCGCTACAGAATTTTCATCCCAAGCGCCGACAACACCAACTCCGTGCCAAGTTCGGCGGTGCTGTTTCTGACATCGAGCGTCGGGTTCAACTCGACCATGTCGAGGGCGAGTACGCGCCCGGAATCGGCAAGCATCTCCATGACCATGTGGGCTTCGCGGTAGTCGAGGCCGCCTTTGACCGGGGTGCCGACGCCTGGCGCGATGCCAGGGTCACAGACGTCCAGGTCAAAGGACACGTGAATGCCATCGTTGCCGGCGCCCGCCTGCGCGATCGCTTGCTCCATCACTGCCGCGATGCCGGCGCGGTCGATGTCTTTCATCGTATAGACGTGGATCCGCGAGTCCCGGACGCGCTGCTTCTCCTGATCGTCCAGATTCCTGACGCCGATGAGCACGACATGATCCGGGTCGATTGTCGGACTGAACCCGCCAAGTCCTGATAACTCGGCCGGTTCCGGGCCGAGCAGGGCCGACAGCGGCATGCCGTGGACGTTGCCTGATTCGGTGCTGGTTGGCGTGTTCATGTCGCCGTGCGCATCGACCCAGATCAACCCGAAGCGCTCCCCGCGGGCCCTGACGTGCGCTGCGGTGGCCGCGACCGACCCGGCCGCCAGACTGTGGTCGCCGCCCAGCACCAGGGGCAGCGCACTGTCGGCAAGCGAGGCTCGCGCGTCCTCGAACAGCGCCCCGCAGACAGTCGCGATGTCGTCGATGTACTTCCGGCGCGTGTCACCGACGTGTCGAGTCTCCGGGATCGGCACGACCAGATCCCCCTTGTCGACGACGGGGCGGCCCAGCGCGGCGATCCGCTCGCCGAGGCCGGCAATCCGGAACGCTGACGGCCCCATGTCGACCCCGCGACGGCCACCGCCAAGGTCGAGAGGCACGCCGATGATGTGCACCGGGCGCACGCTGGACTCCTTATCACCGCACGGCTACTTGCGCTTCACCGAGACCGACACGCCCTCGCCCGAGGGGGCGACGATCGTCGTAAACAGGTTCGGGTGCGTCTCGATCGTCGCCAAGAAGTCGGCCATCTCGCTTCTCTTATTGAGCACGTTGTGCGCGACAAACAGGCCGCGTCCCGGCATCCGCGGGTAGATCAGGTCGAAGAAACGCTGGTAGTCGCGCTTCCACGCGTCGAGAAAGACGAAGTCGAACTGCCCCTGGATGCCCGGGATGGCTTTGAAGGCGTCGCCGGGCACTACCTGCACGATGTCGGACAGGCCTGCCTTGGTGATGTTCGCCTGCGCCTGCTTGGCTCGTTGCGGGTCGTATTCGATGGTGACCAGACGCCCGCCGGTCTCGCGCAGGCCCAGGCCGATCCAGATGGCGCTGTAGCCGCTGGCTGCCCCGATCTCGAGCGCTCGCCTGCTGCCGCTCGAGGTCACCAGCAGACGGAGGAAACGGCCGTCTGCCTCTGAGACGGCCAACTGACCGCGGTCGGCAGTGCGGATGTCCGTGAGCAGCGCGGAGATAGCGGGGGACACTCCCTGTAACGCGCCAGAGGACTGGGCAGACGGCGCTGTGGGGAGCCAGGCGGCCACGGCCAACAACGCGACGGGCGCGAAAAACAAGCGGCTACGCATCGGCAGGTGGATCCTCGACCCGGGCGGAGAGTGTAACCAGGACGTTCGTGTATAGTATGCGATTTGTTTACGTCCATAAGTGGCGTCGGAGGCCCGAGTGAGTCCGATTCTGGTTCGGCCCGTTCGCGAGCAGCTCGAGCACGACCGCGTGATCCGACTGCTCCAGCAAGACTTGCAGAAGCGCAAGGTCGAAGTGGGCATCAATCCGGGCGCCGAGCAGAATGCCTCGGTCGGCTCAGGCAGCCGGAAGGAGTTCCCCGACGCGGTCGTCTACTCACTTGAAAAAGGCAGGAAGGTCGTCGCGGTCCTCGAGGTCGAGACCGGCGAGTCGGTGAACCACCTCGAGGCGATGGCCCAGTGGGCGCATCTGGCCAAATTGCGGGTGCCGTTCCACTTGTACGTGCCGATCAACTCGGTTGACGTCGCGCGGCGCCTGAGCAGCGCCCACAAGATTGCCGTCACCGAGCTCTGGTCGTACCACCAGGTGGGCGAGCAGTTCAAGTTCACCCTGATTCAGCCCATCGGCTCGCGTGGCGGCCGGGGCTCGACACAGCCACCCCGAACGGTGTCGGTAGCGACCATCCGCGTGGCATTGCCGACCGAGCCGGAACCGCCTGCTGTGGAGGAGCCTGTCGTCAGGCTCGAGCCCACGCCGGCGCCGGCCACAAAGCCTGCGGCCAGGGCCCCCGGGATTAAGACGATCCCCGCACGTGTCGTGACCCCGGCTCCGCCTCCGACCAGGACGGCCATCAAAGCGCCGGTTGCCAAGGTGGTGCCCCGGGTCAAGCCCGTCCCGGCCACGCCGGTCCAGGAGAAAGCCAAGCCAGCGGCAGTCAAACTCGCAGCCAGGCCGGTGCCCGCCAGGGGCACCCCGGCCTCGAAAGTCTCGCCGGTCAAACCGCCGGCCAAGCCCGCCGTCAAGGCGACCGCGAAGCCCGCTCCCAAGCCGGGCGGTAAGGCCCCGACCCGCGCACTCCCGTCCAAGGCCAGGGCCAAGCCGGGGCCAAGTGTGAGGGTCAGCAGAACCGGTGCCAAGAAGGCTCAGCCGGTGGCCACGAGTGCGGCCAGACCGGCCGCCAAGCGCAGGTAACGCGTGCCAACACTACGATTCTCGCGCGACCGGCGCGGGTACGAGAGCACCTACCTGCTGCACACGTCCAAGCGACGCTCGGGACCCGAACAACCTCGACTGCTGTACTGGTTTCGCACCCCCCCGCACGTCAAGGTCGGTCGGGCGGCGTTTGACGAGGACGCGATTCGTGGACTCGAGCAGCAGCACCCCGACGTCGAGTTCGACTGGGATGAGATCCTGACGACCAGGCCGCCAGCCGCGCCCGAGTCTAGGGACCCCCGCGAAGCCCGTCCGGCGCGGCGTCCCGAGCGCCGGCCGGTCCGCGAAAGTCACCGCGACCAACCCCGCGTCCTGCCACCCATGACGCCGGCGCCGCCGGTGGCCGTGCCTTCTCCTTCGGACCCTGTCGTCGAGCCGACGCCGCCCGCCGTCGAGGCGGTTGCGGTGCCAGTAACTGGCACCGCCAGCAGACCCGCGCGGCGTTTCGTCCGCGTCTTTGACGCCCCCGCAGGAACTCCCGCGGTGCCCGAGCATCACGCCAGCGAACCGTCCGTGGTCGGGCGCCTGCTGGGGGCAGAGCAGTTGACCGTGCTGCGGGCGCGACACGCCGAGATCCTGGCGCGGATCTCGGCACGCGGTGGCGACCCGGCGCGTCAAGAGGCACTTCGTGAACAGGCGGTGTCGGTCGATCCCGATGGGTGGGTCACCGAGTCGGACGTCACCGCGGGACTGGCTGCCGTCGATGCGACCCTGGCCGAACTCCATCGCATCGTCGGTCGGCGCCGGCGGCGTCGCCAGCGGCACGATGGCGGGACGCCGCACACGCCAACCCACGTGGGTGGCACTGGGGGTATTCCGGCGGCTGCCGAAGACGCCGAGTCGCCCGAGGGCGACGACGAGGCGGAACCAGACGCCGGAGACGACAACCCGTCGGAAGAGTAGGCCGTCCGGCCAGGTTCCTCGGGCGGTCGTCCAAACCATCGGTCGCGCCAGCCCGCTCCGGGCATCAGAGCGCGCTATACTTTCGCCATGCGAATGTTCAGTCGCTCGTCTTCGCTGCTATCCGCGCTGGTGCTGGCCACCACGACGCTGGCCGCGCAGACCCCCGCGGGTCAGGTCCCGGCACCTCCTCAGCCTTCCGCGCCGGCCGACCCTGCGGTGCAGCGCCCGACGTTCCGGACCTTCATTGACCTAGTGACCACCGACGTGATCGTGCGCGACGGCAGCGGGCAGTTCGTGGCCGATCTGACCAAAGACGAATTAGACGTCTTCGAGGATGGCGTCAAGCAGGAAGTGGCATCGGTGCAACTGGTGCATGGCGGCCGCACGTTCAATCTGCAGGCTCCGCCGGCCCCGCCGCCTCAGGAAGGCATCATCCTGCCGCCGGCGCGTCCGACCAACGACGCCGCGGGCCGCATCTTTCTGTTCTTCGTCGACGATCTCCACATGAACTTCCGCGACACGCCCCGGATCCGGCAGTTGTTCGACAAAATGAACAAGATGCTGCTGCACGAGGGCGACATGTTCGGCGTGGTGTCGACCGGAACCTCGTCGATCGCCATCGACCTCACGTACGACAAGAAGCGGATGGACGAGGCCATCAAGAAGATCGCTGGCAGCGCCCTGAAGCCCAGCGAGATCATCGAGGGGCCGCAGGGACCAAACGGTCCAAGCGAGCTGAAATACCGCGCGCACGTCGCGTTTTCAACCGCTTACGACATCGTGAGCAACCTGTCGAAGGTGCAGAACCGGCGCAAGGCGGTCATCTACGTCAGTAACGGCTATGACTTCAACCCGTTCGAGGGGTCACGGTTCGGAGATCCCAACATCGTTGGCTTGAAAAATGACCGGTACAACAGCAACAGCAACACCGGAATGGAGTACGACCCGTTCACGCGCCAGAGTAATCAGTTTGCGGACGCCGACCTGGCGCACGAGTTGTCGGAGCTGACCCGCGCGGCCAACCGCGCCAACGCCACGTTCTACACGATTGACCCGCGTGGCCTGGTCGCCGGGTCAGACATGGACGAACAGGTGGACACCACTGAGTGGAACAACCACATCCGAAAGACGCAGGACAGCCTGCGGGTGATCGCCGACGAGACGGGCGGGTTTGCGGTGATCAACCAGAACGAGTTCGACAAGGCCCTCAAACGCATTGACGCCGAGAGCAGCGACTACTACGTGCTTGGGTATTACTCGAGCAACCCGGACCCGTTGAAGCGCACGCGCAAGATCGAGGTGAAGGCCAAGCGACCGAACCTCGACATCTGGTCGCGCAAGTCCTACTCGATGAAACCCCCGCCAGAGCCGAAGGCGTCCAAGTAGCGCAGGCCTTTTCAGGGCTACGACCGTGTCTGGCGCGGCCGACGGCTCGCGGCCGCCTTCTTGGCTTTCTGGCCCACGACAACATCGAGTGACGCGGCGGGGAAGGCCGGCACCAACTCGAGACAATCGCCGAGGAAAAATCGGAGGGTTGCGGTGCCCGCGTCGTGGTCGACAGGTGGGTCAGGAGGCGCGCGCGGTGAGCACGGTCGCGGCGGAACGCGCGGCTCGTTCAGGCGTCACCGTGTGATTACGACGATGGCCGTGCACGCCACAGGCGGCGCCTTTTTCTTCGATGTAGGCGATCTCCCGGCTCGTGGCGAGTTCGCGATAGTGCCCCGCGAGACAGCCACACGCGAGCGTCTTGAAACCGAGCAGACGGACCAGGCTCATATTCTGACCCCACCTTCCGAGAGAAAGGCGAAAAGCAACAGTCGTGCCGCAC
>JAENWD010000263.1 GCA_016650245.1 Vicinamibacteria bacterium
GCGGGCCGAAAGGTCGCACCATCGGCAGAAACGATGGCGTCGACACCCACACCCGGGTTGCGGCCCGCAACAACACCATGAGCATCAGCCTGTGCACGATAGCGCCGCCGTTCTGGCGAAGCCGTCCAGGCGCAAACGGCAAGAACGGCTCGTGGACCATCAGGTCCACGACATCGCCCAGTAGCGCACGCCGCCAGACCCACAGACAAAACGGGATGTTCAGCGAGTTGTAGCCATAGCCGTGCGGGACCCATTGAACAAAGAGGCGTCGCGGTCCCTCGAAGGCGCCGAGCGCACGGTCGAGCGCGCCAAGGCGACGGGCCGCATAGCCGTCATGCAACGAGTGCACGCTGACGCCGGCTATCTCGTCGGCCGGCGTGGGAGACCAGACGTGGACGTCGTGGCCGCCAGCCGCCAGTGCCGTCGCGATGACCCTGGTGAAGTCGGCGACGCCTCCGATCTGTGGCGGGCTCTCTGGGGTGACGAGGTGCCAGCGCGAAGTCACCCCGCCAGAACCCAATCAGCCACCACCTGGTCGCAATGCGGGCCCGCGCGCCGCTGGGCCTCCGTGCGTGCCGCCTCGCCCATTTGTCGCAGCCGGGGTCGCGCCCCGGCGGCGGCAGCCAGCGCCTCTGCCAGCTGTGCCGCCGAAGCCGGAGCCACCAGCCAACCGGTATCCCCGGGTGTCACCCACTCGGCCGCGCCGGTACTGGTCGTCGTGATCACCGGCCGAGAACACGCCATCGCCTCGGCGACGGCAAATGGCGACCCGTCTTCCAGTGTCGGAAGCGCGAACACTTCGGCCTCGGCGAGCGCTTCGCGGGGGTCGCCCGCGCGCACGGTGACGTCAAGGCCTTGTCGCTCGCGCTCGAGGAGCCCGCGGCTGCACCGATCGCCGGTGGCACCGACGAACCGGAGGCGGACAGGCACGCGACCATCCAGACTGCGCATCGCTCGAAGGAGGTACACGAAGCCCTTACGCAGGTCGAGACTGCCGACGCAGCAGACCCGCAGGGGTCCGGCTGAAGGCCCCTCGACCGGCCCACAGCGGTACCAGTCGAGGTCGACGGGCTGCTGGAGCGACGTCAGCCGCCCAGCCGGCACGCCGCCGGCGGCGAGCGAGTCGGCGGACCACTGCGACGACACTCTGATGCGCCGCGCCAGGGCCAGTTCGCCGTTCACCCGTTCGACCATGCCCGGCGTAGGGTGCCCGCGAAAGCGCTGGCCGCACAGTCGGGCCGCCTCGGTGACGTAGACCTCTCGGAACGAGCGGGGATGCCCGTTGGGGCTTTCAAGGATGCTGGGCACACCCGCGGCATCGGCCCAACGCAGGGTTTCCAGGCCCACCTGCGTGAAGGTGTAGCAGAGGTCAGGCCGGGTCCTGGCGACCACCGCGCCAGCGAAACGCCCGATGCGGCGATCGGTCCAGCTTTGCCCCACGCCGGCGAATCGGCGAAGCGGCCTCCACCAGGTTCGCCCGGTTGGCGGTGCAGGGGATTGATGCCACGTGATGTTGGGCAGCGCGCGGGTCCGCGCGCTGTTGCCCGGTCCAGGTCCGATCGCATGCACGTGGCGTCCGGTAAGCGCCAAGGCTCGCAGGGCGTTATCGGCCTGAGTTCCGAGACCACCCACTCCGAGCGGCGCGCCATACACAAAGGCGACCTGACGAATGCTCACGAGCAGGCCCGCCTTGTCACGCCGCTCGAAGCCACGTGAGCCGCGGAAGCAGGGGTGCCAGGCGGGCGGTGACAAACGGCGCCAGGGCGCTGCGCCTCAGCCCGTGCGCCATCGTCACAAGATAGATCACGCTGGTCGTGGCGGCCACGACCGCCAGGCCGGTGAGTGTCGAAGGCACCCACACCAAGGGCAACAGGGCGCTGGCCGCTCCGAGGACGACAACTCGCCAGCCCCATGGCAGCAGGCCGCGCACCCACGAGGCGGGTGTGACTTCAGTCCGCGCGGCCAGCGCGAACAGATTGGACGGCAGGCTGGTCACCACGACGGCGACCAGCGAGCCCACCACCGGACCAGCAATTCCGATCGCCGGGATCAACAGGAGGCCGAGCACGACGGACACGGCCCCGTCCACCAGGTTCGTAATCGACACGCGCTTCTCGAGGCCGAATGCGACGAGACCATAGATGAGTGCGATGTTCCAGTGCCGCAGCACGAGTTGCGTGGCGAGCAAGACCGTCAGAGTGCCGCCGCCAAACTGCTGCCGGCCTACCCACCAGGCGACGAACCCCTCGTTGAGTGCAAGAGTGAGGCACGCGACCAAGCCACTGACGACCAACATCGCCAGCGTGAGGGCCGTGACGAGTTCGACGAGCCGCTCGCGTCTTCCGGCCGCCCACAACTCGCTCAGCGCAGGCGTGGCAGAGGCCATGACCAGTTGCGGATGGTTCGCCAGGACGGTCGTGACCTTGCTCGTGCAGGAATACAACACGACCGACTGCGCACCGAGCAGGCCGCCCACCAACAACAGGTCCGACCCGCTGAGTAGCACTTGCGCCACCTGGGCCACGCTGACCCAGGCGGCATTCAGCAGATATGGCCGCACTTGGGTCCAGCCCGGTTTTACGTGTGAGGCCGGCCAGGCGCGCCGATGGCGTTGACGCACACGGAGCCACGCCGCCGCCGCGGTAAGCGCTTGCCCGGTGACCCATCCGATGACAAGCGCCCACAACCCCGCACCCGCCAGGACCAGCGCGATGGTCAGCCCCGTCATGACGATCCACGACGCGATCTGCAGCTTGCCGAGGAACGGCAACTCCTGCAGGCCCTGCAGCACGGACTGATAGAGCCGCAGAGGGAACAGCAGCGCGAAGCCGGCAAGCACCAGCAACAAAGGTGCGGCGGTGCCGGCCCCGCGCGTCGCGATCCAGGCCCCCACTAACAGGGTCGCGGCGATCACAATAGGGATCTGAAACGTGATGGCACGGCGTGCCCTCGCGATGACGCCGGCCAGGTCGCCGGTATCGGCGGCGCCGGCGCGCCCAACCGCATACGCCGTCTCGCGCGGCAACACCGCCGTGACGCCGAAGTCCATCAGCATCAAGTAGCCAAGCAGCTGCTGCGCAACCAGCCAGAAGCCGAGCGTCTCGGAGCCCAGCCGTCTGAGGAGAAACGGCGTCATCCACAGACCGACGGCGGTCGCCAGGACGAGCTGAAGCGAGCCGAGCGTGACCCCGCCGAGAAAGCGACCCGTGCGTGTCATTTACGCCAGGAGGTCGAACCGTACACCCCGCGCGACGCGCCGTACAGGGCGCTGGTCAGAAACCAGAATATCGATCCCAGCTGCGTGTTGAAGACGGGCCCGGCCCAGGCCGACCCCGCAACCAGCGCTTGCGCGCCCACGACGATGATCGCCACTTCAGCCAGGTCGAGACGGACCCGTTTCAGGCAAAACCGATAGACACCAACCAGCGCCATTGCCACAGCGCCGCCATAGAACATCCACATCAGAATTCCGCCGTCGAGCAGCCAACCGGTGACCTGGATCTCGACGTGGATGGGCGCTGCGTCGAGATTTGCAGGGTCTCCGAAGTACACGTTCATCATTCCCCAGCGACCCAGGCCAGCGCCAAACGGGTACTTGTCCAGGAGATCCCCGAACGTGTCCGCCACAAACGCTCCACGATTCTCCTGGTACGAACGGACCGCTCCCTGTTGCGTGATCCCGACAAATCGCTGCTCGACAGACTCGCCTCCCACCGACCGCGCCCAGAAGAACGCCAGGACCACCAACACGCCGGCGCTCACAGCGATGCGGCCGGCGAGCCTGGCCTGTCCTCGCCGAAACAACAGGATCGCGATCACGGCCAGAGCGCCGACCGACATCATGAGCAACGATCGCACTTGCGTCAGATAGATCGCCGCAAGGCCCACCGCCACCGCAGCCAGTTGCGCCAATGCCACCCCGGGGGTTCTTGCGGCGACGCTGAGCCCGACTCCCAGGACAACCGTCAACGCGCCGGCGACTGCCGCACCGCCCGGCTGATCGCTGAGCCCCGGCGGCCGAATGATGCGCCGGCCGTCGATCCCCACATAGGTCAGCGATTCGACGTAGAGATCATTCATCCGCGTGCCCAGCGAGCTGAACTGCGGCGGCATGAACTGGTCTGGGTAATAGACCTGCAGCACGCCCAGCGCCGAGCCGGCGGCGTTGAAGACAAAGGCCAGCACCAGCAACCGTCTGAGTTGGGCCGGCGAGCGGACCGCCCTCCACGCCCAGAACATGGGCGCGGCAATCGCGGCCTGGAACAGACACTGCGCGATGCCCGCCGCCACCTGCGTCGTTGGATGCAGGAGGTTCATGAAGAGCAGGCCGAGCGCGAAGGCCAACAGCAACGTGCCGCGTGGAGCACGACCACGCATGGCGCGTGGAAGATAGACCAGGAGCAGTCCGACGCTGACGGCATAGGGCAAGCCGCGAATCAGGGGCCGATAGGGCTGTGCGCCCGGCAGAAACAGCAGCGCTCCCCACAGGAACTGGACGGCGATGAAGATCTCGACCCAGGGAAGGCGTTGCTTCTTCGTGCTCGACGTCTCGGCGACGGGCAGATCCGGCACCTCCTCCGGCTGCACGGCGGCGCGCCGAATCGACGCCTGGCGTCTGCCCCGACCGGCGTCGAGCGCTGCCAGCCGGTCATCGAGCCGCGAGAGAAGTTCGTCAGCCATGGCGCGCTACCAGCGAGAAGACGAGCCGCTCGTACTCGTCGATGGTGTTCTGAAGGTCGTACATCGCAGCCCGCTCGCGGCCCGCGCAGCCAAGGGCGTCGCGCTGGGCGCGATCCCGCAGCAGCCCGATCAGCGTATCCGCGAACACCTCGTCGCTCACCAGACGGCCGTACTTCCCGCCTGCAAGTACCTCCGCGCTTCCCGGATTGGCCGTCGCGACAACCGGCGTTCCACAGGCCATCGCTTCTATGTACGGCAACCCGAACCCCTCGTAGGTCGAGGGCGAGGCATACACCCACGCGCGGCGGTACAACGCGGCCAGTGCCTGGTCATCGAGCCCCTGGTAGAACGTCACGCCGTCGACGGGCACGCCGCTCTCGCAGACCATGTGTAACGTGGCCTCGGGCAACAGCGGCCTGATGCGCTCTATGAACTGTTGCATGAGCCACGCGCCGCGCTTGCGGCCCCCCATCGCCCCGACAAAGAGAATCTCCGGCGCGGCGGATCTGGCAGCGGCGTCGGCTTGGAATATCGACAGGTTCACGCCATTGGGGATCACGTGTCGAACCCATCGATTCGAGCGGCGTGTGGCTGTGCTCACGCCTACACTGAGCTGGGTCATCGACGTCAGCAACTCCACA
>JAENWD010000264.1 GCA_016650245.1 Vicinamibacteria bacterium
CTTCGCCCAGTTCCTTCTGGATGGCCTTGAGCTGCTCGCGCAGGAAGTAGTCGCGCTGGTTCTTGCCGACCTCCGACTGCACCTGCGACTGGATCTTCGACCCGAGCTCGAGGACCTCAAGTTCCTTGATCAGAATCCGGTTCAGGCTGTCCATCCGGGCGCGGACGTCGAGCGTGTCGAGCACCTCCTGCTTGGTCGCGGTACTGATGGTGCTCAAGCTCGACGCGATGAAGTCGGCCAGGCGCCCGGGCTCCTCGATGTTGATCGCGAGCGTCTGCAGGTCGTCGGACAGGAGCGGTGACAGCGACACGACCTTCTGGAAGCTGCTCTTGATGTTGCGCAGCAACGCGTCGATCTCGAGGTGATCTTCGTCGCGCTGCGCGTCGGCAATGGCCGCGATCTTCGCGCGCAGGTACGGCTTCATCGAGACGATCTCGTCCAGCCGGATGCGCGACAGCCCCTGCACGATCAGGCGCAGGCTGCCGTCTGGCAGCCGGAACATCTTGTGGATGTGCGTGGCGGTGCCAACCGGATACAGATCGGCCTGCAGCGGTTCGTCCAGCGCCGGGTCGCGCTGCGTGAAGACGCCAATCAGCTTGCCGTTGGCGATGGCGTCGTCGATCAGGCGCACCGAGCTCTCGCGCGCCACTGCCAGCGGCATGAACGAGTTCGGGAACAGCACCGTGTCGCGCAGCGGCAGCACGGGCAGTTCGCCTGGAATGACGGGCGCCCGGTCGTCGACCGTGATGGCGGTCGGCTCCGGCGCCTCGGGAACCTGGTCGGTGTGATCGCTCATGGCGATCCCTCTGCAAAGAAACGTCACGAAAAAGCAAAGAGGGGTCAAATCCCTGGTCGCGCGACAGCGACGCGGGATCTGACCCCTCGTGGAGCCTGCGGCGGCGGGCCTAGTCTAGCTGGACATGTCCATGAAAAGCGAGGACCCGCCCCGGCGCTGCTGCCAGATGCGCTCGCGCTCAGCGGCCTGTTCCCGCGCCTGCTCGCAGTCCTTGCACCGGACCGCAAACGGCAGCGCACGCAGCCGCGCCTCGGCAATCTCGTCGCCGCACTCGAAGCAGTTGCCGAAGTGGCCTTCTTCGAGCCGCGACAGCGCCTCGTTGATCTTCGTGAGCGTCTCCGCCTTCATCTGGATGAGGGCGAATTCGATGTCTTCCTGGATGTCCGTATCCGAGCTTTCGCCGGCGTCGAACACTTCGTTGAGCTTGGTCTGCGACCCTTCGGCGCGCACGCCGCGGATTCGCCCCTGCACTTCGCTCAGGATCTCGCCCCGGCGACCCTCGAGGATCTTCCTCAGGTCCGCGTACCGGTCCCTCGTGCTCTGCGCCTTCGCCTTTGCCGTCGCCTTCTTCTTCATGACGCCGCCCTCCTGTTCTCGTCCCTTACGACGTAAATATGATGCCGACACCCGATGCAAAGGTGCTGCCGTATGAAAGTCGGCGCACCCGTCCCAGCCATTCGCTTGACAGGCGTTCAAAATGAACGGGATTTGTCGAGGACCAGGAGAGCACGCACCGCCAGGCGTACGGCCCGACGGCACTCTCTTGGCGCGAACCCTACACCTACCTAAATAGCTAGATAAAAGCAGGTTACGAGCGCTTACACCTCGAGGTCTATCACACGTCGAGCCGCGCCAGCCATGCGTTTAGACGCCGCTCGTCTCAGTACGGTTCGGCCGCGTCGATCTTGCCTGATGTCAACTGTAGAGGACAGTTACAGGGAAGCGAAACGTCCACGGACTGTGGTTGGGTAACCACACGAACCAGAGGCGGGGGATTATAGCACAGGTCGCGCGTGTAGTTCCTACGTGAACGCCAGAGGCTGCCAGTGCTACTGGATCCGCCGGGACGCCTGGGCAGTAAGGCCCTTTTCTGCCAGCAACGCCCGGTCTCGAGGGCTGCCCGTCCGCATCCATCGCTCGTACAGGCGCAGGACGTCGCGATTGCTCGATCGCGACCGGTCGCTGATGTCCGACAACACATCCACCACCGGCACGAACTTCTCGGCCAGCTCGCCAAACACGTCGGAAAACGCGTCGTTGTCGTGCGTGGCCAGGCGCGAGTACGCGAAGCCGCCCAGGCAGATGTAGTAGTCCACGTCCACCAGCCGCCGCTGGAAGCTGTCGCCGAAAAATCCCGCGAGGAACAGGGAGTGATCCGCGATGTGGCGCAGATCATCGCGCCTGGGGCCGCCCTCGGCGGCCAGCGCGCGTGCCAGCCGCACGCCAAGCGGCTCGCGCGCGTTCATTTGCTCGAGTCGCGCGGGCAACACAAACGAGGCAAGCAGGTTGACGATGTAGTAGACCGTCCAATCGGACGCCTGCAGCTGCTGGCGCTGCATCGCGCCTTCGACCTGCTCCCTGAAGAACTCCACAGGCGATTCGTGTCGGAAGAGTTCGTCTGCCATGCCAACGCCTCCCGTCGATGCGCCTTCGGCCTTCGGCCGTTGCGTTACGTGGGGTCTTGCAACTCGCGTTCCGTTGGACTGCGTGGAATTTTGACGGATTATAAGGGTTCGCTGCCGCGGTCGCAACCAGCCGGGCACCGCGAGTTGACAAAACGCGGTCCCCGGCTGACGTATCCTAGCTGCTGCGATGTCGTGCCCCCTGTGTGTGACCCGCCCCGCCAGGCGCCGGTGCCCGGCGCTGAACCAGGCGATTTGCCCCGTGTGCTGCGGCACAAAGCGCCTGGTCGAGATCCCGTGCCCCGAGGATTGCGTGTATCTGGCGTCGGCGCGCCGGCACCCCGCCGCCTCGGTCCAGCGCCAGCACGAGCTCGACGTCGCGCTGCTGCTGCCGGCGATGGCGGGCTTCACCGATCGGCAGTCGCGTTTCTTCTTCCTGTTTCAGTCCATCGCGCTGCGCCACCCGGCCGATGCGTTGCGTCCGCTGCTGGACGCCGACATCGCCGAGGCGACCGCGGCCACGGCTGCGACGCTTGAAACGGCCTCGCGCGGCGTCATCTACGAACGGGCGCCGGCCACGCTCAACGCGAAGGAGTTGTCGGCGGCATTCGGCCACGCGTTCGAGGAGATTGTCGAGCAGGTGCAGGGGCCGCGGACGCCGCTTGAAAGAGACGCCGCGCGGGCACTGAGAGGGATCGAAGACGCGGCAAGGCGGGTGGGACCGATCGCGGGCGATACGCGAACGGGGTTTCTCGGCCTGATGCGGCGAGTCCTGGGCGCCCGGAACACCCAGGCCAGCGAGCCGCGCCAGGAGCCCGGACCGTCGATCATCCTGCCGTAGTCGGGTAGTGGTGTCGGGGTTTTGCGCCCAGCCGGTCGAGCCTGCTATAATCCGGTGTTTGCCCTGAGGGCCGCGGGCCACAGGTGAAGGGTTCAGGACGAGATCATGGCCAAGCGCTGCGAAATTTGCGACAAGGGCCCCGTGGTGGGCCGCACCATCAGCCACGCGCACAACGTCCATGCGCGCCGGTTCGAGCCAAACCTTCAGACGGTGCGCGCCGTCGTCAACGGCGGCGTACAGCGGTTGCGCGTCTGCACGCGCTGCCTGCGGTCGGGCAAGGTCGTCAAGGCCGCGTAGGTCCCCCGACACGCCCATGCGCGAGGCCGTAGCGACCGATAAAGCGCCCAAGGCCATCGGCCCGTACTCCCAGGCCGTCCGCATGGGCAATCTGCTCTTCTGCTCGGGGCAGATTCCGCTCGACCCGGCCACCGGGCAACTAGTGTCCGGCGACATCGCCGCTCAAACACGACAAATCTTCGCCAACCTCGGCGCCATACTGGCCGAGGCCGGCGCCAGCTTCGATCGGGTGGCCCGCACGACGGTCTACCTGGCCGACATGAACGACTTCGCCGCGATGAACGACGTGTACGCCACGTTCTTCAGCACGCCTGCCCCGGCCCGCTCCACGATCCAGGCCGCCGGCCTGCCTCGCAACGCCCGCGTCGAAATCGACGTCATCGCGGTGCTGTAGGGCCTCCGGAGCTGACGCAGCCAGCCTCAGGCCTCTGGAACTGACGCGGCTAGCCTCAGGCCTCGGAGTCCGACCGACGTACTTCGCACTTCGCATTCCGCATTCCGCATTTCTCGAGATATAGTGTGCCCACATATGGGCGCGACATTCTTCGACCGCGAATTGAAACGCGGCAGCGCGGAGATGCTCATCCTCGCGTTGCTCGAAGAGCAGGAACGTCACGGCTACGAACTGGCGCGCCTCATCGGCGAGCGATCGCGTGGCGCCATCAGCTTTCACGCGGCATCACTCTACCCGACGCTTTATCGCCTGAAAGGCAACGGCTTCATCGACGGGCGCTGGGTCGAGAGGGCCGGGCAGAGACGCCGCCGGTACTACCGACTCACCGCCGCCGGCCGAAAGACCCTCGCGCGTCAGCGGGGACTCTGGGAACAGTTCGTCAACGGTTTGGAGCGCGTTGCCCGCTTCCGGCCTGAGCTGGAACACACGGATCCGTGAAGCCTTCGACTCGACGGGCCGGCACATCGACGACGCCGTGATTGAAGAACTGGCCGACCACGCGAACGACCTCGAGGCCGACCTGCGGCAGCGGGGCGTCGAGGCGGCCGCGGTCGAGCGCGAGATCGCCGCGCAGGTCGACCTCTGGGTGCAGGAGCCACCGATGCATCGATCTCGCCGCGTGCTCGATCCAGACCTGTCGGCGACGACACTCTCCCTTGTCTCATCGCTCGCGAGTGAGCTGCGCTATGCAGTCCGCGCGCTGTCGCGCCAGCCTGGCCCTTTTGCCGTGGGTGCCACCACCATCGCGCTGGGCATCTGTGCGGTCGCGGTGATGGCCAATCTTGTGTGGGGCGTGCTGCTGCAGCCGCTGCCCTGGCCCGAGTCCGATCGTCTGGTGCGGATCTACGAAAGTCGCCAGGCCGGCTCGGGGTTCGGCCAGTTCGGCGGCATCGTCACCAACGGGTCGTACCTGGCCTGGCAGCGCGAGCCCGCGACGATCGACGCCATCGGCGCATGGTCTGACGACGAGCACACGCTGAGCGGCCTGGGCCAGGCCGAGCGCGTGCGGTCGGCGAGGGTGTCGCCGAGTCTGTTCGACGTCCTGCGCACAGGGCCGCTGCTGGGTCGACCGTTTCGCGATGCCGACACGCCCCAGGGAGCCGGACGCGTCGTGCTGATCTCACACGCCTTCTGGACGCGGCGGCTCGACGGCAGGCGCGACGTGCTCGGACTCGCGCTGCGCCTCGACGGGGAGCCGTTCACGATCATCGGTGTGATGGGAACGGATTTCACCTTCCCCGATCGTGAGACGGCGCTCTGGATACCCTTCCACGTCCCGCCAACCGTGACGCCAGGTTCGTCGAACGGCAACATCAAGATGTTCAGCGCGATGGCGCGCCTCAAGCCGGGCGTGACCGCCGCGCAGGCGGCCGCCGAGGCGACGGCGCGCGCGCAGTCGGCTCCCCATGCCGGGCCGGTAGCCGTCGCCGTCTTCGGCAGCGACGGCCCCGCCCGAATGACGCTGGTGCCGGCCCTCGACGATGCGACCAGGGACGTGCGGCCCGCGCTGCTGGTCCTGCTGGCTGCCGTCTGCCTGTTACTGGCCGGCTCGATCGCCAACGTCGCCAACGTCCAACTCGCCCGGACGGCATCCCGGAGGCGCGAGCTGGCGATTCGCAGCGCGCTTGGCGCCAGCAGCGGTCAACTCGCCCGTCAGCTCGTCGTGGAAAGCGTGGTCGTGGGCCTGGCCGGCGGCCTCGCGGGATTGCTGCTCGCCACTGTCGTGGCCGAGACGCTGCCGGCCTGGCTGCCGGCCGACTTCCCTCGAGTCGACCAGGTGCGCATGGGGTGGCAAGGTGCGTTGACGGCCCTTGTCGCGGCGGTCGCTGCCGGTGTGGGCGCGGGGCTGCTACCGGCGTGGCAGGCGCGGCGCCTCGTTGGCAGCCAGCCCCTGGCTGAAGACGGCCGGGCCCCGGCGGGACAGGGCCTTCGCTCGAGCGCCGCACGCGCCCGCTCGGCCATCATGGTGGCGCAGGTTGCTATTGCCACGGTGCTCCTGGTTGGCGCGGCCCTGCTGTCGCAGAGTTTCGTGGCGCTGATGCGGGCCGACCGAGGCTTCGACACCACGCGCGTGTTGACGGCGGAGCTGCCGCTCACCGGCGACACGGCGACCCGTCGCAACGCGATCCTCGACGCTGCGATCGAGCGGATCCGCAGCGTGCCCGGCGTCGTCGCGGCCGGCTACACCAACATTCTCCCGCTCACCGGGTCCGAGAGCATGCGCGTCTTCGACATGCAGCGTCCGGGCGGCGCGTCGGTGCGCGTGCGGGCGAGCTTCAGGGTGGTGAGCGGCGAATACATGTCGGCGCTCGGCATGCGAGTGGGACACGGCCGGCTGTTCTCGAACACCGACACGGCCTCGTCACGTCGTGTCGCCGTCGTCAACGCCGTATTTGCGCAGCAGTACCTCGGCGATCGCGCCGTCGGCTCGGTCTTGCCCCTGGGCTCGGACGAGCAGCCCGACTGGGAAGTCGTGGGTGTGGTGGACAACGTGAGGTCGGCCGACACGTCGCCGGTCGGCCCCGAGATGTTCGTGCCCGCCGCGCAATGGCGCGACGACCGCCCCGGCGGCAGTCCCGTGATTGCGCTCCGCACGCTGGGGCCTCCCACCGAACTGTCGCCGATCCTGCGTTCCATCGTGGCCGACATCGACCCCACGCTGGCCCTGGGCAAGGTCGCGACCATGGAGGAGCGCGTGCTGGCGTTGCTGGCAAAACCACGGTTGTACTCGGCGCTGCTGGCGGCATTTGCGGCGACGGCCCTGGCCATTGCGGGCGTGGGGCTGTTCGGCGTGCTCTCCTTCAGCGTGGCACAGCGCTCGCGGGAGTTGGCGGTGCGATCCGCGCTGGGCGCCACACCGGCCTCTTTGCTGCAACTGGTGCTGCGTCAGGGCCTGGCGTTGACCTCGTTCGGGCTGCTCGTCGGGATGGCGCTGTCGCTGGCGATGGTCGAGTCGGTCGGCCAGCGGCTGTACGGCGTCAGCGGCCGCGATCCGGTGACGTTGGCGGCCGTGGCGCTGTTTCTGCTCGGCGCCTCCGCCATCGCATGTCTCGCCCCCGCGCTGCGGGCCGCGCAGCTCGACCCCGTGGTCGTTCTCAAGAGCGGGTAGCCCGGAGTCCGGAGTCCGCAGTCCGCCATCAGCGCGCCATGGTTCGCTCTACGCCGATGACACCTTCGACCGATTTAAGCGACTTCACGACCTTCTCGAGGTGCTTGAGGTCGCTGATCTCCACGGTCATGTCGATGCGTCCGCGCTGGTCCTGGTCGGTGGTGGCCTCGACGCTGGTGATGTTGGTGTTGATGTCGGCGACCTTCGCGCTGACATCGGCCAGGATGCCGCGACGATCCTCGACCTGCATCGTGAGCCGCACCACGTAGCGGGCTTCCTCGGTCCCCTTCTCCCACTCGACGTCGATGCGCCGCTCGGGGTCGAAGAGCAGATTGACGACGTTCGAGCAGCTGGCGGCGTGGACCGCGACGCCTTTGCCTCGGCTGATGTAGCCAACGATCTTCTCACCGCGAATCGGGTTGCAGCAGCGTGCGCGATAGACCAGCAGATCGTCGACGCCGCTCACCTTGATGCGGTCCTCGCCGACGCGCAGCACGCGCTTGACGGCCGAGACGACCCGGCCGTCCGGCGCCTTCTCCTGCAACTGGTCTGCCGGCACCAGCTTGGCGAGCACTGTGCGCGGCGGCAGCCTGCCGTAGCCAATCGCCGCCATCAGCTCGTCGGCTTTGCCCCCGCCGTACTCGTCGGCGACCCTGCGAAACGCCTCGGTCTCGACCAGCGTCTTGGGGTTGAGGTTGAACCGTCGCGCTTCCTTGTCGAACAGCTTCCGGCCCAGGTCGATGCTGCGGGCCTTCTCCTCCAGCTGGACGAAGTGGCGGATCTTCTGGCGCGCGCGCGAGGTCACGACAAAGTTGAGCCAGTCGCGGCTGGGCGTGTGGCTGGTCTGCGTGACGATCTCGACGATGTCGCCGTTGATGAGCCGTGTGCGCAGCGGCACCATCTTTCCGTTCACGCGGGCCCCGACGCAGCGGTGGCCGACATCGGTGTGGATCGCGTAGGCGAAGTCGAGCGGTGTCGCGCCCTTGGGCAGCGACTTGACCTCGCCTTTCGGCGTGAAGATGTAGACCTCCTCCGGGTAAAGGTCGATCTTCAGGTTGTTGATGAACTCCTGCGGGTCATGGACCTCCTGCTGCCATTCGAGCAGCTGTCGCATCCACTGGAAATACCGCTCGTCGCGCTGGTCGCCGACGCGGCCTTCTTTGTACTTCCAGTGCGCCGCGATGCCCTCCTCGGCCTGCGCGTGCATCGCCTCGGTGCGGATTTGAACCTCGAACGGCGCACCGCGCTCGCTGATGACCGAGGTGTGCAACGACTGATACCCGTTGGGGCGGGGCATCGCGATGAAGTCCTTGATGCGGCCCGGCACCGGCGACCAGGTGTTGTGAATGATCCCGAGCGCGGCGTAGCAGTCCTTCACCGACTTGGTCAGGATCCGCAGCGCGACGAAGTCGTAGACCTGGTCGAGGTCGATCTTCTGTTTGTTGAGCTTCTGCCAGATGCTGTAGAGGCGCTTGATGCGGCCGTCGATGTGCGTGTAGGCCACCTGTGCCTCGTCGAGCTTGGCGGCAATGGTGGCCTTGAGCTCGTCGATGTGACTTTCCGACGCCCGGCGCCTGGCGGCCACTCGTGACCTGAGGGACTCGTACGCCTTCGGCTCGAGGTACCTGAAACACAGCTCCTCAAGCTCGTTCTTCACCAGGCTCATCCCGAGCCGGTTGGCGATGGGCGCGTAGATGTCGAGCGTCTCCTGGGCGATCGTGATCCGCCGCTCCTCGGGCAGGTGGTGGAGCGTGCGCATGTTGTGCAGCCGGTCGGCCAGCTTGACGATGATGACGCGGATGTCGTCGACCATCGCCAGCAGCATCTTGCGGAAGTTCTCGGCCTGGCGTTCCTCGCTCGACGAAAAGGGGATCGTGCTGATCTTGGTGACGCCTTCGACGACGTGGGCCACTTCCGGGCCAAACAGCTCCTCGATGCGCTCGATGGTTGTCAGGGTGTCTTCGACCACGTCATGGAGCAGGCCGGCGGCGACCGCCACCACGTCAAGCCGCATGTCGGCGAGGAAGTCGGCCACTTCCAGGGGGTGCACCATGTAGGGCTCGCCCGAATGGCGCACCTGTCCCTTGTGTTCGAAGGCCGAAAACACGTAAGCCCGGCGAAGCAGCTCGAGGTCGGCATCCGGGTTGTACCCCCGGACCTTCTCGACCAGATCTTCGAAGCGAATCATGCGTGATGGTGTCTAATATCCAAGAACGGGTGTCTCATCGTCATCATCTCATGGGCTGCGGGGGCTGGGAGCGATGCCCCGGTCACACTCTGCTTGACCTTGGTTTTTTCGGTTCACTATACTGACCCGGTTTCGCCATTTCCGGCGGCCCGCCTCGTGCGTGCAACCACGCCTTGATGATCGGCTCGTTTCGTCAGGCAAGTTAAAGGGGGATATTCGATGCGGACCCGCTCCAGGGCAGCGCTGCTGGCCGCCGCCATCGCACTGGCCGGCCTGAGCACCTCGGCGTGCGGCTATTTCAGCACGCTGAAGGCCCAGATGGCGTTCAAAGACGCCAATCTGGCCTACCAGACCCAGGACTACCAGAAGGCCATCGAGAAGTACAAGGAGGCACTGGTCCACAAGCCGGACCTTGCGGTCGCCTACTTCTACCTGGGCAACAGCTACGACAACCTGTACAAGCCCGCCCGCAAGGGCGAGGCGGCCAACGACGCCAACCTGCAGGAAGCCGTCAGCTACTACAGGAAGGCCACCGAGACCATCCAGGACCCAAAGCTGCGCAAGCTCTCGTTCGAGTACCTGCTGGCGTCCTATGGCAACGAGAAGCTGAATGACCCTTCCCAGGCCGAGCCCATCGTCAAGAAGATGATCGAGTCGGATCCCGACGAGCCGAACAACTACTACGCGTTGGCCAAGATCTACGAGGACGCAGGCAACTACGAGGAGGCGGAAAAGATGCTGCTTGCGGCACGCGACCGCCGGCCGAAGGACGCGACGACCTACATGCAGATGGCCGCCTTCTACAACCGCCAGGGCCGGTTCGACAAGACGATCGAGGCGCTCGAGGCCCGCGCGGCGGCCGAGCCGAACAACCCCGAGGCGTATTACACGATTGCCACCTACCTCTGGGACAAGACCTTCCGCGATTTCCGCCTGAAGGAGCCAGAAAGGCGCGCCTATCTCGACAAGGGCGTGGCGGCGACGGACAAGGCCATCGCTATCAAGGGCGACTACCTCGAGGCCATCGTCTACAAGGGCCTCCTGCTCCGGCTGCAGGCCAACATCGAGAAGGACCGCGCCAGGCAGCAGGCGCTGCTGAAGGAAGCCGACGCGTTGCGCGACCGGGCCAAGGCGCTGCAGAAGGCCAAGCAGGCCGGGGCTGGCGCCTAGTCTAAGGACTGCGGTAAACCGAAATCGGCCACCCGGCGCGGGGCAGGGTGGCCGAATCGAAGAGTGCGTCTCGAATAGGGGCTAGTTGGACTGCGGCGCCTGGCCGGTGGCTTCCCGACGCATGCCGTCGGTGACGATGCCGACCTTCTGCACTCCAGCGCCCTTGGCCGCGTCAATAACCGCGACGATCTCCCCATAGCGCAGCGAGCCGGCGGCGGCGATGAACATCGTCTTGTCCTTGCGCTGCTCGAAGACCTCGCGCAGCTTGTCCTCGAGCGCCGCGATGGTCGTGTCCTGCTTGTTGACCGAGATGCGGCGATCGGCCGTGTACTCGACCACGATCTGCGGTGTCGGGTCGTTCTGCGGCTTGGACTCCGCCTCGAGCGGCAGGTTGATGTCCACGCCCTTCTGCGTCAACGGCAGCGCGGCCATGAAGATGACCAACAGCACGAGCAGTACGTCGATCAGCGGCGTGACGTTCATACTCGCGCTGACCTGTGGCGCCTCGCCGACGATGATGGCGTCCGCGCCGTGGTGCTTGTGAGCGTGACGCATCAGTTGCCTCCGGCCTTCATCCGCTTCTCCGTGATGAGGCCCATGTCCTCGATCTGCGCCTTGCGCAGCGCGTCCATGGCGGCCATGACGCGACCGTAGGAGGCGTCTTCGTCGGCCTTGATGAGGACGATGCGCTCCTTCTTGGTCTCGAGCACCTCGGCGGCCTTCGTCGCCAGATCGCCATCGGCGACCTCGCGGGAGTTCAGGTGAAACCGGCCGTCGGCGGTCACCGCCACCACGGTCTGGTCCTGCGTCTCAGGCTTGTCCACGGTGTTGGAGGCCGTGGGCAGTTTGACGTCCACGCCCTTCTGCAGCATCGGCGCGATGATCATCATGATGATGAGCAGCACCAGCATGACGTCCACAAGCGGCGTGACGTTGATGTCGGATTTGACACCGCCTTTGCCGCCCAGATCCATTGACATGGCCGTACTCCTATTAACGGTGCCAGGTACCTGGCACCGTACCTACGCCGCCGTCTTCTTGATGAAGTAGTCGACCAACTCCGACGACGAGTTATCCATTTCGACGTTGAAGTAGTCGAGGCGGCCGGTCAGGTAGTTGAAGAACCACACGGCCGGGATGGCGACGACCAGCCCGAGCGCAGTCTCGACGAGCGCCTCCGAGATACCAGCCGAGACCGCGCCGATGCCGCCCGAGCCGGTGGCCGCGATGCCGGCGAACGCGTTGATGACGCCGACGACCGTGCCGAGCAGACCGACGAACGGGGCGGTCGTGCCGATGGTGGCCAGCGAGTTGACGCCCTTCTTCAGGTCCGACTGCGTCAGCGCAGTAGCACGCTGGATCGACCGGCGCACGCTGTCGACCAGGTCCTCTCGGCTCAGGCTGCCGCCGGATTCCTGCTGGAACTGGTATTCCTGCAGGCCCGCGAGCACAACCTTGGCGAGATGGCTGTACCGGAAGTTCTTCGAGGACGACAGCGCAATGGCGTCCTTCAGGCGGCCGTCCTTGAGGTGCTTGGCGACCTGCGGCGCGTAGGCCTTGGACTGGCTGCGCGCCTGAGTGAACGTGTAGATGCGCTCGATCGCGACACCAAACGACCACATGGACATGAAGAACAGAATGAACGCCACGCCCTTGGCGATCCAGCCCATCGTGCCCCACATCTCAATAAGATCCATCGCGTGCTCCTTCGGAGGTAATTAGCCGTTCGGGTGTCTGGGTAAACGGTAGTCGTTACTGCAACGTGAACTGCACGGTGACGGTCATGATGACCGGCACCGGCACGCCATTGAGCAGAGTCGGCGTGAACTCCCACTGGCGCACCGCGTCGAGCGCCGACTGGTCGAGCAGCGGGATCGAGCGGAGCACTTTGGCTTCGTGCACACGGCCGTTGGGGCCGATGGTCGCTTCGATGATGACGATGCCCTGCACCCGCGCCGACTGCGCGATGGGCGGGTACTGCGGCCGTACATCGCGCGTCTTGGTTGGCGGCTTGATGTTGCCGCCCACTCGAACCGGCGCCGAGGGCGGCGGCGGCGGCGCCGGCGCGTCCGGCAGGCCACCGACGACTCCGCCCAGGACACCGCCAACCACGCCACCCTCGACGCCGCCTTCAAAGCCTGCGTCGATGCTGCTTTCGGCTCTGATTTCCTTCGGGGCCTCGATCGGCGCGGCGTTCGGGTTGACGTTGGCCGGCATCATCGGCTGCGCAGCCGCAGGAGGCGGGGGCGGGGGCGGGGGCGGGGGCGGCGGCGGGGGGGCCGCCACAAAGGCCATCATCGACGGCACTTCAGGCAGTCCTTCCACCGCCAGCAGCGGGATGATGATGATGGCCGCGATGAGGACCGTGTGCACCAGGATGGACAGCGGCACCGTATACCACTTCTGGCTGCCCACCCTGATCGACGGGTTGACTACGTCGCCGAACAAATCGCGTGGCACGAGCGTCTCCTCCTACTGACCGTCTTCGTTCACCCGTCCCGCCACGACCGCCTGCGATGGCGAGCGTCTCTGGCCCGACGCACGCAGCGCGCGCGGCAGACCCGCAGAGTACCAGATTAGACACCACTCAGACGAAATCGGCTCACCGCAGATCGGTTGAGATCGGTTGATCCGCGCTCTGTCGGTGAACGTCTCGCCGCCGCTTCGGGAGCCCCTCGAGTGCCTGACAGAAACGTCCGGTCCGGCGCCCACGGCGCGCGGCCACGCATGAACCCCCGGGCAGCCTGGGAAGTACCAGCCCGGACCTTGCGGCCTGCGTGGGACGAACCGGC
>JAENWD010000265.1 GCA_016650245.1 Vicinamibacteria bacterium
ATGGCCAAGGGCCTTGCCGGCGCCGCAGGCGCCGTAGGCACCGACGGCAAGCCCGTTGATCCGGTGAATTTCAGGGATCTGCAGGCGCTCTTCCCTGACCTCCCCGGTTGGGAGAAGGGCAAGCCGACTGGCGAGAAGATGACGGCACCTATGGCCTTCTCGCAGGCCGAGGTCCGCTACACCAAGGGCCGCAGCCGCATCGATCTCAAGATCGTGGACTCGGGCTTCCACCAGTTGCTGCTGGCGCCCTACACGATGTTCCTGACAAGCGGCTACGAACGCGAAACCGAGAACGGCTACGAGAAGTCGACCAAGGTCGGCAACGAGCCGGGATGGGAGAAGTGGAACACGGTCCGGAAGTCAGGCGAGGTCAACGCGTTCGTCGGCAAGCGCTTCCTGGTGCAAGCCGAGGGTCGCGATGTCCAGGACATCACAGTGCTGCACGACGCGATCGGCAAGACGGACCTGGCAAAGCTCGCCGCGATGAAATAGATCACGTACGCCAACCACGGAGCCACAGAGAACACGAAGGCGGCACAAAGTGATTTCTTGGCTGCCCAAGAAAAGCTCTGTGCGTTCTCTGTGTCCTTCGTGCCTCCGTGGTTGACGTACGCGACGTCATTTGAACTCGATCGTCACCTCGCGATCGAGGTTGATCTTGAACCCCTTCACGTCCTTGAGCAGCTGCTTGGCTTCCTCGATGGAGCCGGGTTCGCCAATCTGCGACAGCAGCTGCTGGTTGGCCAGCAGCTGGTTGAAGTCCATCTCGAGCAGCGTCACGCGCGAGCCCTCCACGTAGGGGCTGCTGGTCTTCACGATCGCCCCCAGCACCTCGACGTCGATGGCGACCTTGAGGCCGTCGAAGAGCTTCTTCATCATCTCGAGCCGGGCCGGTTCGAGCGACTTGCTCGTGCCGTCGCCTTCGGTCGTCGCCTTCTTGCGCGCGTCTTCGAGTTTGCCCTCCGGGAAGACGACGGTGAGCTGCGCGGTGCCGGAAGGCTGCCTGGCGAAGCGGAAGAGCATGTCTTCCTTCCCCTTACTGCTCGAGGCGCCGGGCATGTCGCCGGTCTGGGGCTTCTGGTCGATCCGCAGCGTCGTGATGTCGGCGAACTGATAGGTGGCGATGCGGCCAACGCGATCGGCGGTCTTGATTGGCTTTGACGAGACAAAGACAACGCCCTCGCCGAACTTGGTGGCGGCCTCCTTCATGCTGGCCTCGGAGAGAAACTCTGGCAGGCCGTTCTTGCTGGCGCCAGCGGCGTCGTTGCTGAACCCCGCGGTCATCTCGGCGAACTGGCTGGCCGCCGCCGTCGTCATGCTGAGGGTCTGCTCGATGGTGCCGCTGCCGTCGGGCCGCAGCTTGATGCTGGTGAGCGCGGTGATACAGCCGGAGGTGAGCGCCGCCAACAGAACGACGCTGGAGAGACGGAAAGCACGCATGGGGGTGACGATACCCGAAAGGCGAGCGCGTCAGTCGCGAATCCGGCGGATCGCGCGCAAGGCGCTTTCGCGCACCGCTTCGTTGGGATCGTGAATGAGCCGCCACAGGGGCTGGATGGCGGGCCTGGCGGGTTGGCCAATCTGCCCGAGCGCCTCGGCGGCCGCCTGCCGCACCTGCGCGTCGTCGTCGGCCAGCGCCGAGATCAGAGGGGCCACGGCAGCGGCATGCGCGGGAGCGACGTTGGCCAGCAGACCGGCGGCTTCGGCGCGCACCGCCGGGTCCTCGTGCGTCAGGCCGGCCAGCAGCACTGGCAGCGCGGCACTGGTCTCGCCGAGCTGACCCACGGCGGCGGCGGCAAATACGCGCACGGTGGCGTCGCCATCGCTCATCGCGCGGTGCAGCGCTGGCTGCACGACCGCACTGGCGGGCCCGGCCTGCACCAGCGACGCCGCGGCGGCCTGACGCACGCGCGCGTCGGCATCACGCCCGAGCACGCGGCCGCACGCGTCCACTACGGCGGCGTCGGCTGGGGCCACCTGCGTGAGTGCCAATCCGGCGTGGGCACGGACGTCGGCATCCGGGTCGTGTTCGAACAACTCGAGCAGCGTCGGCACCGCGGCAACCGCGGGAGGGCCGGCCTGCTCGAGCGCGGTTGTCGAAGCCAGGCGCAATGCGGCGGCGTCAGCGTGAAGCGCGTCGATCAGATGAGGAAGCGCCGGGAGGATCGCGGAGGCGCCGTGCGCGAGGGCGATCTCGGTCAGCCCGCACGCGGCTTCAGCCCTGGCCGCAGGATCGCCGGTCTGCAGGACACCGACCCAGTGGCTCAGTGGGCGGGAATTCCAGAACGGCTCGTCGGCCCGTGCCGGCGTGCCCCCGGTGAGCACCAGACATGCCAGCCCTGCCGCCACCCGCACTATCGTGACGCCCATCGATCCACCCCCGGCCGTGCTCGTGGGGTCGAATATAGGCATCGCGTTTTCGGCCTGTCAAGGAAATCAGGCCGTTGGTCACAGCAACCTGTCGTTGGTCACAGCCAAAATACACCGTGCGTCAGCGGGTCGCCTGGTTCGAAGACAAACGCGTGCGCGCCGGTGGCATGCACCTCAGCCATGACGCCGACGGTCATCAGCGCGGCGGGGTCGTGCGCGCTCGGCGTCGCCTCGGCCGTCCACGACGTCCCGGAAAGGCTTTCATGTCTGCAGGCCGCACCAGGGACAAGCAGACCCATCGCGGCCAGGACAACTGACACCGCGGCGGTGCCGCTGGCCGACGGCGACCGGCCGACGCTGCCGTCGCTGCGCACGAGCACCGATCGCAGGTCGGCGCGCGGGTCGCTGGCGGGCCCGACAAAGGCGCAGGCGGTGATCGGCACCGAGTCGCGGTGCCCGGGTGGCGTCAACGTCAGCATCGCGTCGAGCGTCGAGATGAGGTCGAGCGCGGTTCGTCGGAGCTCCAGCGCGTGACTCGACGACAGCGGCACCCCGGCGGCTTCGCCTTCGACGATCGCGACGACCTCGCTTCCCGACCAGGCCACATCGACGCGCACGGTCCGCCGGCTGGTCGTCACACTGACGTTGGCGCGCAGCACCGCAGCGGGTGGCCCCTGGAACCGCACCGCACGAACAGCCTGTTGGGCGTCGCGCGCGGCGACGCGCACGACGGCGGCCCCTGATCCGCTGTCGATATGCAGGACGTCGGGCGTACGGGGCGTAATCAGCCCGTGATTCAGAGCCAGCGCGGCTGCCGCCATCGCCGCATGGCCGGAGAGCGAGCGGGCACCGGTGCCGGTGAAAAACAGCAGGCCGGCGTCCGCGTCGGCGCGATCGGCCTCGGTCAAGACAACCCCCACGACGCCGGCGTGGCCGCGTGGTTCGCGCGTGAGACGCAGGCTCACATCGCCGGACGCTTGCTCGAAGCTCAGGCGTCGCTCAGCCATCGACGCCCCGTCGATACGCGGCAGCCCAGAAGTCACCAGACGAACCGCCGCGCCGCCGACGTGGGCGTCGAGGGTCGTGACACGCATGGCATGATCATACCCACGTGCGCGCCCACCTCTTGTTAGGAATGGCCCTACTGGCCGGCACCGCCGACGCACGGGCGCAGCCAGCGGCGCAACTGCGCTCGCACGCCTTTGCGCAGGCCTACAACCTCGACTATCCAGAAGCCGTGGCGAGCTTCGACAAGGCGCTGGCGCTGGACCCGGGCGACTCGGCCACGCACCGCGCGCTGGCGACCGCGACATGGCTGCACATCATTTTCAGGCGCGGGTCGATTACCGTGGATCAGTACCTGGGCGGGGCGTCGCGCAGCGACGTCAAGCTGGAGAAACCTCCTGCGGCCGACGCCGACGCATTTCGGCAGCACGTGACCCGCGCCCTCGAGCTCGCCGAGCGTCGTCTGAGGGCAAACCCCAGGGACGTCAGCGCGGTGTACGACGTCGGCGCCGCCGTGGGTCTGCAAGCCTCGTATGCCGCGACGGTGGACGGGCGCATCGGCGGAGCCTTCCGTTCCGCTCGCCGCGCCTACGACTTGCACGAGCGCGTGATGGCGCTCGATCCATCGCGCAAGGACGCGGGCCTGATCGTCGGGACGTATCGCTACCTCGTGGCGATGCTGTCGCTGCCGGCGCGCTGGGTCGCCTACCTGGCGGGTTTTGGCGGCGACAAGTCCAAGGGCCTCCACCTGATCGAAGAGGCCGCGCGCTATCCGGGCGACGCGCAGGTCGACGCGAAGTTCGCGCTGATGCTGCTCTACAACCGGGAGGCTCGCTATGACGAGGCCCTGGCGGTCATCCGTGATCTGATGGCGCTGTTTCCCCGAAACCGCGTGTTGCGCCTCGAGGCCGGCGCGACCGCGATCCGCGCGCGCCAGTACTCCGAGGCCGACCGCCTGCTCACCGCGGGCATCGACGCTTTGCCCGCCGATCCGCGGCCGAGAGCCTTTGGAGAAGAGGCGATGTGGTTCTACAAACGTGGCATGGCGCGCCTGGCGTTGCGGCGCCTCGACCCGGCGCGGGCCGACCTGACACGCGCCTCCGGCCTCCCGATGCGGGAGTGGGTCAACGCTCGCGTGCAACTGGAAGTCGGCAAGTTGGCCGATCTCGAGGCACGACGCGCCGACGCCAGGGCCGCGTACGGCGAAGCGATCCGGCTCGGCGAGGCTGGCAACGATCCCGAGACGGCCGAGCAAGCCCGCCGGTGGATGAAGGCGGCGTATCGGTAGAGACCGCCTTCAGCCTTCAGCCCTCGGCCTTCAGGGCACACCTGTCCTCGGCCTTTGGCCGGTGTCCTCCGCACTCGCCGTGTAAGTCCTGCGGCTTCTCGCCGATTCCCCAATAAACCCCTTGTCTCGCCTTGGCACTCCGTTTGATCTGTCTTCCTGACAGGTGCCACAGTTGCCTCGGGAGACCAAGATGATGATCGCAAAGCAACGCTTGATTCCGGCCCTCATTGTCGCGGTCGGCCTCGCGTGCTCGGCGACAGCGATAGCTCAGCCGAACGGCCGCGCCAACGGATACTGGAAGAACCGTGGCGGCAACTCGCAAACCGCCTACGACAACGGCTACCGCGCGGGCTACGACCAGGGGCAAGCTGACGCACGCGGCCGCGACCGCTACGGCTACGACCGCAATGGCCGATATCGCGACGGCGACTCCGGCTACAACTCGCGCCAAGGCAACCGCAACGACTACCGCCAGACCTTCCGGCAGGGGTTCGCGGCGGGCTACGAGCGGGGCTACAACGGCAACGGCCGCGCCACGCCGCGGCGCGACCCCGGGTATGGGAGCCAATATCCGACCTATCCCAACTCGGGCCGCGGCGGCTACGGCGGATATGGCGGCAACGGGGGTAGTGGGAGCTACGGCGGGTACGGCGGCGGCTATTACAACGAGGCGTACGACCGTGGCATGCGCGAAGGGATCCAAAAGGGCCGCGAAGACGCCAAGGACGGCGACCGCTACGATCCGCGGCGCCACAAGTGGTATCGCGAAGGTGACCGCGGCTACAACAACCGCGATGGCTCGCGCGAGCAGTACAAGGCCGCCTATCGCGACGCCTTCGAGCGCGGATACGCGCAGGGCTACCGGGAATACGGCTACGGGAGCGGCGGCTACGGCAACAACGGCGGCGGGTTCCGCTGGCCGTGGTGAAAGAACCTCCTCACCCTCGCCACCAGGCTCGAGGCAGATTCAGGCGGCGGGACGTTGGCGAGGGTCGCCCGAGCGCGCGCGATGCCGGCGCGCCGCTCGGCGACCACCGCGCCGATGCGCTCCACCAGTGCCGGCTGGTTCAGCACGAATGCGCGAAACGCGTCTGACGTGATCTCGACGACGGTGCAGTCCCCGAGCGCGCGCACAGTCGCGGTGCGCGGGTCGCCGGTCAGCAGCGACATCTCACCGAAGTACATGCCACGTTCGAGCACGGCCAATTCGATGTCGCCCGGATCGAGACTCACACGGACTCGGCCCCAATAGACGACGAAGGCCGAGTGCCCCGCGCCGCCTTGTCCGACGATGACTTCGCCGGTGCCGAACGGGCGCAACGGCGAGGCAGCGGCCAGCGCCTGCCGGTCCGCAACAGACAGCAGCCCGAACAGATCCGTGCCAGCCAGCAGATCCTCAACCGCGGTGATCGCCGCAGGGTCCGGGCCGGGTGTCTGCAGATCGGCGCCGTACTCGACGGCGATCGGGTACGGGATCTCGATGTTCCCGCGTTTGAAGGCATAGTAGATCCCGGTCCGGACGCGGTCGGTGATCACTTCGTCCATCGGGAAGTGCTGAATCCAGAATCGCGCGCGATGCAGGATCGACGAGGCGTCGAAGTTCATGACGTGCACCACCGGCGCCGGTGACTTCAGGACGAGCGGTTCGCGATCCAGCACGTCGAGAATCACCGCCTTCACGGCATTGGGCGGGTTGTTGTAGCTGGTGCCGACCTCGACCTCGATGCGCGTCGGCGAGGCCGGCTCTGAATAGTTGATGATCGCAGCCTTCGCCAGCTCGCCATTTGGCACGATCACCTGGTTGCCGTGCCGCGTCCTCAACTTGGTCGCGCGCCAGGTGATCTCGACGACCTCGCCCTCCCAATCGCCCGAGCTGATCCAGTGCCCGACGTGGAACGGCTTCTCCACCTGGATCGCCAGCCCCGATACCAGGTTGCCAAGGGTGTCCTGCAGGGCGAGTCCCGCCACGATCGCGCCCACGGCCGACGTCGTGAGGAACTTCTCCTCCATCACCAGCGTCGCCACCATCGCAAACAGGACGAAGACCAGGACGTCCTGAACAATGGTCGGAAAGTAGTCCGGCACCCGATCCGCGCGCAGCGGGTTCACCAGCACCAGCACGACGAAGTGAATCAGCGCGTAGGCAAACAGCAGCTGGCTGATGGAGACCACCAGCGGGCGCATCTCCGGCCGCACGAGATCGGAGGCTGCCAGCACCGCGTTGATGCCAACGAAGAGCACTCCGAGCCCCATCGTCAGGCGCACGCGGCCGCGGACGACGCGGTTGTTCGTGAAGGCACGGACGACCGCGGCGAGCCCGATCAGAATCAGGCCCGCCACGACCTGGGCGGGGAGCGACGACAGAAAGGCAGACACGACTAGTTCAGCTTGCCGTCTTTCTTGAACGCGGCGAGATCGGCGGCCGTCACGATCGCCGGTACGAGCTTGGGATTGGCGCCGCCCCTGGCGTTGCGCTCGGAGTCGACACCTCGCGCGGCTGACGAGCCGGTCGTCTCGCTGGCCTGCTTCTCGCCCCCACTGGACGGGGCCACGAGATTGCCGAGGCCAAAGCCGCCCTTCTTCTTCTGCTCCTCGGTCTTACCGTCGCCCTTGCCGTCGGCCTTCGCAGGAGTATCCGACTTCGACGAGCCGCCGCCACCGGCCAGGCCCGCCGAGCCTTTCTCGACGGTCGCAATGGCGGTGATGGCGACCGGCTCGTAGGTGACATGCGTCTTGTAGCGTGCGTCGACGGTGGCGGTGGCCGTGAGCTTGTTGTCCTTGACGGTCTTGTCGAGCTTATCCAGGCGCTCCTTCATTTCAGGATGCGACGCAAAGAGCCCCTGCTTCTCGGTCGACGCTTTGTTGCGATCGGCAAGCGTCGTCAGAAAGCTCTTCAGGCCGTTTGGTTCATACCCCACGATGTTGGCGATGACGACGCCTTTGCGGTCGGCCTCGAGCTCTTCGTCGCGGCCGAAACCTGCCATGACGACGCCGGTGGCCTTGTCCACGAGTTTGTTGAAGACGCTGCTGCTGCCCAGCGTCTCGTCGGCGCCGATCTGCGCCATCTTGCCCTTCTGGATGGCCCTGATGGTGTGCTTCTCGGTGACGTGGATGATTTCGTGGCCGAGCACGCCGGCCAGCTCCGCCTCGCTCTTGATGAGCGACAGCGCGCCGCGGGTGATGTGCACGAACCCGCCTGGCGCCGCCAGCGCGTTGACGCCGTCGGTGTCGAGCACGATGAACCGCCACTGCAGGCCCGGCCGGGTGCTGGCTTGCGAGAGCGCTTTGCCGACCAGCGACACGTACTTGTGAATGGAGGCGTCCTGCACGACGCCGTACCGCTGCCGGATGCGCTCGCTGACCGCCTCGCCCAGCTTGCCCTCTTCCTCGTCGGTCATCTGAACGTCGCGCACCTGCTGTGCCCGCTTCAGCACCGACCCCAACTGGGCGGCCTCGCGGTCGCCAGCGCTGCCGAGCCCGCCCCCGGGCCCTACCAACGCCAGCACCACGGCGCCGACTGTGAGCCTGACCGTGAACTTCATGACGTCCCCTGTTGGCAGGCCTGAAGGCCTGCGCTACAACCCCGTCGGCGGGCCTGAAGGCCCGCGCGACATCACCTTCCCGGACATATCGGTCGCGACGACGTCCGCGTTGAGGCCTTCGAGCACGGCCTGTGGCGGCACGACCGAGAAAATCTTGACGGGCACGGATTTGCCCTTCACAACGACGTCGCCGAGGGCGCGGATATCATAGCGCC
>JAENWD010000266.1 GCA_016650245.1 Vicinamibacteria bacterium
ACACGATCACGGTCGTGATGCTGTTCACCTCGTACCTGCTGGTGTTTGACCCGGGCGTGGGTGCCGCCGACGCGGCGACCTTCAGGCAAGTGAAGCTTGGCGGCGCGCTGGCCGCCGTGTTCTGCCTGGTGCTGCTGGTCGTCTTGTTCTTCCTGGCTGGCCATCCCGGCACGCTCGAACGACTCACTCTTGGTCTTGGCAGAGTGCTGCCGCCGCGGTTGTCCGAGGGCGCCGGCCGCCTGGTGCGCACGTTTGCCCAGGGGCTGGCGATTGTGCGCCAGCCGGCTCGCCTGCTGGCCGCCATCGCCTTGTCGTTGCCGTTGTGGCTGGCGATCGCGCTTGGGATCTGGCTGGTCACGCGCGCGTTCCACATCGAGATGCCGTTTACCGGCTCGTTCCTGATCGTGGCGCTGCTGGTGGTCGGCGTCGCCGTGCCCACGCCGGGCGCGGTCGGGGGGTTCCACTACTTCTACCGGCTTGGCGTGACGGCCTTTTTCGCAGCCTCCAGCGATCGCGCGGTTGGCGCAGCGCTTGTGTTGCACGCGGTGTCGTTTGTGCCGGTGGCCATCGCCGGACTGGTCCTGCTGGCCCACGAAGGCTTGAGTTTGTCGCGGCTGGGTGCACTGGCGCGCACCAGCGATGCGGAGGGCGCAGCGTGAAGTGTCCGTATTGTGGCCGTCTGGGCGACAAGGTCGTCGACTCGCGCGAGAGCAAGGAAGGCGAGGTCATCCGGCGCCGGCGCGAGTGCCTGGAATGCGGCCGCCGTTTCACCAGTTACGAGCGGATCGACGAGATCCCGTACATGGTGGTGAAGAAGGACGGCAGCCGCGAGCGCTTCGAACGCCAGAAGCTCGTCGCCGGTCTGCTGAAGGCCTGCGAGAAACGCCCCGTGAGCGTCGCGCAGGTCGAAGCGGTGGCCGACAAAGTCGAGGCCAGCTTGCAGGAGCGGCCCGAGAAGGAGATTGCGACGGCCGAGATCGGGCAGGCGGTGATGGACGAGCTCAAACGCCTCGACAAGGTCGCCTACGTACGCTTCGCGTCGGTCTACCGCCACTTCCGCGACATCGGCGAGTTCATGAACGAACTCAAGGACTTGCTGAACACGCGCGAGTAAGATGGCGCGTGTGAGACCCTCGCCGCGCACCATGCGGCGCCCCATCCGCGACAACCCGCGGCTGCTACTGGCCGGCATTCTGCTGCTGGTGGTCGCGCTGGTGGCGCTGGTGACCCTGGCGCGCCGCACCGCCAGGCTGTCGCCAGATTTCCTGACCGAAGTCGTGTTGTACGCGCTGTCGATCGCCGACCTGACGATGCTGGTCGCGCTGGTGTTCGTTCTGGCGCGCAATGTCATCAAGCTGATCGTCGAACGGCGCCGCGCCCTGCCGTTTGCCCGATTCCGCGCCAAGCTGGTTGCCGTCCTGCTCGGGATGACGCTGATCCCGTCCATCCTGGTGCTGCTGGTCGGCAGCGAGCTGATTCGCAACAGCACCGACCGCTGGTTCAACGCGCCGATGGACGAGGTGTTGTCGTCGGCCAACCGCATCGCCGGCGACTACTACGCCGAGCGGCAGCGTCTGGTGCTCGAGCACGCCGGCCGCATGGCGCATGCATTGGGCGCGCTCGATCTGACCCGCGCCGATCCGGCGGCGGTGCAGCACGTCGTGGCGCCCGACGTCACCGAGGGCCGGATCAAGTCGATCGAGGTCTTTCGCGTCACCGCGACCGGCGGCGTGGCCGGTGTGACCCCGGTGCTCGACGTCGTCTCGCCAAGCCTGCCACCCGGCGCCTCGCGCGCCAGCGCCGAGCGTCTGGCGGCCCGGGTCGTGGCCGGCAGCGGCGATCCCTATCTGCTCGAGCCGCTCGGGTCGGGCGGCGAGCTGATTCGCGCCGCCGCCGCGGTGCGCACCAGCACCGGCCAGGTGACCGGCGCGGTGGTGGCCACCGACTACCTCACCGGCGACCTGGCGGCGCGCTCAAGGCGCATGACCGCGGCGTACGAGGACTACCGGCAGCTGCGCGTGCTCAAGACGCCGCTGATTGGCGTGTACGTGTCGTTCTTCCTGATGGTGACCCTGCTCATTCTGGTCGGCGCGACCTGGATGGGGTTGTATCTGGCCAAGCGCATCACGCGCCCCGTGCAGATGCTGGCCGCGGCGGCTCGCGAGATCGGCGCAGGCCACCTGGATCACCGTGTGGAGCGCGAAACCGAGGACGAGTTCGGAGCGCTCGTCGAGGCGTTCAACAGCATGGCCGAGGAATTGGCCGGGAGCCGGCGCAAGCTGGAACGCTCGGCTATCGACCTCGAGCGCAAGACACAGGAGGCCGAAGGGCGCCGGCGCTACATCGAGACCATCCTCGAACGCATCGCCACCGGCGTGGTGACGATCGACGCGGAGGGCTCGGTGGCCACGGTCAACGCGGCGGCGGGGCGTTTGCTGGGCCTGGGAGCTGATGTGGTGGGGCAGCGCGCCTCCGACCTGCTGGCACGCGAAGACCTTGCGCCGCTGGCCGCCGTGCTCAATGCGGCAGGAGGGCCAGCCAGCGCCGTGCCGGCGCAGGAGGTGGCGTTGCTTCGCGAGGGCCGCGACCTCCACCTGGCCGTCGTCGCCTCTCCTCTGCCAGGCGAAGGCGCTGCGGCGCAGGGTCGCGTGCTCGTGTTCGACGACGTCACGCCGCTCATCAGATCGCAGAAGGTGGCCGCGTGGCGGGAAGTGGCGCGCCGGCTCGCCCACGAGATCAAGAACCCGCTGACGCCGATTCAATTGTCGGCGGAACGGCTCCGGCGGCACTTCGCCAATGCCCCTGCCCCGACGCTGGCCTTCGTCGACGAGTGCACGTCCACCATCGTCGCCGAGGTCGAGTCGCTCAAGGGGCTGGTCGACGAGTTCTCGCAGTTTGCGCGGATGCCGGCGCCCAAGGCCGTGCCGACGCTGCTGCACCCGCTGCTCGACGACACGTTGGCGCTCTACGACGGTTTGTTCGCCGAAGTGCGCTTCCAGCGGCGCTACGCCGCCGACCTGCCGCTGGTCCGCGTAGACCCCGAGCAGATCCGCCGGGTGGTGATCAACCTGATCGACAATGCCGTCGAGGCGATGCAACGGCGCGGGCACATCACGGTCGAAACCAGCATGTCGGTCGCCGACAACCTGGTCCGCATCGTCATTGCCGACGACGGGCCGGGCATTCCCATCGGCGACCGCGACAAGCTGTTTCTGCCGTACTTCTCCACCAAGCGCCGGGGCAGCGGCCTGGGACTCGCGATCGTGCGCCGCATCATCGCCGAGCACGGCGGGGCCATCGACGCCGGCGACAACACGCCGCGCGGCACTCGGTTTACCATTGAGTTGCCGGCGTAGCGGCCTTCAGTCTTCAGCCTTCTGCCTTCAGGAATTGCGCAGATTGGCCGAAGGTAGCGACCGGCTTCGAAATCCGCGGAATCCCTGAAGGCTGTAGGCAGAAGGCGGAAGGCTCACGTGTCCAAGTCCCGCATCCTCATCGTCGATGACGAACCCGGCGTCCGCAGCGCGCTTGGGGGCGTGCTGCGCGACGAGGGCTACGACGTGGACACCGTGGCAAGCGGCGAGGAGTGCCTCGAACGCGCGACCAGGCATGCGCCCGACGTCATCCTGCTCGATGTCTGGCTGCCAGGCATGGACGGGCTGGTCACGCTGGGCAAGCTGCGTGAGCGGCAGGTTGACGCGCAGGTCGTGCTCATCTCGGGCCACGGCAACATCGAGTCGGCGGTGCGCGCGATCAAAATGGGCGCGTTTGACTTCGTCGAAAAGCCGCTGTCGCTCGAAAAGACGGTGCTCGTGGTCCGTAACGCCTTGCGCCAGCGCACGCTCGAAGCCGAGATCCGCGACCTGCGCGCGCGCGTCGACCGTCGTCTGACGATGATGGGTGAAAGCGAGGCGATGGGCCAGTTGCGCGAGCAGATCGCGATGGCGGCGCCCACCAACGGCCGCGTCCTCGTGTTTGGCGAAAACGGCACGGGCAAGGAACTGGTCGCGCGCACGGTGCACGCGCTCAGCCGCCGCCATGCGGGCCCGTTCATCGAGGTCAACTGCGCAGCTATTCCGGAAGAACTGATCGAGTCCGAGCTGTTCGGCCATGTCCGGGGCGCCTTCACCGGGGCAGTCTCCGACCGTCGTGGCAAGTTCGAGGCCGCCGATGGCGGCACGATCTTCCTCGATGAGGTCGGCGACATGAGCCTCAAGACGCAGGCCAAGGTGCTGCGCGCCTTGCAGGAGCAGGTGGTCGAGCCGGTCGGCAGCACCCAGCGGATCAAGGTGGACGTTCGCGTGATTGCGGCCACCAATAAGGATTTGCCGACGGCGATTCGCAGGGGAGAGTTTCGCGAAGACCTCTACTTTCGCCTTGCGGTGATTCCGGTCTTCGTGCCCCCGCTTCGCGAGCGGCAGAACGACATTGCCGTGCTGGCCGATTTTTTCATGACCGGCTTCGCGCAGGAGTACGGCCGGCGACCGAAGGCCTTCACGGCTGATGCGGTGGCGCTGCTGCAGCGCTACGCGTGGCCGGGCAATGTCCGCGAGCTGCGCAATCTGATCGAGCGCATGGTGATCATGGTGCCGGGCGACACCATCACGGCCGGCGACCTGGCCTTTCTCGATCGCGGCACAGCTGCCGCCGAGGCTGTGCCGGTTGCCGGGCCTGGACCGTTGGTGCCGCTGCACGAGGCACGCGATCGCTTCGAACGCGAGTACATCCTCCGCGTTCTGGCCGAGCAGCACGGCAACATGTCGCGCACAGCCGAAGTGCTCGGCGTCGAGCGCAGTAACCTCTATCGCAAGATGCGGGCGTTCGGGATCGCGCCGGGACGCAAGGCTGAAGAGCCTGAGGTCAGCAACTACGAGTGAAGGCCGGCGCCGACCGGCGATCTCTAACCTCCATCCCGGAGGCGGTTTTCGAGCACCAGCGTCGGCGTGAACCCCTCGATCTGCAGGTAGTACTCCGCTGCGGCCAGCAGCGCCGCCTGCGGGACCAGGCCGACGATCTGGCTTTCGAGAATCCCCACGCCGTAGCGCGCCGCCTCGCGCTTGACGAACTCGAACACGCGGGGCAGCGGCGTCTTCTCGTGGTTGGTCAGGTTCATCGAGACCTGTACGATGCGCCGATCGTCGAGCATCACGCCCAGGGCCTTCACATAGCGCAGCCCGCCGCTGCTGTGTCGGACGGCAGCCGCGATTCGTTTTGCGACGTCCAGCCGATCGCTGGCCAGGTTGATGTTGTACGCGATGAGCGGCATCCGAGCGCCGATGACGGTGGCGCCGGCGCGAGGATGGGGCACTGCCGGCCCGGCGTCCGGCGCCCACCCCGGGCGTGCCATCTTCTCGGCCAGCCCTTCGAACTCGCCGCGCCGGATGTCCTCGAGGTTGCGGCGCGCGGGATCGGTCGCCGCTTCTTCGTAGAGGTACACCGGCAGACTGAAACGCGCGCCGACTTCGGCGGCGACTTCCCGGGCCAGGGTCACGCAGTCGGCCATCGTGACACCCTCGATGGGCACGAAGGGGACGACATCGACCGCCCCCAGGCGCGGATGTTCGCCGTGGTGCTGTCGCAGATCGATGGCGTCGATCGCGCGCGCGTAGAGTGTCAGGGTCGCCTCCCGTACCGCCGCCGGCGGTCCCGCCAGTGTGAAGACGGTCCGGTTGTGCGACGCGTCCGACGACCGGTCGAGCAGCCGCACGCCGGGTGTGGAGGCGACGGCGTCGGCAAGGGCGTCGATCACGTCGGCGCGCCGGCCTTCGCTGATATTGGGAATCGACTCGATGATCGCCATGGGCGGTCTTGTATCACACACCGCGCCCGCCCTGGCGGCCCGGGGCGCCGCGCCTGCGGGAACCGCGCTATAATCCGGCCCGTGCCCCTTGCCCGGGTGCCGGCGCTTCACCTGATCTGATGTCCGATCCCGCACGCACCGACGATGACGACGGCCTCGACCGACGTGCCGCAGGCGATGGCGACGCGCGTGTCGAGCACCTCCTGCTTGCTGGGCTCGATCACTACTTCGCCGGACGGTACGAGCAGGCGGTTCACGTCTGGACGCGCGTGCTGTTTCTGGACCGCGGCCATGCCCGGGCACGCGCCTACGTCGAGCGTGCGCGCTCCGCGCTGGCCGAACGCCAGCGGCAATCCGACGAGTTGCTGCATCGGGGCACGACAGCCTTCGAGGACGGTCAGGTCGTCGCCGCTCGTCGGCTGCTGACGGCGGCTGTCGAGCAAGGCGCTCCGACCGAGGTCGCGCTCGCGTACCTGGGTCGGCTGGATCGGCTCTCCGGCGTCAGCCTGCCGGCCCAGGCCCTGCCGCAATTGCTGACGGCCGATGTGGTCAAGGCGGCCGAGCCTCCGGCGCCGCCACGGCGTCGCGCCTGGGCAGCGCTTGTCTGGGTTGTGGCGGCTGCTGTGCTGGTGGGAGGCGCGGTGTGGTTCGCCGGCGCCGTCGGCGACCTGGCGCGATGGGGAGTGCCGGCCGCTACCGCGGAGACCTCCATCAAGAGCCCCGCCGATCCGCTGCCGACGGTTCGTGCCAGTGAAGTCGCCTTGACGCGAGCGCGCATGTTGTCTGAGACCGGACATGCCGGCGATGCCGTTCGCCTGCTGGATACCATCCCGTTGGCCGATCCTCATCGCGCCGAGGCCGACCGCGTCCTGGCCGAGATTCAGCGCGCGTTGTTGACGGCCGCCGATCCGTCCTCCGCCGACACGATGAGCCCGGTCCGATGAAGTGTCCGACCTGCGGCTACATTGGCTTTGAGGCGTCGGATCGCTGCCGCAACTGCGGGTACGATTTCGGCCTCGCTAATCAGGCGCCGCCTTCACCCGAGTTGAGTCTGCGCGCGGACCAGACTGAGGGCGCGCTGAAGGAACTCGACATTCGCGACCCGTCGCCGGCGCCTGCCGCGGCCGGGCCGGTGGCAGCAGGACGTCAGGCGCGAACGTCGGTGGCCGCCAGGCAGCCCGACATCGACAGGGTGTTGCAGAATCTCGACCGCGTGTTCGGACAGGCCCCGTCGGCGCCTGACTTGCCGCTGTTTGACGACGAATCTGGCGCCGCCGCTGAGCTTGCGCCGTTGGTCGATCCCGGAGCCGCGCCACGACGCCCGCTGGCCGTGCGCCGTACCACGCCCGACCCGGCGCGGCTGCGCCCCAGGCCAGTGCGGCATCAGGTCCCGACGCCGCGCGCGCTGGAGTTGCCGTTACCGGATGCCTCGGAGCCGGTCGGCGCGGGTCTACCGTATGGACCCGCACCGACGGCCGAGCAGACCACCGGTGCGCCGCCGGTCCGCCGCGTGCTGGCGGCCGCACTCGATCTGGTCATACTCGGTGCCATCGATTTGCTCGTCGTGTACTTCACGCTGCGCATGTGCGGGCTCACGACTGCCGAGATCGCCGTGCTGCCGCCCATTCCGCTGGGTGCGTTCTTCCTGCTCGTCAACGGCGGCTACCTAGCCGCGTTCACGGCGGCTGGTGGCCAGACGATCGGCAAGATGGCCTTCGGCCTGAAGGTCGTCGGCCACGCCGATCTGCCGGTCTCGGCAGGCCTGGCGGTCGTGCGTGCGTTTGGCTGCCTGGCCGCGGTGGCCTCGCTTGGGCTCGGCTTCCTTCCGGCGCTGCTGGGAGAGGGCGGGCGCGCGATCGAAGATCGCCTGGCCGACACACGCGTCGTCCGCGTCTCGGCCGCCTGATCGCTGGGCCCCCCAACGATTCGGTCCGGTCCATGATGCGTCTTGCCCTGTTCGTTTGCACCTTTGGTTACATCGGCTACTTCCCAATTGCGCCCGGCACCGTGGGCTCGGCCGCAGGGGTGGTGGTGTACGGGCTGCTGCGCGCGTTGGGCGCGTCGCCGATCGTCGATCTCGGCGTGATTGCCGCGTTGTTTGTCGCCGGCGTGTGGAGCGGCACACTCGCCGAGCAGCACTTCGGAGGCACAGACCCAGGTCCGGGCGTAGTGGACGAAGTGGTCGGCATGCTCGTGACCTTGTGGGCCCTTCCGGAAACCTGGACGCTGGTCATCGTCGCCTTCGTCGTCTTCCGGATTCTCGACATCATCAAACCCTGGCCCGCGAGTCGGTTTGAAGCGTTGCACGGCGGCCTCGGCATGATGGCCGACGACGTGATGGCCGCCATCTACGGCAACCTGCTCCTGCGCGGCGCCCTGCTGGTGCTGCCGGCGCTCGGCGGGGCGTGATGCGTGCACTCTGGTCGGCAGAGATCATCGCCGTCGGCTCCGAACTGCTGACGCCGACGCGCATCGATACCAACTCCCTCGCGATTACCGACACACTCAACCGGCTCGGCATCGACGTGCGCGCCAAGGCGATCGTCGGCGACCGCCGCGGCGATCTGGCCGCGGTCTTCCGCGGCGCGCTGGCGCGTGCGGATCTGGTCGTGCTGTGTGGCGGGCTCGGGCCGACCGACGACGACCTCACGCGCGACGTCGTGGCCGACGTGCTGGAGCGCCCGTTGCACGAGGACGCGGCGATCACCGAAACGATTCGCGCGCGCTTTGCGCGGCGCAACCTCACCATGCCCGACCTCAATCGCCGTCAGGCGATGGTGCCCGACGGCGGCAGCGTGCTGGCCAATGTGAACGGCACCGCCCCGGGACTGTGGATCGAGCACGCCGATCAGGTGGTGATGCTGCTGCCGGGCCCACCGCGCGAGCTTGGCCCGATGCTCGAAGGCGACGTCCGTCAACGCCTGTTGACTCGCGTGTCCGGTGAGGGTCTGTTTACCCGCGTGGTGCGGATCTTCGGCCGCAGCGAGTCTCACACTGAAGAGGCGGTGCGGCCGTTCTACGCGCCGTGGGCTGCCGGCTCACCGGCCATCGAGGTCACGATTCTCGCCGCGCGCGGCGCCATCGACCTCCATCTCACGGTGCGTGCACGTGACCAGGCCTTTGCGTCGGCCGTGCTCGACCCGGCGGTGCGGCAGGCGGCGGCCGCGCTGGGCGATGACGTGTACAGCGATACGGGCCGCGCCATCGAGCAAGTGACCGGCGATCTGCTGCGGGAGCGCGGCTGGCACCTGGCGGCCGCCGAATCGTGCACGGGCGGCCTGCTGCTGTCGCGTCTCACCGATGTTCCAGGCAGCTCGGACTACGTCGCCTGCGGGATCGTCAGCTACAGCAACCAGTCGAAGGTCGAGTTGCTCGGCGTCGATCCCGCGCTGATTGACGCACACGGCGCCGTGAGCGAGCCGGTGGCGCAGGCCATGGCTGCCGGGATCAGGGCGCGCGGCGGCGCAGATGTCGGCATTGCGATTACGGGAATCGCGGGCCCGGGTGGAGGAACCGAGACCAAGCCGGTTGGCACCGTCGCTATTGCCCTGGACACACCGGCCGGCGCGCTGGTCCGCACGCGGCGGATGCCCGGAGGGCGCGACCTGATTCGCGAGATGGCCGTGCACGCCGCGCTGGACACGCTGCGCCGCCTCCTGACCGGCCGTCAGGTGCCGTAGGATCCGATCTGGTGCCTATGATGCCGGTTGTCGCGCTCTCGCTCGGCTACCTCGTCGGATCCATTCCGTTTGCGCTGCTCGTGGGCCGCCTGGCTACTGGCATCGACGTCCGCCGGGCCGGCAGCGGCAATGTGGGCGCGGCCAACGTCTTGAGGACCAGCGGCGTCTCTGTGGCCGTGTGCGTGCTCCTGCTCGACATGGCCAAGGGTGCTGCCAGCGTGTTGTGGGCAGCCCGCTTGACGACAGGCGAGTCGGGCCCGGCACTGGCCGGCCTGGCCGCCGTGGTGGGCCACGTCTATCCGGTGTGGCTGCGTTTTCGTGGCGGCAAGGGGGTGGCCACCGCCGCTGGCGTGTTCTCGGTGCTCACGCCGTTTGCGATCGGGCCGGCGGCCGTCGTCTTCGTGCTCACCGTCTGGACGACACGGTTCATCTCCCTGGGCTCAATCCTGGCGACGCTGGCTCTGGGTCCGCTGGCCTGGACGACGGGCGCTTCGACGTCGGCCATGGCGACGGCAGCCGCAGTGGGTGCGCTCATCGTGTTCCGGCACCGGTCCAACATCGGCCGCCTGCGCGACGGGTCGGAGCGCCGCATCGGCCATCGGGTGAGATCATGAGGCAGGTGGCAGTGCTGGGCGCCGGCAGCTTCGGCACGGCGCTGTCGGCACACCTCGCGCTGGCCGGTCATCGGGTACAACTCTGGGCCCGCGACGCCGCCCTGGCGGCCCAGATCCAGCACCGGCGCGTGAATGCCATCTATCTGCCCGGCGTCGAACTGCCGCCGTCGGTGACGGCGACCAGCGATCTCGGCGAGGCGCTTGCAGGCTCCGAGCTGATCGTGGCGGCGGTGCCTTCGCACGGCCTGCGCCTTGTGATGGATGCGGCCCGGCCGCATCTGCCGCCGGGCGCGACAATCGTGAGCACGACCAAGGGGCTGGAAGAAGGCACGCTGCTGCGCATGTCGCAACTGCTGGCCGACGCCGTCGGCGACGGTTTTCCCGTGGCCGTGCTCTCCGGACCGAGCTTCGCGTCGGAAGTGGCCAAGGGCCTGCCGACGGCGGTCGTGGTCGCGGCTCCCGACGCTCGCACGGTTGGGCTCGTGCAGCACGAATTCCGCGGCCGCTTCCTCCGACTGTATGGCAGCGAGGATGTGGTCGGCGTGGAAATCGGCGGCGCGTTGAAGAACGTGATCGCCATTGCCGCCGGCGTGGTCGAGGGCATGGGCCTGGGGCCCAACGCGCAGGCCGCGCTGGTGACACGCGGCCTGGCGGAGATCACCCGCCTGGCGTCGGTGCTTGGCGGACGGCGCGAGACGTTGGCCGGCCTGGCGGGACTTGGCGATCTCGTGCTGACGTGCACTGGCGCGCTCAGCCGCAATCGCCACGTCGGGATCGAGCTGGCTCAGGGGCGGCGCCTCGACGAGATCGTCGGGACCATGAAGATGGTGGCCGAAGGCGTGCGCACCACGCAGGCGGCGCTCGACCTGGGCCTTCGGCACGGCGTCGAGTTGCCCATCGCCGCGCAGATCGCCGACGTGCTGGCCGGCCGCAAGGACGCGCGGACCGCGCTCGAGGACTTGATGCTGCGGCCGCAGCGAGCCGAGGTGGATGCCGGGTGATAGACTCGATCGGATGGGGTTTTTCGATCGTCTCAAGTCGGGGCTGACGCGCACCACCGAGCAGATCGCCAGACGGTTCGACGCGCTGGTCGGCCAGGCCGATACGCCCGAACGGCGCGGCCGTCCGATCGACGTCGATACCGCCGAGGCTCTCGAGGAGCTGCTGATCTCGGCTGACGTCGGTGTGGCAGCCACGGATCGGATTCTCAAGGCGGTGGGCAGCCGGGCGCGGCACGGCGAGAGCCTGCGCGCGCTGGTGCAGGCCGAGATCCGCGCGATCTTTGCGGACGCAGACCGACCGGTGCCAACCGGCACGCCGCACGTGGTCCTCATCGTCGGCGTCAACGGCACGGGTAAGACGACGACGGTGGGAAAGTTGGCGAACCTTGCCAGGTCGCAGGGGCAGCAGCCGCTCATCTGCGCTGCCGACACGTTCCGCGCGGCCGCCGTGGATCAACTGCAGATCTGGGCCGACCGTGCGGGCGTCGAGATGATCCGGACCAGGGACGGCGCGGATCCGGCGGCCGTCGTCTACGACGCAGTCGTTGCGGGAAGCGCTCGCGGTCGCAGCCCGGTGCTGGTGGACACCGCTGGCCGCCTGCATACGCGCGCCAACCTGATGCAGGAGCTGGACAAGATTTGCCGCGTGGCCGCGCGTGCCCTGCCTGGCTCGCCGCACGAAGTGCTGATCGTGCTTGATGCCACGGTCGGTCAGAACGGCCTCACGCAGGCCCGCGAGTTCACCTCCGTGGCAGGCGTCACCGGCGTCGTGCTCACGAAACTCGATGGCACCGCAAAGGGCGGAGTGGCGGTGGCCATCGCGCACGATCTGAAGCTGCCGATCCGGTTCGTCGGCGTGGGTGAAGGCATCGACGACCTCATTCCGTTCTCGCCTGACGAGTACGTCACGGCGCTATTCGAGGAGACGTGGTAGACGCGTTGATGCGGCGGGCGCTGCAGCTGGCCGCGCGTGGCCGCGGGCGCACGAGTCCCAATCCGATGGTCGGCGCGACCATCATCGCTGCCGACGGCACCATCGTCGGCGACGGCTGGCACCAGCAGGCCGGCACGCCTCACGCCGAGATCCATGCGATCGCCAACGCGGGACGCCGGGCACGGGGTGCAACGCTGTTGTGCACGCTCGAGCCCTGTTGCCATCGCGGCAGGACCGGGCCCTGTACCGACGCGATCATCGCAGCCGGCATCTCACGAGTGGTGGCTGCGGTTGAGGACCCGAACCCGCAGATGGCGGGACAAGGACTGGCCCGGCTGCGGGCGCATGGCGTCGACGTCGTCTGCGGTGTTGAAGGCGATGCATCGACCCTCCTCAACGCGGCGTTCTTCATGACGATGCGGCAGGCGCGCCCATGGGTGATCGCCAAGGCGGGCGTGAGCGCGGACGGACGCGTCGCCGCAGGGCCCGGCGTCCGCACGTCGATCACCTCGACCGCGTCGCTGCGACGCGCGCAGCGATTGCGCGCGGAGGTCGATGCGATCGCGGTTGGCGTCGAGACCGTCTTGAGCGACGACCCGCTGCTGACTGTGCGCGAGGTCTTCAGGCCGCGGCCGCTGACCAGGGTGATCATGGACCGGCGTCTGCGCACGCCGCCGTCGGCGCGGATGCTGTCGACGCTCGACGCCGGGCCGGTCGTCGTGGCGACCACTGCCGATGCGCTGGAATCGCACGGCGAGGCGGCGCGGCGCCTCGCGGGAGTCGGCGCCACGCTGGTGGCAACCGACGGATCCGTGCACGCAACGCTGGGTGCACTGGCGGCGCACGGCGTGCAGTCGGTCCTCGTGGAAGGCGGTCCGAGGATCCATGCCGCCTTCGCGGATGCGGGTATGATCGACGAGGTGCAATTGTTTGTGGCGCAGGACGTGTACCTGCCCGGCGGGTTGCCGTTTGCGCCGATGCCGGGCCTGACACTCGCGTCGCTCGACCAACTCCAAGTCGAGCCGATCGGCAACGACGTGCTGGTGAGGGGATATGTTCACAGGCCTCATTGAGGCGGTGGGCGAGGTGCTCACCCTCGAGCAAGTGCCTGGTGGCGCGCGACTCGTCGTGGCGACCTCGCTTGGCGTCGAGTTCAGCGTGGGCGACAGCGTGGCCGTCAACGGCGTGTGTCTGACCGTGGTGGACCACAACGACCACGCGGCGGCATTTGATCTGGGGCCCGAGACCGAGCGCGTCACCGCGCTGGGCACGCTGGCACCCGGTGTGGCGGTGAACCTCGAGCGAGCGCTACGCGCCGACGCGCGGCTGGGCGGTCACTTTGTGTTGGGGCACGTCGACGGCGTCGGCACGATCACCGACGTGCGGCCCGAGGCGGACTTCACCTGGGTGACCGTGAACTACCCGCTCGATCTGGCGCCAGGCTTCGTGCTCAAAGGGTCGGTGGCCGTCGACGGTATCAGCCTCACCATTGCCCGGCTGGCCGATGATCGGTTCGACGTGCAGATCGTGCCGCACACGGCGACGCAAACGACGATGCTCGGATGGCGGCCCGGTACCGTCGTGAACCTCGAGTGCGACGTGATCGGCAAGTACGTCGCGCGCGCGACCCGGCTGGCCTGGACGCACCCGCTGGTACAACAGCCATGAAAAAAGCTGTCCGCACCCCGCGTCGGCCCCGCTCGGCAGCCCACCGCCTGCACCTGGCCTCGGGGCGTCGTACGGCACCGCCGTTTGCGCCGATCGAGGTGGCCATCGCCGCCATCCGCGAGGGCAAGATCGTGGTCGTCGTCGACGACGAGGATCGTGAGAACGAAGGCGACCTGACGATCGCCGCCGAGCGCATCACACCCGACATCATCAACTTCATGGTCACGCACGGCCGCGGCCAGGTCTGCCTCGCGATGACCCCGGAGCGGCTCGATACGCTCGAGATCCCGCTTGAAGTGCCCGTGAACTCCTCGGTTCGGGAGACAGCCGTCTGCGTGTCGATCGACGCGCGCGGCAAGACCAGCACCGGCATCTCGGCCGCCGATCGCGCGGCGACCGTGCTGACCGCGATCGGGCCCGACACCAAACCGCAGGACCTGCTGCGGCCAGGCCATTTGTTTCCTCTCCGCGCGCGCCAGGGCGGCGTTCTGGTGCGATCGGGACACACCGAGGCGGCGGTGGACCTCGCGCGCCTGGCTGGGCTCAATCCGTCCGGCGTGATCTGCGAGATCATGAGCAAGGACGGCACCATGGCGCGGGTGCCGGAACTGACCACCTTCGCCAGGCGCCACGGCCTGTTGCTCGTGACGATCGCGGATCTGATCAACTACAGGATGCGCACCGAGCGGCTCGTGCGAAAGGTGGCCGAGGCGCGCTTGCCGACCGAGTTCGGTCATTTTCAGGTCGTCGCATTCGAAAGCCTCCTCGACGGCGAGACACACATCGCGCTGGTGCGCGGCGAGCTTGGCGATGGCCTCGACGTGATGGTCCGGGTCCACTCGAAGTGCCTGACCGGCGATGTGTTCCACTCGGCGCGCTGTGACTGCGGCCAGCAGCTGCAGAAGGCAATGCAGCGCATCGCTGCCGAGG
>JAENWD010000267.1 GCA_016650245.1 Vicinamibacteria bacterium
ACCTTGCAGTGGATGGTGGACGCCGGCATCGCGCGCAAGGTGGACTTCGGCGAGGGGCGGTTCCGCTTCGAGCACTCGTACCGCCACCCCCGCCACTTCCACCTGATCTGCAAGACCTGCAACCAGTCCTCGGAGTTCCTCAGCTCTGACATCGAGGCGCTGATCGAAGAGGTCGCCGCGGCGCGTCACTTCACCGCGCGCCAGAGTGTCCTGCAAATCTACGGCGAGTGCGAGGACTGCCGTCTCGGCCGCCGTGCGGCGCCCATCAACGGCGCGACCACCGAGTTGCTCTTCGCGCGCGACGCGCTGCGCATCGCGATTGCCACCGAGCGGAGCGGTCTGGAGTTCTACACGCGCGCGGCCGCCATCACGCGCGACGCGCGCGGCCGCACGGTGTTCCAGCGCCTCGCCGGGGAAGAGAAAGAGCACCTCGGCACGCTCGAAGCGCGCTACCGCGTGCTGCTCGAACGCGACGCGCAACTGGAATCACGGCCGACGTTCCTCTTTTTCAAAGGCGCGGCTAACGGCCTGTTCTCTGAGGGCTCCGAGCGGCTCAGCCGCGGCGTCAACGACCAGCAGGCCTACCTGATCGGCATCCGGTGCGAGCGCGGCTCCCACCGCTTCTTCAAGCGATACGGCGAGAAGTTCGAGGACTCTGAGGGCAAGCAGATCTTCCTCGAGTTCGCCGACGAAGAACGGCAGCATCTGGACCTGCTCATCCGCGAATACAAGGCGCTGGTGAAGCGGCAAGGCCGCACGCGCGGCAAGCGTGACAGCAGCCGCCCGGTCAAGGGCACCGCCGCCAGCCGCACGGCGTCGTAGGTGATCGACCTTCACTCCCACACGACCGCATCGGACGGACATCTCGACGCCGGAGCGCTGGTACGCGAGGCCTGGCAGGCCGGCATCCGCGTGCTGGCGGTCACCGACCACGACACGGTTGCCGCGATTGTCGCGGCCCGGGAGGCCGCGACAGCGTTGGGCCTCACCCTGGTAAATGGCATCGAGATCACGGCGATTGACGGCGGACGCGACGTCCACGTCCTCGGCTACTTCTTCGACCCGGACGCACCGGCCCTTGGCCGCTGCCTGGTAGCGCAACGCGCCGCGCGACGTGACCGTGTGCGCGCGATGGCTGTGCGCCTGGCCGAGTGCGGCGTGCCGGTGGACATGGAGCCGCTGCTGGCCCTGACGCCCGTTGAACGCGCCGTGGGACGGCCGGCGCTGGCCGAAGCCCTGGTGGCCGCGGGCCACGTCCGGTCCCCGCGCGAAGCGTTCGACTCGTGGATCGGCGAGGGCTGTCCCGCATGGGTCCGGCGCGACGGGCCGTCGGTGCGCGATGTCATCGCAGTGCTCCACGACGCCGGAGGGCTGGCCTCGGTGGCGCATCCGGTGCTGTACGACCGCGACGACGAGATCGCACGGTGGCAAGCGGCCGGCCTCGACGCGATCGAGGTCTATCACAGCGAGCACGGCGCGGCCGACGTCGCGCGGTACCGCGCGCTCGCCGAGGGTCTCGGCATGCTCGTCACGGGGGGCTCGGACTTCCACGGCGAACGCCCGGCGCGGACCTCGCGAAGCCGCCCGCGCATCCTCGGCCGCGTCTCGCTGCCGGAGGACGAGTTCGGCAGGCTCCTCGAGGCCCGAAGGCTGAAGGCTGAAGGCTGAAGGAGGTGTCGAACCCGATTCTCGAACTCTCCAACATCTCGAAGACCTACGGCGGCCTCCGCCCGCTGCGGCTCCGCGCTCTGGCCATCATGCCAGCAAGCGTTGTGGGGCTGGCCGGGTTCGATCAGACGACGGCCGAGGTGTTCGTGAACCTGGCGACGGGCGCGACGCTGCCGGAGGAGGGCACCGTGCGTGTGTTGGGCCGCGCGACGTCGGAGATCACCGACAGCGCCGACTGGCTGGCGACCGTCGACCGTTTCGGCATCGTCAGCGAGCGCGTTGTCCTGCTCGAGCAGTTCACGCCGCTGCAGAACATCGCGATGTCGCTGACCCTGGACGTCGAGCCGATGTCCGCCGACGTGCGGCAGCAGGCCGAGGCGCTGGCGCGCGAGGCCGGGCTCGACGGTGGTGGCGTCGATCGCCCAGTGGCCGACGGCGGCGTCGCGCTGCGCCATCGTGTCCGCCTGGCGCGAGCGCTGGCGAACTCACCGGTTGTCTTGCTGATCGAACACCCAGTGGCCGGGCTCGAGGCGCACGAGATCGTGCCGCTCTCCAGCGACATCACGCGCGCGGCGGCGGCACGCGGCCTGGCGGTGATCGTCCTGGCCGCCGAGGCCTCGACCGCCACGCCCTTCGCACCGAGGGTGCTCACACTGAACGGCGGAACCGGGGAACTGACGGAGACGAGGGCTCGCGGTGTCTTCGGACGGCTCGCACGAGCGGTCAAGGGAACCGGTTGATCCGGTTGGGTCAGGTTGGGTCGGGTTCGGCCAGGTTGCCGCGTCGTGCGCTCCAACCGAGTCCAACCCGACCCAACCAGATCAACCTGACCCAACCTGATCAACCGCTTATTTCTTCGTCAGTACCCCGCACGCAACCCGTGGCCCCCCGCTCACTCCCGACTTTGGCTCACCTGTGATGCCCTGATCGGGGTTGCCGTGGATGATGATCGCGGTGCCATCCGCGTCGAACACGGAGATGAGGCTGTCGGTCAGCGTCACCCGCGTGGTCACACCCGACAGCGTGCCCTTGCCGTCATCGCCGACGCTGAGGTTTGGCAGGTCGCCCATGTGGAAGGGGTGATTGGCGTCCGGGTCCGTGTTGCCGGCCGGGCCGGGATCGAAGTGGCCGCCGGCGGCGGTGAAAGCCGGCTCACACTGGCCGATGGCGTGCAGGTGCACGCCGTGCAGCCCGGGCTTGAGGCCGGAGACCGTCAACTCGACGTGCACGGCCGAGCCCGTGCCATGCTTGACTTCGCTGAAAGTGGCCGTGCCGGTGATGCCCTCGCCCTTGATCTGGGCGGTGGCGGTCGCGACCGGCTTGTCTGCGGCCTGGTGGTCGTGCCCGGCGGGCTGCGCGGCGGCGGCGCCGGTGAACGCGCCGGCCGCGGCCAATGCTAGAACAATCGAACGCATGAGTAAGGCCTCCTGTCTGGGTATGCCAGCAGGCATTGTATCGTTGAAACGAGGGTGAGGATCTGATCGACCGACTGCTGCTGTTCGACATCGACGGCACGCTCGTGATGACCGGCGGCGCCGGCCAGCGCGCGATGAACCGCGCGTTTGACGAGGTGTTCGGCATCCCCGACGCGTTCACGGGCGTGGACCTGGCCGGGCGTACCGACACGAGCATTGTCGGCGACGCCTTCGCGCGGCAGGGCATGGCGGCCGACGCGCACAACACCGCGCGCTTCCGCGAGCGCTATCTCGTGTGTCTGCAGGAAGAGGTACCCAGGCCCGGCGCCGGTAAGCGGGTGCTGCCCGGCATCACGCCGCTGCTTGATGCGCTGGAGCCGGACGCGCGTCACTTCCTCGCGCTGCTCACGGGCAACTACGCCGACGCCGCGGCGGTGAAGCTGGGACACTTCGACCTGTGGCGCTACTTCCGGTGTGGGGCATTCGGCGAAGACCACGGCGATCGCAACCACCTGGTGCCGGTGGCAATGAACCGCGCGCGCGCCTGCGGCCTGCCGCCGCACGTCGAGCCCATGCATGCGATCGTCATCGGCGACACGCCGCGCGACGTCGCCTGCGCGCACGCGCACGGCGCGCGCTGCGTGGCCGTCGCGACTGGTGAGTACTCTGTCGATTCGTTGCGTCAGGCAGGCGCGGACGTCGTCTTCGAAGATCTCAGCGACACGCCCGCGGTGCTCCACGCGCTCGCTCGGCTCTGAAGGCCGCAGGCTGAAGGCTGAGGGCCGAAGACCGTTCTGGCGGAAGCGCCTGGGAGTCGAACCCAGCCTCCCCGACAAGCGGGAAGCAACCGATTTTGAAGACCGGGAGGGCCACCGGGCCCCGTTCGCTTCCGTCGGGGGAGAGCGGGTCGTGCGGATGGGTTGGCAAGTCGGGGCCCGGCCCCGACGGATGTGCGGGGCCGGGAGTGCCAGACGCGGCTCAGCTCTCGATCAACCTGACGTCGCCTGCTCTAGGCCCTTTGGCCGAGTCTTCCACTTGAAACTCCACGCTCTGGCCTTCGCGCAGGAGCTCGAACACGGCGCCGCGCACCGAGCTGCGGTGGAAGAAGTGCTCGGTCCCACCCTCGTCGCGGATGAATCCGAAGCCTTTGTCGATGAGGAGCCGTGCGATTGTGCCGGTCGGCATACCCGTGACCCTCCGCTGGACGCGCCCCTGGGCGAATCCCAGAGGGTCGAGCCACTTGGCGAGCCATAGTCCATTGCCAGGACCACCGGCCCACTGACGTCCCGATGGCGGACTATAGGGACTTCGGATCCGAAAAGTCAAGGGACCGTTGTAGTTACGGGAAGTGTACAGTTTTGTTGTGCGGAAGGCGCTGATCGCGATGTTGGTGCTGGCGCTGCTGGGGACGGCGGGTCTGGTTGCCGCCGTCCGGCACAGCGACGTCGGCTACTTTTCGCCGCAGTTCACGCCCGACGGCGCCGCGGTGGTCGTGGTGGTGCGCGATGCCAGGGCGCTGGTGCTCGGGCTTGGCTACCAGATGTGGACACCGCCGGCGCGTGTCCTGGTCACGCGCGATCGGTTCTCGGTGGTTCGCGCCACCCTCGCGGACGGCCGCGCAGAGACGCTGCAGGACTTCCCCGCCTCGCCCGTCGAAGGCACATGGATTCACACCTATCGACCGGGTCTGTACGGCAGCGCGCACGCACACCTGCGATGGGCCACACCCGCGGCGCTCGAGTACGAGCTCGGCGTCACCGTGCCGCGCCAGCCGACCAGCGAGACCTACGTCACGCGGCGCCGGTGGGATGGGGCCAAGGGGAGCTGGATCGATAGCGCGCCATGGGAGCGCGGCTGGGCCGGCATGGGCGGAGACGAGCCCTCGCAGCTCAACGGCGATCGCGAGGTCGTCGCCGTACGCGCCGGCGGCCCCATGCCGTGCGCGGTGGTGATCGTGACGACGGGGCAGGACAAGGCACGGCCCGTCCTCGAGACATCCGAGTGCCGCGATGCTTATCCAGACGGATACGCCGTCGCTGCGCTGAGCGACCTGCTCCGTCGCTCCGAGATCGAACGCCTCGCGCATCTGAAGCGCACGCACGAGGACTTGGTCGCCTCGGCGCGCGCGAAGGGTCTGTCGGAGGGCGGCGCGGCGCTCGAGGCCATCCGCGGCATGCAGCGCCTGGGGCTCTACCCCAAGCCGTCGACGATGGTCGCCACGCGCGCGGCAACCGCAACCACCAGCGCGCCCGTCTTCACGATCACCGACCAGGAGTTCCTCGTCGGCATCTTCAACGACATCAGAGAAGCCATCGATCGGCCAGGCGAGGAGATCGAGAAGGCCGGCGCGTACGTCATTCACCGCGACTTCGATACGAGCCGCCAGATCAACCAGTACCTGGCCGACCGGAAGGACACCGAGTTCTTCGTCCAGGCCGATGGCACCCTCTGGCGCATCGTTGTGGACTACAGGTGAGCGCGCCGATTCCCGGCCTGGTCCTCGCATCCGGCGCGTCTCGACGGATGGGACGCCCGAAGGCGTTGCTGCCGCTCGGCGACTCTGGCCGGCCATTCGTGCGTGTCATCTGTGACACGCTGACGGCATCGGGCGTGGCGCCCCTCGTGGTGGTCACTCGCGCCGAGCTTCTTGACGAGCTGGCCGGTGTGCTGCCGGGCGTCGCACTGGTGGTCAACCCAGACCCCGACCGCGGACAGCTTTCGTCCCTGCTGGCTGGCCTGGACGCGCTCGGCACCCGAGACGCCGCGCTGGTCACCCTGGTCGATCTCCCGCTCTTCCAGCAATCCACCGTGGTGTCGCTGCTGACGGCCTGGCACCAGACACACGCCCCGCTTGTCCGTCCCCTTCATCAGGGGCGTCATGGCCACCCCGTGATCTTCGGTGCGCTGCTGCTCGACGCGTTGCGCTCGGCCGATGTCGACCTGGGCGCCAAGCCGGTCGTCTATCGCTTCCTGGCCGATGCGGTGAGCGTGCAGGTTGACGACCGCGGCACGGTGGAGGACATCGACACGCCCGAGGCGTACGACCGTCTGGAGCTGCATTGAAGGCAACGTGCACACAATCTGCGTCCAAGGCTTGACAGCACGCATCCACCGCGATATCCCGGTGGCGACATGGCGGACATCGCGCTGGTCGAGCAACGCCTGAGGCAGGGTCTGTTCTACGCCGCCGCTGATGCCGTGCGGCCGCTCGACGCCAGTCAGACCAGCGATCCATGGCGCCTGGCGCTGGCCGCAGAAGCCTACGAGCGCACGGGCCGCGCCGCTGAAGCCACCGCCGCGGTCGCCGACGTCTGCCGGCGCGGGCCGACCGCCACGCGCGCCCTGGCGCGCGCGTTGATCGTCCGTGGCGTGCTCGAACTCGAACGGGGCAACGCCGACGAGTCCGTCGTGACGCTTGAACGCGCGCAGGCTGTTGCCAGCCAGATAGGGTCGCCCACCGAAGTCTCCTGGAGCCAGCTGCGGCTGCTCCTGTCGCGGTTCGACGCCGAGCCGGTGCTCGATCTCGACGCCGCCGTCTCCCAGGCGCGCGTGACCGTCGAGCGCTTCGGCGAAGCCAACGCGGCCATCGCGCTCCACGTCTTCGCGTCGGAGGCGTACGCCAAGCGCGGCGTGCTCGCGCCGGCGCGGCGGCACCTGGCCGCGGCGCAGGATCTCGTTCGCCTGACCGAGAACCCCTGGCTTGGCGGCCTGGTTGCCATCGGCGGCTTCTGTCTCTCGTATCTGGACATGGACTATGCGGCCGCGGAGAACGCCGCCAAGCAGGCCCTGCGGTTGTCGCGCATCTCGGGCCACCTGCGCAGCGAGTTTGCGGCCACCATCGACCTGGCGCACGTCTGGATTCAGTTCGGCCGGCTCGACGACGCGGGACGGATGCTGCGGCGGGCGTCGAACATGTGCGACCTGAGCCCTCGATGCCGCGACTGCGTGCGCGACGGACTGGCGCAGCTCGAACTGCGCCGCGGCAATCTGGGGAACAGCCAGCATCTGGTGGACGAAGTGTTGGCGTCCACCAGCCCACGCCACGCGTATCCGCGGGTGTGGGGCGCACTCACCAAGGCTGAGATGTTGTTGCGGCAGGGCCTCTTCCAGGAGTGCCAGGCGCAGTGCGAAGAGGCGCTGGCGGCCTTGCCAGTGCCCACCGACAAGGGGCTCGCGCTGCGATTGCGGCTCATCTTGTCCGAGGTGCTGGCGCAGACCGGGTCGTTCGCTGAAGCCGGACGCGTCGCTGTGCGGGCTCGTGAGGACGCGGCCGACTCGTCGCTGGGGTTGCTGGCCGAGCTGAACCACCGCATCGCCAACGTGCTGTCACTTGGCGGCCTCGAGTTGCAGGCTGAAGCGCTCGAGGATCGCGCGCAGCGCCTCGTGGCCCCCGCGCTCAAACGGCCCGTCGTTGGCGCCACGCGCCGCGGCTCGACGGGCCACGTGGTCGGCGCCGAGCTGGGTGGCCGCGGCGGCGACGCGCGCGCGCGCGTGCTCGACCGCACCGCGGCGATCTTCGAGCAGGCCGGCCGACCGGAACTGGCCGCCGCGGAGGTGGGTCGCCTGCTCGACGATCTCGACTGCTGCGCGCGTTGGGCGGTCGTGCACGAGGCCGGCGCAAGCCGCGTCGTCGTCGAGGCCAGCGGGCCGATGACGCCGGCCGATCTGAAGAGCCTGTTCAACGACCCGGCCGTCTTCTGCATCGACTTGTTCGACCGTGGCGGCCACCGTTTCTCGATACTGGCAGAACCGCGGCCCTCGATTGCCGCTACCGAGAGTCTTTCGGTGGTGCTGCGGCTGGCGCGGCACTGCGCCGCGGCGCCGACCGGCGCGCCGCCTGGCATGGGCGAGGACGCCGGTGTCCGCGCTGGTGACGCGATGACGGGGATGAGCGCCGTCCTGCACATCGCCCGGCGCGTCGCCGACTCCGACGTGCCCGTCCTGCTGCTTGGCGAAACCGGTGTCGGCAAGGAATGGCTTGCCCGGCGCATCCACGGGTGGTCCGGGCGCGAGCGCTCGCGGTTTGTCGGCTTCAACTGTGCGGCCGTCACCCGCGAGATGATCGAGGCGCAGCTGTTCGGCCACCGCAAAGGCGCGTTCACAGGGGCTATCGACGGCTCAATCGGCGTCATCCGCGGTGCCGACAGCGGCACCGTGCTGCTCGACGAGATCGGCGACGTGCCGCTGGACTGCCAGGCCAAGCTGCTGCGCTTCCTGGAAACCGGCGAGGTGCACGGCATCGGCGAGGTGCTGCCGAGCCCGACCAACGTGCGCGTCCTGGCGGCGACCAATCGTCGCCTCGAGGATCTGACCGCGACCGGCCTGATGCGCCCGGACCTCTTCTACCGCCTCAGCGTCGTCCGCATCGAGGTCCCGCCGCTTCGCCAGCGGCGTGACGAGATCATCCCGCTGGCCATTGAGGCGCTGCACAAGTTCGCCAACGAGTTCCGAAAGGGGCAGCTGCGGCTTTCAGACGCATGTCGAGAACTGCTTGTGGCCCACGACTGGCCGGGCAACGTCCGGCAACTCGTCAACGAGCTGCGACGGGCTGCCGCGCTGGCGTCCGCCGGCGACACCATCGAACCGCGTGACCTCTCGCCCGGGATCGGCGTCACGCCGACGCCGCGCGCCACGCCGCCGGCGCAGGTCACCATCGAGCTCGATCAATCGCTTGCGGAAGCCACCGACGAACTCGAACGCGCCTCTATCGTTCGCGCGTTGGAGTTGTGCCACGGCCGGCGCGAGCAGGCCGCGGCGCTGCTCGGCGTCTCGCGCAAGGGACTCTATCTGAAATGCCAGCGGCTGAATCTCGCACTGCCGGCCGCACACCGGAGTGCGCAGCGATGAGTAGCCTCAAGCCTCGGGAGGCCGGGAACCTGGCCTCAAGCCTCGAACACACGGAGGCTAGGTCCCCGACATCCAGAGGCTAGCTCCCCGGCCTCCCGAGGCCAGAGGCTTGAAGTCTTCAGTAGCTCCGGAACACCTGCGCCAGCTCTGTGGGGCCGTCGCCGCGTGCCAGCGCGAGCATCAGCAGAATGCGCGCCTTCACGGGCGAGAGGGTCCCGGCGGAAATGGTGTCCTTTGGCACATCGGCCGTCGTGAGCACGCCGTGGGCGACGCGCGACGCGACGACGACGGGGATGCCTGCGCGGCGGGCGGCGTCCAGGGCATCGGCTTGTGCGAGGGTGACCGCCCCGGCCCCCACAGCGGCAAGCACCAGTCCCTGGGCCCCGGCGCGTGCGGCCGCATCGATGAGATCGCCTGGCGCCTGCTGATACGTCAGCAGCACGTCCACGCGCGGCAGCTGTGTCAGCGCGGCGACGTCAAATACCTGAGGGCGTGATGGTGCTCGTACGGTCCGCGCAAACCTCACGCGTGCCCCCTCGATCCGGCCCACGGGGCCGGCGCCGGTCGAGCCGAATGCGTCCAGTGCCGACACCGATCGCTTGACTGCCTCCCGGGCGCGCAACACCTGTCCGCCCATCACCACCAAGGTTCCGTGCCGTCGCGCGCCCGGATCGACCGCCACGCGCACGGCGTCGGCCAGATTGCGCGGGCCGTCGGCCTCCGCATCCGACGGCCGCCGCATGGCGCCGGTGACGACGACGGCGCGATCGCCGCCCACGGTGAGGTCCAACCACCAGGCCAGCTCCTCGAGCGTGTCCGACCCGCTGGTGACCACGACACCGGCCACCTCGCCGCTGGCCAGCACATCGTTGACGCGCCTTGACAGCCGCACCCAGTCGGCTAGCGTGAGTTCGATGCTGCTGACGTTGGAGAAGGTCTCGGCCCCGACGCGGGCGATGGCCGATAGCGACGGGACCGAGTCAAGCAGCGCGGGACCCGACAGCCGGCCCTCGGCATGGTTGGAGATGGTGCCGCCGGTGGCGATCACGTGCACGCGTGGCTGGGCGCCGGCCAGAAGCGGCCAGGCGAGTGCCACGGCCACCAGCGCCCCGCACACAAGGCGCGCACGCGTTGCTCCACGCGGGGTCACGACGCGATTATGAACTGACCGGCGGCGAGGCCGTGCGGTAGGCCAGCGCCAGCCACGCGCTCAACCGGCCGGCGGCGGCATCGGGGGTTGTGCCGTAAAACGGCATCATCGCCGTCGGGACGCCGGGCGCCCTGACAATCTGCGCGCGCCAGCGGTTGCTGGCTACCGCTGATACCTCGATCTGATACAGGCGTCCGCCGATGGTCTGCTCGAAGCGCTGGACGGGTGAGGTTCGGGGCGATGCTGGAGATGAAGACACGGCGACGCGACATTCTTCTGCAGGCGGTCCGGCCATACAAGCGAAGGGACTCACGAAGCACGCGTCCACAGGACCGGGCGGGCTGGAAAGCCCACACGGAGACGCGATCTTTTTTTCGCCCCGACACATCGTCCACAGGAGATGCACGGTTCTTCCACAACTTTTCCACAGCCCTTCGTTGGGGTGGTCCCTTGACCCTCGGTGCCCCAGACACTACGCTCAGAGCTCCCTCCCAAGTGATGGCTTCACACGGACGCGTTTGGTGGAACCGGCTGGTGTTGGCCGCGGCGCTGTGCGTCGTGGTGGCGACGCCGCTGTGGGCGAACGAGCCTCCGCTGTTTCGCCTGTTTCTCACAGACGGCACCGTGGTCGCCTGTCTGGGTGAGTACGCCAGACTGGACACCCACGTCGTGTGCAGCCTGCCCATTGACGGCGCAGAAACGACCGAACTGGTCTCCCTGCGTGCCGACGGCGTGGATTGGGTCCGCACCCAGGACTACACCGTCGCGCTGCGCGCGGCGCGCTACGCCGAGGCCCGAGGCGAGCACGACTTTGCCGAGTTGAGCGGCGAGGTCGCTCGCCTGCTCAACGAGGTGGGCCAGACCGCGGACAACGCCCGGCGGCTGGGCCTGGCGCTTGAAGCACGCCGGCAGCTCTCCGAGTGGCCCGCGCGGCACCACAACTATCGCGCCTCCGATGTGCTGCAGATCCTGCAACTGGTCGACGATGCGATTTCGGATTTCCGGGCGGCTGCCGGCGCGCAGCAGTTCGACCTGGCGTTGCACGCCACGTCCACCTCGCCTGTGCCGACGCCGCTGCTGGCAGTGCCCACGCCGGAGGAGGCTGTTACCGTGGCTGTCGCCGTGGCCGAGCGCACCGACGGCGCCGGCGAGCGGGTGTCGCTGCTCGAGGCCATTTCCGCGACGATCGCGCGATTGGGCGAACACCTGCCCGTTGCGGTGCGCGACCGGCTTCGGGTGCTCGTCGGCCAACGGCTGGCGGAGGAACACGACGTCGACGCGGCCTACACACGGCTGGCAGCCGACGTAGCCGGTCGCTCGAAGGCCGCGGCCGCGCGGGCCGATGTGCGTGGCGTCGAGCGCGCGCTGACCACCGTCGAGAAACGCGACACCCGTCTGGGTCAGAAGCGCCCCGATCGTGTGGCGGCAATTCTGGCCACGGTGCAGGCCGATCTCGACGCGGCGCGGAGGCTCCGGCTGGCCCGTGACCAATGGGCCGTCAAGGCCGTGGCCTTCAAGTCGTACAAGCGGTCGGTGCGGGCGCCGTTCAACGAGCTGTCGCTGATGGCGCGCGGGCTCGACGACATCAAGCGGCTGGCCGGGCCGACATCGCCCGTGCTGGCGCGGCTGACCACGCGGGCCGCCGAGGCGATGCGTGGGTTGGCAGTGGTGGTGCCGCCCACCGATCTGGCCTCGGTCCACGCGTTGATGGTGAGCGCCGCGCAACTGGCGGCGCAGGCCGTGGCGGTGCGGCAGGACGCGGTGGCCAGCGGCGCGATGGATCGCGCGTGGCAGGCCAGTTCGGCCGCTGCCGGCGCCCTGATGCTGCTCGACCGCGCGCGTAAGGACCTCGACCGTGCGCTGGTGCCGCCCGTCCTGTGAACCCAGGCGATCTCACTCCAGTCCCGCGCGAAGGCGCCGCCGTGCGACTGCGCCTGCACCGTGCGCCGACACTGCAGGCGTTTCGCCAGACGCTCATCGGCCTGTTGCCGTGGCGAGATGTCGAGCTCGCGCGCGCCACCGCCGTGATCGTGCCAACGCGCTCGGCGGCGGCGTTGCTGCAGCGCACGATTGAAGACCAGCTCGAGCCGGGTCAGGCGGCCGTGCTGCCCGACCTGCTCACTCGCCGCGACTGGTATGAGCGGCTTGCCGAACGCGCGGCGCAGCCCCCGCAGTGGCTCGGGTCGTACGAGCGCGACGTGCTGATGGAAGCTGCCGCGCACGCCGCCATCACCGACGGCGCCACGCCGCCGTTTCACCTCAGGTCCGCGCTCATCGGCGAGATCGTCGGGCTGTACGACGCCGTGCGGCGTCAGCGCCAGGACGTCGCGTCGTTCGAGCGGCTGGTGCTGGAACCGCTGGCACTGGAAGCCGAGTCGGAAGGCGATGCCGGCGCCGAGCGCATGCTGCGTCAGACTCGATTCCTCGCGGCGACGTTTCGCGGCTACGAAGCGCGACGCGAGAGGCTGGGCGCGTGTGACGAGCACACGCTGCGCGAATGGTTGGTCCAGACGCGGCTGGCGCGGCCGTACCGGACGGTGGTTGTCGCTGTCGCCGACCAGGCCGGTGACAGCAACGGTCTGTGGAGCGCCGACTTCGAACTGATCACGCGGCTGCCCGATGTGGAGGCCGTCGAGATCGTCGCCACCGAGGCCATGCTCGCCACCGGGTGGTTCGAGCGCCTGCACGACCTGCTCCCCGGCCTGGTTTGGGGTCAGACTCCAATGGACTGGTCATTTGACGCGCCGCGACTGCTGGTGCCCGCCGGCCCGACTCCGGCCGAGCGCAGAGTGGGGTCGGACACCAAGCCATTCTTTGTCAGCCGTGACCGCGAGGAAGAACTGCGCGATCTGGTGCGACGGGTCCGCACGGTGCAGCGCGACGAGCGGACGCGCGTGTCGCTGGGCCGCATCGGCGTCGTCTTTGACCGGCCGTTGCCCTACGTGTACCTTGCGCGCGAGGTCTTCGCGCAAGGCGGCGTGCCCTTTGACGCGCGCGACGCGCTCCCGCTCGGGGCCGAGCCGTTCGCGGCGGCCGTGGATCTTGTGCTGTCGTCGGCGGCGGCCCACTTCAGCCGGCCGGCGCTGGTCGCGCTGCTGGCCTCGCCGCATCTGCACTTCACGCCGCGCGACGGCGAGTCAGCGATCCATCGGCTCGACGTCGCCGCGCTCGACGCTGCGCTCGAAGAAGGCGACCACCGTGGCGACGCCGATCGGCTCGAGGCGCTTGCCCGTGGATGGATTGACGGCACCCTCCGATCGCGCTTTGCGCGCTGGGACCCGTCCGGCGCCGCCCGCGCCGCCAGGGCAGGAGCATCCGTCATCCGCGAGTTGACGCCGCTGGGGACCGCCGATGCGGCCAGCGTCCAGCTCGAACGCCTCGGCGGCTTCCTGGACGGACACCTCAGAGTCGTCGCGCACGACGACCCGCTGCGTCCACGACTGCTCCGCGCACAGCAAGCGGTGCTGGCCATCATCGGCGGCCTCGCCGAGGCGCATCGCGTGCATCACGACCTGCTGTGGACGCTCGGTGACCTGGCCGCGGACCTGCGCCATCGTATCGAAGGCCAGACCTTCACGCCCGACACCGGCGAGGACGGCGTGCAACTGGTCGACGCTGCCGCGGCGCCCTTCGGCAGCTTCGACGCGCTGCACCTGGTGGGACTGGTCGACGGCGAGTGGCCGCGACGCCAACGCCGCAACATCTTCTATTCGCCTGGGCTGCTGACCGCGCTGGGCTGGCCGGCCGAGCACGCCGACGCGCTGGCGCCCGCCCGTGCGATGTTCGTCGACCTGTTACAGTCACCTGACGCACACGCGTCGGTGTCGACGTTCTCGCTCGAAGACGACGCGCTGGTGGAGCCGTCGAGCTTGCTCGACGACATCGGCCGCGCGGGCCTGACGGTGATTCCGATCGACGTTCCCGACGTGCGCGTCTTCAACGACGAGGCGTTGACGGCGCCTGCCTTCGCCGGTGCACACGCAGCCGGCTTTGGCGCAGCAAGCGCCCTCGCGGACGCGCTCGACGGCGAGACCGCGCAGTGGGCCGCGCTGCGCGCGTCGCGACTGGCCGCGACCCTGCCGCGCTTTCATGGCGAGGCCGGCGCACAGACGCCACGTGCGCGCTCGGTGAGCGCCCTCGAGCTCTATGCGCAGTGCCCCTTCAAGTTCTACTCGCGCTACGTCCTCCGGCTGGCCGAGGAACGTGACGACGACGAGGGGCTGTCGCCGCTTGAACGCGGCCGCATGCACCACGAGCTGTTCGAGGCCATCTTCGCGGAGTGGCAATCGCGCGGCCTCGGCACCGTGACACCCGAATTGCTCGACCAGGCGCGGGCGCTGGCGCTGGCGACCATGGACGCACACCTCGCTCGGCTCTCGCCGGTGGACGCCGCACTGGAACGGACGCGTCTGGTCGGCTCGCCTGTCGCGCCGGGTCTGATCGACGTCGTCTTTCGCCTCGAGGCTGAACGGCCCATTCAGGTCGTCGAGCGCCGGCTCGAACACAAGATCGACGGGATCTATCGCTTTCGCGGGCCGGACGGCGTGCGCGAGATCGAAATGCGAGGCATCGCGGACCGCATCGATCTGCTGGCCGACGGCACGTTCCGTGTGCTCGACTACAAAGCCAGCCGACCGGGGTCTACGCTGCAGATCGCGCTCTATGCGACCTGCGTGCGTCAGAAACTGCGCGGCTATCGCGGGCGCGACTGGGAACTTGCCGAGGCCGCTTACGTGGCCTTCCGCGGCGACAAGACCGTCGTGCCGCTGACGGCCCGTCCTGCCGACAACGACCAGGCGCTGGCCGACGCGGAGCACGAAGTGGTCGCGATTGCCGATGCCATCGCCCGCGGCCAGTTTCCGCCCCGCCCCCGCACCCGCTCGCTGTGCCAGAGCTGCGCGTTTGCGGCGGTGTGCCGCAAGGACTACGTGGATGCCGACCAACCCGCGCTTGCCGTTTGACGAGGCGCCCGCCTCCGCCGAGGCTGCGGCGGGCAAGCCAGGCACTGCAGCACCCGGCACGTCAGCGAAGCTCCCGCCCGACGCAGCCGACCGCGCCGACGCCGTCGATCCCCGGCTGAATGTCGTCCTTGAAGCCTCCGCCGGTACCGGTAAGACGCGCGTCCTCGTGGACCGCTACGTCAATCTCGTGCGCGCCGGCGTCGAGCCCAAACACATCCTGGCCATCACCTTCACCCGCAAGGCCGCCGCCGAGATGCGCGAGCGCATCCTGGCGACGCTCAGCCGCGTGGCCGAGGAGGGCGGCATTGACCAACGCCGATGGCGGATGCTGCGCGAGCACCTGTCAGAGGTCGCCATCAGCACCATCGACGCCTTCTGCCTGTCGCTGCTGCGTGAGTTTCCGCTCGAAGCCGGGCTCGACCCCGGATTCGGCATGGCCGACGAGACCGAAGCGCTGCGCCTGACCGACGACGCGCTGGACCGCGCGTTGCGCATCTGCCGCGCCGTGGCGCGCGAGGACACGGCCGTGGCGATGGTGTTTGCCGAGCTCGGCGATCTGCAACTGAGGGCGGGCCTGGCCGGACTGCTCGATCGGCGGCTGGTGGCCGGCCCGATTCTCGACCGCGCCGTGCGGCCCACGCCACGCGAGCTGACACCGGAACGGGTGGCCGGCGACGCCGTCGCACGAGTGGTCGCGACGATGGGCGGTGTCGACGGTGGACTCGAGCGCTTTCTGGCAACCGGGCCGATGCGCCATCCGCGATATCGGCTGTTTGCGGAGGACGTGAGGAAGGCCATTAGGGCGGGTGGCGCGGGTGAGGCGAGTAGGATCAGGCTGCTGATTGACGGGATCGACGACTACTTCTTCACCAGGAGTGGCACCCCGCGCAGGAAGTGGACGGCCTACAAGGCCGACGATGGGCTCGACAGTCGATCGCTCAAGACGCATCGCGCGGCGGCGACCGCGCTGGCCGGACCGCTCGGCGATGACCTGCGCGCGTTTCGCCGGGATCTCAACGCCGTGCTCACGCGCGGCGTGTGGAAGCTCTTTCGCATCGCGCGCGACGAGTATCGCCAGGTGCTCGACGAGCACGCCGTCGTCGATTTTCCCGAGGCGCTCGAACGCGCGCTGGCGCTGCTGGCGCAGCGCGGCGAGTTCACGCGATCGCGCTACCTGCTCGAGTCGCGTTACCACCACCTGCTGGTGGACGAATTTCAGGATACCAGCGAGGCGCAATGGCAACTGGTCTGGCACCTGGTGCAGTCCTGGCGCGAAGGCGTCGGCATGGATCAGGACCAGCCGCTGCTGCCCACGATCTTCGTTGTCGGCGACCGCAAGCAGTCGATCTATGGGTTCCGCGACGCCGACGCGCGCGTGCTGACCCGCGCCGCGGTTCAAATCCGCCAGCTGCGAGATGACAGAGATGTCAGCCGCGCGATTCGCCAGAGTTTTCGCGCCGTCCCGCCGCTGCTGTCCTTCACCAACGACCTCTGCACGGCGCTTGACAAGCGACTCGATCGCGACGACGCGTTCACCTACGACGAGCGCGACGAGTTTCCAGTGCCCCACATCGAATCGGAATCCCCCGAGTCGAGCACGACGCTCGGCCTCATCGCGGCATCCGACCTCGAGTCGCAGGCGGCCGCCGGGGCCGACGAGATCACGCGGCTGATGGCCGCCGGCGTCGTGCGCGATCGCCAGACGGGCGTCGCCCGGCGCGCGGCCGCCGGCGACGTCGCGATCCTGTTTCGCACGCGCGACGGGCATCAGGCCTTTCAGCGCGCGCTCGAGCAGCGAGGCATCCCCAGCTACGTCTACAAGGGCCTGGGCTTCTTCGACGCCGACGAGGTCAAAGACGTCTTCGCGTTGTTGCGCTACCTGGCCAACCCGGTTTCTGATCTGCGAGCGGCGGCCCTCCTGCGGTCGCGGTTCGCACGCCTGTCCGATGTCGCGCTGGCGCGGCTGGCTCCCGGGCTGGCGGTCGCCATGGTTCGACCGGCCGAGGGCGACCGCGACCTCGATGCCGACGACATCGCGGTGCTCACGGTCCTGCGGCGCGTTGTCCCGACCTGGCTCATGCTGGCCGATCGCATCCGGCCGTCCGAGCTGCTCGACCACGTCCTGGACCAAACCGCGTACGCCTACGAACTCGGCAGCCTGGACGAAGGCCCAGCCCGTCGTCAAGCCCGCGAGAATCTCAAGAAGGTACGCGGGCTGGTGCGCCGCATCGAGAACCGTGGCTACGCCACGCTGGCGCGAGTGGCCGACTACCTCGATCGCCTCTCGGCCGGTGACGAGTCGGCGGCGGCAGTGGATGCCGTCGACTCGGTGAACCTGATGACCGTGCACGCGGCCAAGGGGCTGGAGTTCCCAGTCGTCTTCCTGGTGAACCTCGGGCGCGGTGGCGGAGGTGGCCGCGACCCGATTCGCGTGGCGCCAATCGAACACGACGAGGACATCGCCGTCTCCGTGGGGACGTTTCGCTCGGCCGCCGACCAGGACGCCGCCGATCGGGACCGGGAGGAGCTCAAGCGCCTCCTGTATGTCGCCATAACACGCGCGCGCGATCGGCTGTACCTTGCCACCACGCTCGATGATCGCGGGCGCTTCGACGTGGCCAAAGGTGGCCTGGGCGAGGTGCTGCCAGCCGACGTACGTGCCCTCTTCGAGCGGGCCGCCGCGGTCGCCCCCGACACGGCAGGAGCGGTGATCGAGTGGCGGGGCGCGTCAGCCGTCCACCGATTCGCGCACATCGTGCCAGCCGACGGCCCGCCAGTTCCCGCAGAGTCCGGCCGGTCTCCACACGACGCCGCGAGTGACTTCACGCGCCTGGACGTGGCGCCCACGCTCGCGCGCGCGCGAATCAGCACCGCTGGCGTCGCACCTGTGTTTGACCGGCCTCCTTTCACTGAGTGGGCCGTCGACGCCCCCGACCCCCGGCGTCTGGGCACACTCGTCCATCGCCTGCTCGAACACGACGCGCTGGCTGGAGGCCTCTCCGAGGCCGCGCTCAGGCATCTGGCCGAGCGCCTGCGTGGCGGCGACGAAGGTGCCAGGCACCTGGTCGACCTCGAGGGTGCCAGGCACTTGGTCGGCCTGGTCGACGCCGCCCTGCGAGTCGTTGGGCAGATGGCCAATAATCAGGCGCTCGTGACCCGTTTGAGGGGGCAGCGGTGGCACGAAGTGCCGGTGGCATACAACGACGGCCATCGGATCTGGCGTGGGACGATCGATGCCCTGATGGCGGCCGGACCCGGGCAGCTCGAGGTGCTCGAGTTCAAAACCGGCCGTCCGCAACCAGCGCACGAGGCGCAATTGGACCTGTATGTGGCAGCGATTGCTGCCATTGCTCCTGGTGTCGAGGCGAGCGGGCAGGTGATCTACGTGCAATCGGCCGACCAGGGGTGAGGGCGCCTCCGAGGCACGTTTCTTGTTTACGAAGGCCTCGGCTATCTCCTACAATCGGGCTGATATCCGTGTCTTCAATTGATACAGGAGAGAGGAGCGCCTCAGTGGCCTTGACCTGCCCGAACTGCGGGAACGATAAGAATTTCCTCGTGAAGTCGCTGCAGATGCACGTCGTGCACGTGGAAGATGCGCGCGTCGAAGTGTCAGAAGAGAGCCGACCGGCCGTGCTCGAAGTGCTGTGCGACGAGTGCGATAGCGCCCTCAAGCTCGATGAGCTCGACGACACCATCCGTAAGGAAGTCCTGCTGACGATCGGAGCCCGTTAGACGCCTCCTGCCGACCTAGTGGGCGGCGTCCCCGTCCTCTATTTCCTCGAAGTAATCACAGTCGGGACAGACCCACTCGAAGTATGTCGACGTGCGTTCCTGGGCGTTGCCGGGGACGCGGTCGACGACGGTGCGCTCGAACCGGCGCATCATCTCGCCGCACAGCGGACACTCCCGGGTGTCCTCGCTCATGCCGGTAACACCGCTTCATCGTCGGCGCGATCCTCCTCGTGGCCGCAGAGCAGGCACTGCAGGTGCAGCGTCGGCGTCAGCGCCGCATCGCTCAGGGCGACCTCGGAGCTGGTGAGCCGCTCGAGCGCGACGGGCTGCAGAATCCCACCGCAATCCGGACAGGTCGCGACGAGAGAACTGGTCGACTTGGTCATGCCAACGCCTCGGAGCGGATCGTACTACCGTCATTCCAACCTTGACAAGGAGGGTTTGGGAATTGCAGATTGACGACTGACGATTGAAGTGCCGATAGGCACAGAAGATGAGCGATTTCCAGAAGCCGCTTCGAGACGGGTCGTTTGCGCCGCCCAACGCGCTGCAGCTGCGCGCGGTGACACGCGCGTGCTTTGCCGACGAAATCGCGATCGACTTCCCGGCGCTCGGCATGGCCATCGACCGGGTGCGCGACACGTTTGCGAGTCAGGACGAGCACCTGGCGGCCGCCAGCGCGTCGGTGACCCTCACGCCGCGGCAGGCGTTTGAGGGCACGATCGTGCTGATTGACGTGGCGCTGCCCGGACCGTGCGGGCAGTGCGGTGGCCGTGGCGAGTCGTGGTCCGATCCCTGCGACAGCTGCTGCGGTACCGGCGAGTCCGATCACCCTCACCACGTGCACCTGGCCGTCCCCGCCCTGGTGGCCCATGGCACGCGCTTCCGCTTCGTGCTCACCTCGCCGCGCGCGCGGCCGACGCGCGTCGAAGTGATCGTGTCGGTTGCCTAGCAGCCCGTGGTGCTAGTGTGACCCGTCACGTCGCGTTCCTCATCCGCCTCACGCAACTCTGGTCGGGCTTCAACCTCGTCGTCGGACTCGCACTGGCGGCGTTTGCCGTGGCGGCGGTGGCGCTGGCGGTCAGCGCTCGCGAGCAGCCGCCTGGGACCGAAGTGGCGGCCGGAGTCACCGCGGCGACTCTGGCCGTCGTGGCCTTGGCCGCCATCGTGTGGGCCGTCGCGCACCACGTCGCCGGTCGTGGCCTGCGGACGCGGAAGGCGTGGGCGCGCAATCTCGCGCTGATGCTGGCGGCCTTCAACCTGCTGCTGCTGCCGTTGGGAACGGCGCTCGGCCTCTACACGCTCTGGGTGCTGCTGCACGAGCAGGTTCGCGTCGAGTTTCACGCCTGAGGCTATCTTCCCGTCCTCCCGAGGCTTGCAGCGCAGCGGTCCGGATGCCTGAGGCTAGCTGCGAAGCTCGAGAGGCTATCAGGGAAGGTCCACCGTCCCCGCGGGCGTCCACGGACCGCAACGGGCCAGCCGCTTCACGCTGAGCCACGATCCTCGCAGCGCGCCGTTGTTGGCGATGACCGCCTCGGCATAGTGGCTGCACGTGGGCGTGAACCGGCACTGGATGCCGACGGCCGGCATCAACGGCGAGAGCGTGTACTGGTAGAGATGGATCCCCGCACGGAGCGCGCGGGCGGAGAACTGGCGATCAGGCGCACGCGCCAGGTCGGCTGCCACTAGAAGCCCCAGCAGCAGCCAAACCAGACGCGCGCGTGACGCCAGTCTCAGAAACGGCTCGCGTACTCGCTGACACCGGGGATGAGGAAACGCTGGCCGTTGACGCCCTTGACGATGCACAGCACGTGCACCACGAGGATGCCGAGCCAGAGGCCGAAGGTCAGCAGACTCACCACGCAGCCCAGCGCGCCGCTGATCGAGCTGATGACTAAAGTCACAATCGTGATCACAATCCAGAGCACGATCTCAGCCACCATCAGCACGATGCCGTGCTTGGCGTGCCACTGGACCTCCTTGTCCTCTTTCTCCACCAGCAGCGGCACCAGGGCCAGCAGCCAGAGGTACGAGAGAACGATCATGATGCCCCGGTTACTTGACTGGGCGCCTGGCGTGGTCGCGTCGGTCATTGCGCGCCATCTCCTTGGGCAGTGCGGGACCAAAAGTGGTCGGGCGGAGTCTACCGGAAGATCCGGCCGATTTCCAGCAGTCTCACCGGAAGACGGTGACACATCAGACCTTTCCTCGGCTCGACGTGCGCGGTAAGCTTGACGTTCCATGCCTGCCAGTCCATCCGTAATCCTCGATGCCCTACGAGGTGTCCGCGACCCCGACCTTCACAAGGACATCGTCACCCTCGGTTTCGTCAAGAATCTGGCGGTCGACGAGGGCCGGGTCTCGTTCACGATCGAGCTGACGACGCCGGCCTGTCCGGTGAAGGACCAGATGCGGGACCAGGCGCGAGAGCTGGTGTCGCGGGTGCCCGGCGTCACCGAGGTCCAGATCGAGATGACCGCGGCCGTGCGCACGTCGGCCGTCGGGGAAGGCACCCGGCAGCCGGTGCCGGGCGTGAAGAACGTGATCGCCGTGGGCGCCGGAAAAGGCGGCGTCGGCAAGACCACTGTGGCGGTGAATCTAGCGGTGGCCCTCGCCCAGATGGGCAGCCGGGTCGCCATGATCGACGGCGACATCTACGGCCCGAACGTCCCGATGATGCTCGGCCTGGACACGCAGTTGGTGGCCGACGAGCAGGGCCGAATCATCCCCGCCGAAGCCTACGGCATCCAGGTCGTGTCGATGGGCTTCATGACCAACGACGACTCGGCGGTCATCTGGCGCGGGCCGATGTTGCACGGCGCCATTCAGCAGTTCTTCCGGCAGGTCGCGTGGAGGGACGTGGACTACCTGGTCGTGGATCTGCCGCCTGGCACGGGCGACGTCGCGCTGAGCCTGAGCCAGTCGGTGGCCGTGTCGGGCGCAATCGTCGTGACCACTCCGCAGAAGGTGTCGCTATCGGACACGCGTCGCGCGGTGCGGATGTACCAGAAGCTGAACATCCGGACCCTCGGGCTGATCGAGAACATGAGCTCGTTTGAATGCCCGTCGTGTGGGGTCGAGACGGACTTGTTCGGGCGCGGCGCTGGAGAGGACCTCGCCACCGAGATGTCGGTGCCGTTTCTGGGCCGGCTGCCGATCTACCGGCCGATTCGCATCGGCGGCGACACGGGGCGGCCCATCGTCGTCGAGGAACCAAACTCGGCGGCGGCGCGCGCGTTCCGCGCGGTGGCCGAGCAAGCGGCGGCGCAAGTGTCCATTGCCAGCTACAACCGCGTGATCCCGCTCACGCCGGTGCGATAGCTCGATGACGACCTTGCCCGTCAATCACAAAGACACGAAGACACGAAGACGCACGGAGAAACGTATATGACGCTGATGATTCGGGGCGCTTTGTTCGTGATGCTCGTTGTCGCCGCCACCGGTGTGGCGCGTGCGGGTGATCCGCTGTTGACGATGCTGGATCCGTACTTCCGCATTCAGTCGGCGCTCAGCGACGACAAGACCGACGGCGTGAAGGCCGACGCGGCGGCCATCGCCACCGCAGCCAAGGCCATGGGCGAGTCAGGGGCGCCGATTGCGACGGCGGCTGATGCCTTGGGGAGCGCGGCCGACCTGGCTGGTGCGCGCACGGCCTTCAGCCAGTTGAGCGATGCGGTCATCGCGTTCTCCGAGAGCACCAGGGCCGAGGTCGGCGACGGCGTGCACGCCATGTATTGCCCGATGGCGAAGAAGCAGTGGCTGCAAAAGGGCGACAAGGTCAGCAACCCTTACTACGGCAAGGCGATGTTGACGTGTGGGGAGAAGAAGAAGAGCACCTAAGCTCGACCGTAGTTTGGCCGTGCGCGGCGCCGGTGACTTCGATACGATGCCCGGCATCTCATGGAAATGCGATGCGAACGTCGCGTACTCGACAACGGGCTTTCCGTGCTCGTTCACGAGGACCACGGCTGTCCGCTGGTCGCCGTCAACCTCTGGTACCACGTCGGCTCGAAGAATGAGCAGCCCGGGCGAACGGGCCTGGCGCACCTGTTCGAGCATCTGATGTTTGAAGGGTCGGCCCATCACGACAGCAGCTACTTCCAGCCGTTGCAGGCGGCTGGCGCAGTGCTCAACGGCTCGACCAACGCCGACCGCACCAACTACTGGGAAGTCGTGCCCACAGGCGCGGTCGAACTCGCGCTGTGGCTCGAGTCCGACCGCATGGGCTATCTGCTCCCAGCGCTCACCGACGCGAAGTTCACCAACCAGCGCGACGTCGTCCTCAACGAGCGCCGTCAGAACTACGAGAATCGCCCCTATGGCCGGGCGACCATGGCGATGCTCGCCGCGCTGTATCCGCCCGCCCACCCGTATCACTGGCTCACCATCGGAAGCGCCGACGACCTGCGCGCCACGACGCTGGACGAAGTGAAGGCATTCTTCGCGCGGCACTATCACCCGGGCAACGCCTCGCTGGCCATCGCAGGCGCGATCGAACCCGCGCGCGCGTTCGCGCTGGCCGAACAGTACTTCGGCGAGATCCCGGCCGGGCCGTCGCGACAGGTCGTGACCCCACCGAGCTTTTCTCCCGGGTCCAGCCGTTTGGTGCTCGAAGATCGCGTCGAGCTGCCACGGCTGTACCTGGCCTGGCACGGGCCGCGGATGTTTGCGCCGGGCGACGCTGAAGTCGATTTGGTGGCCGATCTGCTGGGCAACGGCAAGACGTCGCGTCTCTACAAGACGCTCGTCTACCAACGCCGCGTGGCCACCGAAGTGGCGGCCTTCCAGCAGTCGCGCGAGCTGGCCGGCTTCTTTCAGATCGTCGCCACCGCGGCTCCAGGGCACACACTCGACGAGCTCGAGGCCGTGATCGTCGAGGAGGTTGCGCGGCTGGCTGATGAGTGGCCGACCCCCGAGGAGCTGGCGCGCGTGACGGCACAAGCCGAGGCGCAGTTCGTCTACCGGCTCCAGACCGTTGGCGGGTTCGGCGGCAAGTCCGACCAGCTCAACGCCTACAACATTTTCCTCGGCGACCCGGCGTTTTTCGAGCGCGATCTCGCGCGGTACCTGGCGGTGACGCCGGCAGAGGTGGCCGCCGCGACCGCGCAGTATCTGCAGTCAGCTGGACGTGTGTCGGTGAGCGTGGTCCCGGCGGGCCGCCTCTCACTGGCGCTGGCCGACTCCGAGCCGGCGGTGGTGCACTGAGGTGGCCGATCGCTCGCGGATGCCGGCAGCGACCGCCGACGCGCCGTTTGACTTTCCGACGATCCACAAGTCGCAGCTTGGCAACGGCCTGGCCGTGTGGAGCGTCCAGCACGGCGACCTCCCCGTCGCGACGATGGTGTTGCTGGTGCGCGCCGGTTCGTCGACCGACCCAGCGGGACGTCCCGGGCTGGCCTCGCTCACCGGCGATATGCTCGACGAAGGCGCCGGCGATCGCGGCGCGCTCGAAGTGCACGACGCGCTGGCCCGCATCGGCGCGCAGTTTGACACCGAGGTCGGCTCCGACGCGACGTTTCTCACGCTGACGACGCTGACCAAGTTCCGCCAGCATGGGCTGGCGCTGCTGGCCGACATGGTGGCGCGACCTCGATTCGACGCCGGCGAGTTCGAGCGTGTCCGGCACCTTCGTGCCAACCGCTTGCGGCAACTGCGCGACGTGCCGTCGGCCACCGCCGACCGGGCGTTCGCCACGGCCGTGTACGGCGACCACCCGTACGGTCATCTGGCCATCGGCACGATGGCCGCGCTCGAGCACATGACACTCGACGACGTGCGCGACTTCCATCGTCGCGCGTATCAGCCCGCCAACGCGGTGCTGATCGTCGTCGGCGATCTCTCGCACGACCAGGCGCGTGTGGAAGCCGCGGCGAGTTTCGCCACGTGGGCGGCCGAGCCTTCTGCCGGGCTCGTCGCGGCCCCGGGCATTGACGCGACGGGACACGCCGCGCACAGGTTGCTGCTGGTCGATCGGCCCGGCGCCGCGCAATCCGAGCTGCGTATCGGGCACGTCGCGGTGTCGCGCCGGACCCCCGACTACCACGCGCTGGTGGTCGCCAACCTCGTGCTTGGCGGGCAGTTCGTGAGCCGGCTGAACATGAACCTGCGCGAGCACAAGGGCTACACCTACGGCGCACGATCGTGGTTCGAGTTCCGTCTGGGCCCCGGCCCGTTCCAGATGTCGGCGAGTGTGCAGACCGAGGTGACTGCCCAGGCGATTTTCGAAGCCGTCGGCGAGATGGTGTCGTTACGCGGCGCGCGCCCCATCACGGCGTCGGAGCTCGAGACGGCGCGAGCGACACTCACGAAAGGGTATCCACGCAACTTCGAGACGGCCGACCAGATCGCGCGCTCGGTGGCGCAGCTGGCGCTGTACGAGCTACCCGACGAGTACTTTGCGACGTTTGTCCCGCGCATCGCCGCGCTTCAACTGGGCACGGTTCAGGACGCGGCGACCCGGAATCTGCATCCCGAGCGGCTCGTCACGGTGATTGTCGGCGACGCCGATCGCGTGGACCCGAGCCTCGGGGTGCTCGACCTGGGTCCGGCGTTCCGCATTGCCGCGCCGTAACGCCGGAGTGGTAGGCTACCCCCATGCGACTGGCTCGTTGGAGCGTCAGTCTGTTCGGGACCGTGGCGGTCCTGGCGGCGCTGCTTGCCGGAGCGACGATCTGGCTGCTCGTCACCGACCCGGTGACGGTGGCCGAATCGGTCAACACGGGCCAGGTCACTCCGTTTGTCGAGGAACTGGCCGGTGTGCTCTACACCGCCCTGAAGGACATCCTGAAGTACCTCTGATCACGTACGCCAACCACGGAGTCACGGAGAACACGGAGAACGCACAGAGCATTTTTGGATCTGATCCAAATAGTTCTCCGTGTAGTCTCCGTGTTCCCTGTGTCTCTGTGGTTGGCGTACGTGGATCAGAGAGACGCGTGCAGGAACCTGGTCAGCACCGCCCCATCCATGAACTTGAACGGCGCGACGCCTGTGCTGTAGTGGCCGCACGGCAGCACCGACACTCGGTGCGGAATGCCGCGGGCGCGAAACTCGTTCACCAGGTTGCGCGACAGATCGACCGGAAACGTCAGGTCGTAGCTGGCGTAGACCAGCAGCGTCTTCACGTCGCGCGTGCGCAGCGTGTCGAGGTGAACTTGCGGGCTGATAGGCAGCCACAGCGCGCGCAAGTCCTGCAGTGACACTTGACCGTCCAGTCCCTTCCGCACGTGGCGCGTCGAGAGCCCACGCCAGACCACGTCGCCGAAGTAGGGCGAGATGTGGTTGAGCGCCTGTGCCCGGATGAGGGGCTCGTGGCAGGCGGTCAGCATCGACAGGCACGACCCGAGACTGGTGCCGAGGATGCCGATGCGGTCGTATCCCTGATGCGCCAGCCAGGCGATGGCGCGTCTCCCATCGAGGACCGCCTGGCGGCACACTTCGAGCGTGCGCACGATGTTGGCGCTGACCATGTAGTCGGCGCGTGTGAGCTCGGGCGGCATGCGCGTGTCGTGGTAGGGCAGGCTCAGGCGCAGCGCGCTCATGCCAAAGCGCGCGATCAGCCTGCACAACCCGACGTGCCCTTCCTCGTCGGCGTTCCATTGCGGCAGCACGAGCACGGCGCGTCTCGCGCCGCCGCGCGCCGCGGCCGCCGGGAAGTAGCGCGTGGTGACGCGGTTGTTCTCGGGATGCGGGGTCGTCAGCGCGCTCGGAAATCGGACGAGTGAGGACCCGTCGGCCGCCGCCGGCACGACGTCATAGTCGGTCGTCGGTGGCGGCGTGAACCACGCCTGCGTGTCACGCAGCACGTCGTCCACGTATGCCTGGACACGAGCCTGTGGTTCGGCGTGGTGGCCGTTGCCAGAGGTCGGCAGCCAGTCGAGCCCCCAGTCGAACGGCCGCACGATGCGGTCCTTCGACACGTCGGCCAGGCGGCGCTCCCAGCGGTGAAAGAACAGCGACAGCATTCAGTACGACGTACGCCAACCACTGAGACACAGAGGCCACACAGAGAGCCTTCTTGGATCAGATCCCAAGAACACTCGGTGCGTGCTGCGTGTTCTCCGTGACTCTGTGGTTGGCGTACGTGACCCGTGGTTGGCGTACGTGGACGTCATTTTGTGCCCGCTTTGGGCGCGTCCATGTTGAGCGCCTTGACAAGGAACGCGTAGATGTCGGCCCGCTCGTCGATGATCTTGCTGGTCGGCTTGCCGGCGCCGTGGCCGGCTTTTGTCTCGATGCGGATCAGCACGGGCGCTGGACCCGCCTGTGCGGCCTGAATCGCGGCGGCAAACTTGAAGCTGTGCGCCGGCGCGACGCGGTCGTCGTGATCGGAGGTCGTGATGAACGTCGGCGGATAGCTGACGCCCGGCTTCAGGTTCTGCAGCGGCGAGTACTTCAGCAGGGTCTCGAAATCGGCGGCGACGTCCGGGTCTCCGTAGTCGGACTTCCATGCCCAGCCGATCGTGAACTTGTGGAAGCGCAGCATGTCGAGCACGCCCACCGCGGGCAGCGCGGCGCCAAACAGATCGGGCCGCTGTATGAGGCAGGCGGCCACAAGCAGCCCGCCGTTGCTGCCGCCGGCGATTGCCAGCTTCGCCGTCGAGGTGTACTTCTCGCGAATCAGGTACTCGGCGGCGGCGATGAAGTCGTCGAAGACGTTCTGCTTGTTCGTCAATCGCCCGGCGTCGTACCACGCCTTGCCGTACTCGCTGCCGCCACGCAGACTGGCCTGCGCGAAGATGCCGCCCATTTCCATCCACGCGATCGTGGCCGGCGAGAAGGCCGGCGTCATGGCGATGTTGAACCCGCCGTAGCCGTACAAGTACGTCGGGTTCCGGCCGTCCTTCTTCACGCCCTTCTTGTAGGTGAGGAAGAGGGGGATCGTGGTGCCGTCCTTCGACGGGTAGAACACCTCGACCGTCTCGAAGTCCGCGGGTGAGAAGTCCACCGTCGGCTGCTTGAACACCGTGCTCTTCGCCGTGCCGAAGTCGTAGTGGTAGACGACGCCTGGATATGCAAACGACGAGAAACTGTAGAAGCTTTCCGAGTTCGACCGCTTGCCGCTGAACCCGCCGGTGGATCCGACGGTTGGCAAGGCGATCTCGCGCTCGAACGTGCCGTCGAGCGCGTAGAGCTTGACGATCTCGTGCGCGTCGGTGAGCCATTCGGTGATGAAGCGGTTGGCGACCATGTGCACGCCGGCCAGCACGTCGCGGCCACCAGCCTCGGGCACGATCGTCGTCCACGCCGACGAGTCGGGCGTGGCCAGGTCGATGCCGACGAGCCGGCGGCGCGGCGCGTTCTTGTCGGTCATCACGTAGAAGCGCTCGGCGTCGTTGCCGACGACGGTGTAGTCGGCGTCGAACTTGTCGAGAAACGGCTGGATCGGTGCGCCGGGCGTCGAGAGGTCCTTCACGAAGATCCGGTTCTCTGGCTTGGTGCCTTCCGACTGATAGATCAGCAGATATCTGCCGTCGTCGGTGACATCGGCCGTCAGGCCCCAGTCGGGTTGGTCCTTGCGCTCGTAGACGAGGTGGTCGGCGTCTTGCAACGTGCCCAACGCGTGGAAGAACACCTTCGGGAACTTGTTGACTCCCGTGAAGGTCTCGGCCTCTTTCGGCGCGTCGTAGCGGCTGTAGAAGAAGCCCGATCCGTCCTTCAGCCAGGCAGCCGTGCTGAACTTGGCCCACTTGAGCACGTCGGGCAGGTC
>JAENWD010000268.1 GCA_016650245.1 Vicinamibacteria bacterium
CCGCGAGCTGAGGCCTGAGCAGCCGGTGGAGCAGGCCGCGACGCTCGAGGACGTGCGCGCGGAAGTGCTGGCGCCGGACCGGCTGAACGCGCTCGTCTTCGGTGTGTTCGCGGGCGTGGCGTTGTTGATCGCGGTGGTCGGCGTCGCCGGCGTGCTCGCGTTCTCGGTAAGCGCGCGAACGCGCGAGTTCGGCATTCGACTGGCGATTGGGTCCGAACCGAAACACCTGCTGACGCGCGTGCTGAGTGAAGGCGCGGTGATTGCCACCGCGGGCATCGTCGCCGGCGTCGCCGGCGGGTTCGCGCTTGCGCGGTTCGTCGGCGCTTACATCACAGACGTGCGGCTGCCGGGCATGATACCGCTCGTCGGCGCGGCGGTCGTGCTGGTGGTGGCGGCCGTGGTTGCGTCGCTGATGCCGGCGGCGCGAGCGTCACGGGTGGATGTGATCCAGGCGTTGCGATCAGAGTAGGGATTCCCATCCCTGTCGATACTGCGCGCGTCGGACGAGGGCTGTGGCTTCGGTGGAGTTGGTGAACTCGACCTTCGTCGCATCCCACAGCAGGCGCTTGTAGGGCACGCGAAGGGCGATGGCGGCCAGGGTCACCGCTTCCGCGAGTGCGGCCACCTGTTCGAAGCTGCCCTTGGACTTCGTGCTGTTCTTGATGGCGTTCAGCCATTCGTCTTCCGGCGTCGTGCGGTCGTAGTCTTTCGCGGCCACCGAACCCTCGAAGGCGCGCTGACGGCTTTGCGGGATCAGGCGCGGCTTGGTCGCCCGGTAGTCGCACAGGATCTTGCCCTTGTCGCCGATGAACAGCATGCCTTCATCGGCAAGATCCTCGTTGTCCTCGTACAGCTCTTCGGGCGTCTGGGGCTTCATGCCTCCGTCGTACCAGAAGGTATCGACAGCGGGGCGGCGGGCGGTGGCGGGATGGCGCCACCTGACCGTGCTGGCCTTCGGGAAGGCGACCTGAGACACGTGTCCGCCGTCGCTGACGTTGTGCTCGTCGACGTACGCGTCGTTGTTGGGTCTGGCTTCCACGAACTCGGGCACGCCGAGATCGAGGATGCGGTAGGGCTGCCACAGGCTGTAGTGGCCCATGTCGCCCAGGCACCCGGTGCCGTATGCGTACCAGCCTCGATAGACGGCGAAGGTGTAGCTGGGATGGTAGATGCGATCGGGCTCTGACCCCTGCCACAGCTCCCAGTTGAAGCCGTCGGGCACCGGCGGGCCGGACTTGTGGTACTCCTGCATCCCCTGCGGCCAGAACGGGCGATTGGTCCAGTTGTGCACTTCGCGGATCGTGCCGATCACGCCGGCCTCGATCCAGGCCGCCAGCAGGTGCCGATCCGGGTGGTTGCTGTAGGCCAGCAGATGCGACGGCGCCGCGCTGTCGCGCGCGGCCTGTACCGTGCGGCGGACCTCGTGGAGCACGCTGGCGACCGGCTTGTGCGAGATCGCCGCCTTGCCTTTCTTCAGCGCCGCGATGTTGATGGGCCCGTGCTGGTGATCCGGCGTAATGTTGACGACGCCCTGGATGTCTGTTTCCTTCTCCAGCATCTCGCGGAAGTCTTCGTACGACCTGATGCCGCGCGACGGCCGATTCTGCTTCCGGTAGTAGGTCTCCATGATCTGCCGCGCGACGTCGCGGCCCGCACGAATGCCGGTATGGCCCTCGCCCCACGTCGGGTCGTCCAGCACGCGGCGAATCCGGTCGCGGTTACCGAACCGGTCCCAGTCGACGTAGTTCTGGCTGTCCTTGTTGGGGTCGACGACGGCGATGACCTGCAAATCCGGTCGTGTCACCAGGCCGGCATTCAACTGCCGTTGCGACTGCGTGCCGCAGCCCACCTGCGCCAGCAGCACCATGTCGCTGGGCGCGATGTAGCCAGGCCCGCCAAGCACGCGTCGAGGCACGATCGTCAGCGCCGAGGCGCTTCCAAGACTCGCAAGGAACGTGCGGCGATTCACAGGGTTCATGGATGCGGTCCCCAAAAAGCTGTGCGAGTATACGCCTGCTGGGGCCGGGCAGGCCTGAAGGCCTGCGCCACATTCCGAGAGGTCGACCATGAGCGGGTTGTCACGTCGGGAGTTTTTCAGGAAGGCTGGCGCGGAGGCGTCGCTGGTCGGTCTGCTTGCGGCCGGTGCGGCGAGGCTGAAGGCCGCGCCCCTTGGCCTACCGATTGGCAGCCAGACGTATCCCCATCGGGCGCTGATCAAGGAGGGCAACTTCGCAGGGCTCGCGGCCACGCTGGCGGGTATTGGCGTGACGACTCTCGAGCTGTGCTCGCCGTTTGGCTACACGGAGTTCGCCAGCCTGTCGGATGCCACGATGGTCAAGCAGATCCTCGCCGACCACGACCTGACGTGCGAGAGCGCCCACTTCAGCATGAAGGAGCTGCGCGAGAAGCAGTCGGCCTGCATCGACTGGGCGAAAGAGGTCGGCATCACCCAGATGCTCACCGCCACGCTGGGCAGCGGCAACGCGCCCGCCCCGACGCTCGACGACGTGAAGAGGGCCGCTGACGAGTACAACAGGATCGCCGCGATGGCCGCCACCAACGGCATCCAGCAAGGGCTGCACAACGAAGGCTTCGAGAGCTCGGAGGTCGACGGCCGGCGCACCTACGACATCCTCTTTGAGCTGCTCGACCCGAAACTGGTGAAGTTCCAGTTCCAGATGTCCACGATCAGCCGGGGCTTCGTGGCCCACGAGTACTTCGCCAAGTACCCGGGCCGCTTCATCTCGATGCACCTTCAGGACGTGGACCTCACTGCCACGCCGCGCGTGCAGACCGCGCTGGGCAAGGGCAGCATCGATTGGGCGAAGACCTTCCAGGCGGCCAAGGTGGGCGGGGTGAAGAACTACTTCGTGGAACAGAACATGGACCTCACGAAGGAAAGCGTCGCCTACCTGAAGACCCTGACAATCTGACCCGCTGTAACCTCTCGCGCCCTTCCCTGTAGTAACCAGCAGGGAAGGATGCCATGCCGACAACGACAGGCCGGGCTTCGATACTAGTGTCGCTTGCGCTGGTCCTGGTCGCGACCAGCGGATGCGCGCTCAAGAAGGTCGCGCTTTCCAGTGTCGCGGATTCTCTCTCCAAAAGCGGCGACACCTTTGCCTCGGACGAGGACCCCGAGCTGATTCGCGCGGCCGTCCCGTTCTCCCTGAAGCTCGTCGAGTCGCTGTTGGTGGAGTTGCCACGGCATCGCGGCCTGCTGCTCACCGCGTGCGCTGGCTTCACGCAATACGGTTACGCCTTCATCGACAGCGACGCGGAGTTCGTCAAGGTCGACGACTACCCCAGGTTTGTCCGACTGCAGGATCGGGCGCGCCGGACCTACCTGCGAGGCCGCGACTACTGCCTGCGGAGCCTCGAACTGAGGTATCCAGGCATCGGGGCGGGGCTCGTGGCCGACGCGCCGGCGGCCGTCTCCCG
>JAENWD010000269.1 GCA_016650245.1 Vicinamibacteria bacterium
ACGCCCGGCCGCGCACGCGCCTACGGCACCCTGCTCACGATCTGCGCCGAATGCCACACCCGGCACACGACCTGGTGGCCTCAGGAGCGTCGCTGATAGCCTCGGTAGTCTTCGCACCTAGCCTCAGGAGCTTCGCACCTGGCCTCCGGAGCTGTCGCACCTAGCCTCGGGAGCTTCGCACCTAGCCTCCGGAGCTTCGCAGCTAGCCTCGAGGTCCGAGGCTATCGTCCCCGTCCTCCGGAGGCTATCGTCCCGTCCTCCCGACGCTATCGTCCCGTCCTCCGGTGGCCGGCTTCTGGCATAGGCTTGCCGTGTCGTGACCATCGACACCGTCGTCCCTCTCCTCGTCAGCACGCTCGGCGGCGCGGCTGTCGGTGTCGAACGCGAGTGGTCCGGGCACGCCGAGGGCGAGAAGGCGCGGTTTGCCGGCCTGCGGACGTTCACGCTGCTGGGCCTGCTCGGCGGAATGGCCGGCCTCCTGTCCACCAGCGGCGGCCAGTGGCTCGCCGCGCTGCTGGTCGGCAGCGCGGCCGCGCTGGTGGTGGTGGCCTATGCCGCGGCAAGCCGTCGCGACGTGGACGGGACCACCGAGGTCGCCGCGCTGGTCGTGCTGGCGTCCGGAGTACTCGCCGGCAACGGCGAGATGCGGTTGGCCAGCGGGGTCATCGCGCTCACCGTGCTGCTGCTGGTCGAGAAGTCGCGGCTGCACGCGCTTGTTCGGCTGCTGGACGACCGCGGGTTCCGCGCCGGCGCGCGCTTTGCGGTGCTCGCACTCGTCGTGCTTCCACTGCTGCCCGAAGGGCCGTACGGCCCGATGGGCGGCGTTCGCCCGCGTGCGCTCTGGGCGCTCGTGCTGTTTTTTTCCGGCCTGAGCTTCTCCGGTTACATCGCGCGCACGATTGTCGGCGACCGATACGGCATCACGGTTGCGGGCCTTCTCGGTGGTCTCGTGTCGTCGACCAGCGTGACGTTGACCTATTCGCGGCTGAGCCGCGAACCCGGCGCCGAAGGCGCGCGCCTAGCGAGTGGGGCGCTGGCAGCCTGCGCGGTGCTCTTCGTGCGGGTGGCGCTGGCCGTCGCCGTCCTCAACCCGACGTTGCTTCCACACCTGGTCCCGTTGCTCGTGACGCCGTTGGCCGTTGGAGCCGCTGCCGTCTGGCTGTCGATGCGCCGCGGCGCATCCGCCGGGGCGCCGCCACAGGCGCCCTCCAATCCACTGCAACTGGCCGCGGCCCTGCAGATGGCCGCCGCATTCCAGATCGTGCTCTTTCTGTTCGAAGGCGTGAACCGGCGCTTCGGCAACGCCGGGTTGCTGGCGTCGGCATTCGCGCTCGGGCTCACCGATGTCGATGCCCTCACCGCGTCGATGACCGACCGCGTCGCCGGTGGCCTGGCCCCCGAAGTGGGCGCCGTGGCGATCGCGGCTGGTATCCTGTCGAACTCCATCACGAAGCTGGGGATCGCGCTGGCCATCGGTCGTGGGCGCTTCCGGCTGCTGACCTCGATTGGCCTGCTGGCAATGACGCTGGCGGGGCTGGCCGCAGCCATCGCCGCCTACGGGGTTTCGTTTGCGCGCCCGCTCATCTGAGACGGCACCAGCGATGCCCGGCCTGTCCTGGCCTTGACGATCCGCTTGACGTCATCGGACCCGACAAGCTCGCCCGCTCCGGCCTGGGCCAGCAGCCGCTCCACCGCCGCAACCGTGGTGCTGCCCCGCTTGTAGGGGTCGCGGTGGACCTCCACAAGGACCTCTCCCGACACCAACCGGGTCACCAGGACCGGCTCGTAGATGATCTCCACGGACGTGCCGACCTCGACCAGCGCGAACAGAGCCGCCGCATCGTCGGGGTGCAGGCGAATGCAGCCGTGGGTGGTGAAGCGGTAGATGCTGGTCGGCACGTTGGTGCCGTGGATGCCAACCGAGTTCGCCGTCAGGCCGAGGTAGTGCGAGCCCAGGGGGTTGTCGGGGCCGGGGGGCACCTTGAGCACCACCTGCTTTCCGGCAGCCGCCATCTCCTGCTGGATAGACTCGGGCACGTCCCACGTCGGGTCGGTTTCCTTCGTGCGGACCTGGAATCGTCCGATCGGCGTCGGCCAGTCCGCCCGGCCGACTGCAATCGGGAAACTGCCGAGCAGCCGCCCGTCGCGGAGCACGAACAACATGCGCTGTGGGACGTTGATGACGACCCCGTCCTGCGCGGCCGTCGGCACGATGTGCCGGTTGTCGACGAGCAGGAACTGCCCTGGTTCGATCGGCGCACCGGATCGCAGCCCGTTGTCAGAGGCAAGCGTTGAAGCCTCGACGCCAAAGCGGGCGCCCAGCGAGGTCAACGACTGCCCTGCCGTCACGTCGTGCCACTGCACAGTGCCGGAGAGGCGCAGCGGGCCACCGGCAAGCACCGCGATCACGAGCATCGTTCTCCAGGCCGCGAACATGACACCGCCCCTTGCGTGTTGGCACCCAGTCCGGGATCACGCAAGCCCGATACCGCCCCAACTCCGCCATGGACGGTCCCGGGGTGCGCGATTATTCCCACCGCGCGGCGGGCGCCAGGGGTTCGGACCAAGAGGGCCAGGGCCCGTCGGTCGCGTGTGGCAGGGTCGTTGCAGTTGATGGTGCCAGCACTCTGGCGAGGTGGCATGATGACGTTCTTCTTCTATCGTGTGATGGGCGCGGCGATGCTCGACGGCGGGAGCTTCGAAAGCGTCGAGGCCACTCCGCGGGTCACCTGGCAGGCCGCAGCGATCGTCCTGCTCTCGAGCATGGCCGCTGGCGTCGGTGCGGGTGGGCTGTATGGCCTTCACCCAGCCACGTTCGCGTCGGTGAGCAGCCTGGCGCTGGTGACGTGGGTGGCGTGGGCCATGCTGGTGTTCCAGATCGGCACGCGCGTGCTTCCAGGCCCGGAGACCAGTGCGACGCTTGGCCAACTGCTGAGAACGACGGGATTTGCGGCTTCGCCGGGATTGCTGCAAGTCTTCGCGCTGCTGCCGGGCATGGCCATTCCGGTGTTTGCCGTCACGACAGCGTGGATGTTTGCGGCGATGGTCGTGGGTGTCCGGCACGCGCTCGACTATCAGACGATGTCGGAGGCGCTGGTCGTGTGCGGGGCAGCCGCGGGGCTGTCGGTGTCGCTGGCGGTCATCGCCAGCCTGCTGTTCAGCCCGGCGTTGTCGTGACGACCGTGTGACCTGCGATGGACCTGGCAACGACCTATCTCGGCCTGCCCCTGGCGCACCCCTTCGTGGTCGGTTCGTCTCCGCTGTCGGACTCGGTCGACGGCGTCAAGCGGCTGGAGGATGCGGGCGCCGCCGCGATCGTGCTGCGGTCGATCTTCGAGGAGCAGATCACGATGGCGGAGTCGGGACGGATCCACGGGATGGACCCGTACGAGGCGGCTTTCGCCAGTACGCTGTCGGAGTTTCCTGCCGACGCCGGCTACGTGTTCTCGCCCGACGCGTACCTCGAACACATCCGCAGGGTCAAAGCCGCCGTTGCCATCCCCGTGATCGCCTCGCTCAACGGGACCACCTCGGCCCCATGGTTTGCGTTTGGGCGCCAGATCGAGCAAGCCGGCGCCGATGGGCTCGAGATCAACATGTACGACGTGGTCACGCAACCCAACGTCTCCGGCGTCGCCATCGAACGGCGCGTTCGCGATGTCGTGGCCGAGCTCGGCAGCAGCCTGGCAATTCCCATTGCCGCCAAGCTCTCCCCGTTCTTCACGGCCCTTGGCAACCTCGCCGATGAACTGGACAAGGCGGGCGTGGACGGCCTGGTGCTCTTCAACCGCTTCTACCAGCCCGACATCGACATCGACACACTGAAGGCGGTGCCGCACGTCACGCTGTCGACCAGCGCAGAGCTGTTACTGCGTTTGCGCTGGACGGCCATACTGCACGGGCGGGTTCGCGCGTCGCTGGCGATCACCGGCGGCGTGGCAACTCCAGACGATGGGATCAAGGCGATTCTGGCTGGGGCCGACGCGGTGCAGTTGGTGTCGGCGCTGCTGCGACACGGACCGTCAAATCTAGGTGCGATGCGCGACGGCCTGGTACGCTGGATGGAATCGAAGGCAATGGCGACGATTTCGGAGGCCCGTGGCCTGGTCAGCCTGGTCCGCCGCCAGGATCCATCCGCCTTCGAGCGCGGGACGTACATCCGCATGCTTCAGAGCTGGGCCGGCCCGGAACTTGCTTGAAACGTATACTGCCTCATGCCGCACGCCACCATTCTCGTCGTCGACGATGAGCAGCTGATTCGCTGGTCGTTGCTCGAACGCCTGCGCGCCGACGGGCACCATGTGCTCGAAGCCGAAACCGGCAGCGCCGCGCTGGACCGTGTGCGCGAAGGCGTTGATCTGGTCCTGCTCGACTACCGCCTGCCGGATATGGACGGCGTCGCTGTCCTGCGACGGATCAAGGAGTACGACCCGGACATCCTCGTGATCATGCTCACCGCGTATGCGACCGTGGAAACGGCGGTCGAGGCGATGAAGATCGGGGCGTACCACTTCGCCAACAAGCCGTTCAACCTCGACGACGTCGCCTTGACCGTGACCAACGCGCTCGAGACGACACGTCTGCGCCGCGAAGTACGCCGCCTGCGGGCGAGCCAGGCGCAGCCCTACGAGTTCGACCGCATCGTCGGCGAATCGCCGCAGATCACCGGGTTGAAACAGTTGCTGCGCAAGGTGGCGGCCAGCCCCGCCTCGACCGTGCTGCTGACCGGTGAGAGCGGGACGGGCAAGGACCTGGCGGCAAAGGTCCTGCACTACAACAGCGAGCGGGCCAATCGGCCGTTCATGAACATCACCTGCTCGGCAATTCCCGAATCGCTGCTTGAAAGCGAGCTGTTCGGACACGAGCGCGGCGCGTTCACCGACGCGCGCCAGCAGAAGCGCGGCCTGCTCGAATCGGCCGACGGCGGCACGGTGTTTCTCGACGAGATCGGCGAGATGGTGCCCGGCCTGCAGCCCAAACTCTTGAGGTTTCTCGAGGAGAAGGCCTTCAAACGCGTCGGCGGCCAACACGACATCCGGGTCGATGTGCGCGTCATCGGCGCAACCAATCGCAACCTGGAAGATCAGGTCAAGAGCGGGCGCTTCCGGGAGGACCTGTACTACCGGCTCAACGTCCTGCCGATCCACTTGCCCCCGCTGCGAGCCCACCTGGAAGACCTGCCCGCCCTGGTGGCGTTCTACGTGGACCTGTTCAATCGCGAGTTCCGCAAGTCCGTGCGCGGCGTCACGCCGGCCGCGATGCGGGGCCTGCAGGACTACGGCTGGCCGGGCAACGTGCGCGAGGTCCGCAACGCCGTCGAACGGGCGATGTTGCTCTCCGAAGGGCCGTGGCTCGAGCCCAGCGATTTCCCCGTCCTGGGCAGTCCGGTGCGGGCCGCTCACGGCATCTCGCTGCCCGCCGAGGGCGTGAAGCTGGACGAGCTCGAACGCAGCCTGGTGGTGCAGGCGCTCGAGCGCAGCGGAGGCAACCAGACGCGTGCGGCCACCCTGCTCGGCCTCAACCGCGACCAGATCCGCTATCGCATCGAGAAGTTCGGCCTCGTCAAGACCGCTCACTGACCGCCGCTGGACCTGCCTCCGCCGACGTCGAGCGGCAGGGTCACCAGCACGTGCGTGCCCTGGCTCGACGACGACTCGAACGTCACCGTGCCATGCTGCAGCTCGAGAAGGCGGCGCACGATGGCCAGGCCCAGCCCCGTACCGGCGCGCTTGGTCGTGAAGAACGGCTCGAAGAGTTTCGCCTGCACGCCGGTGGGGATGCCAGGCCCGTGGTCGCGGACCCTCACGGTCGCCATCGCGCCGCCCTCGATGGTCACCCGCACGACGCCGTGGCCCTCCATCGCCTGGCCTGCGTTGAGCAGCAGGTTCAGGATCACCTCTCGAAGGAGCTCGACGTCGCCATACGCCGGAACGTCGGCGCCCTCGACGACGACCTCGACGGCTGCCAGGACCGGGTCCCGGTGCAGCAAGGCGACCGTGCTCTCGACCAGCGTCCGGAGCCGCACGCGCCCGAGCTGCGGCGTGCGGGGTTTGGCGTAGCGCAGCAAATCGGTCACGCGGTCATTGAGGGTGTCAAGGCGCTTGATCATCTCGACGATGACGGCGTGCTCGGCCCGCTCTCCTGCGAGACGCTGCGAGAGGATCTGCAGTGCCCCCCGCAGTCCGGCCAACGGGTTGCGCACCTCGTGCGCCACGACAGCGGCCATTTCCCCCAGGCGCGCCAGTGAGGCCTGGTCCACCAACTGCTGCTCGGCCAGCTTCCGCGCGGTGATGTCGTAGCGAATCGCCACGTACTGATGGGGCTTTCCCTGCTCGTCGAGGAACGGCACGATCATCGTGTCCACCCAGTAGAACGTGCCGTTTTTCGCGCGGTTGCGCAGCTCGCCCCGCCACATCTGGCCCGACGCGATGGTCCGCCAGAGCTCGCGAATGTACGACTTCGGGTGATACGCGGAGTTGATCAGGCGATGGTCCTGGCCCAACAGCTCTTCGCGCGTGTACCCCGAGATCTCGCAGAACTTGTCGTTGGCGAAGCGGATCGCGCCCGTGACGTCGGTTGCCGCGACGATGGCGGATTGGTCGAGGGCATAGCGGAAGTCCTCGAGCTCTCGCATCCGTTGCCGGTCCAGGGTCACCTCCCTGCGGGGCTCAGCGGGCGTTGGCATGGCAACTGTGGGCCGATCCTACGGCAACTGCCAGACGATGACCGTGGAAATTTCCCGCGCTCCGCGGGGACTTTTCCCCGGCCGGTCGGCTCGCCACTGGCGAACGCTCCCTGGTTCAGGCCGGCTGGGCATACCCTCCGGCCTCGGCGAGGCGTCGCGCGACCAGGTCGGCGAAGCCCTCGGCAAACCGATCGAGGTCGGCCCAGTCGGTGTACTCGTAGTCGCGGCTGGTGTCGGTGTCGCCACCCGCCTTCGCGACGATGCGCCGCATCAGCCACCGCTTGAGCCAGCCGTAGCGGGAATAGAGCACGGCCCCGGCGACCGCCTTGGTGATCGTCGGTTCCCAGTCAACCGACGCCAGGAATCGACGAATCGTCGCCGCCACCTCCTGTTGCACCTCGGGTTCGTGCTGCAAGGCCCCGAGGCACACCGAGATGAACGCGCCCGGCATGTCGGCGAGCGCCGGGGCGTGGGTCCGAACCCATTGCCGAACCTCCGGCTGATAGGTCCCGGTATGAACCGACGCGGCGACGATCACGCCGTCGTAGCCCGCCAGACGAGGCGTGGCGTGCGCGACGTTCACGACGTCGCTATCGGCGCCTCGCGCGCGAAGCGTGTCGCCCAATCTCCGGGCGATCTTGGCCGTGTGACCATCGGTTGTGCCGTAGAGGATGAGGATGCGCGTCATCGTAAGGCTCCAGCGCCACGGGGGCGACACACAAGGCCTACGCACAAATGCTGCCGGGACTTCCCTGTGGTGTCACGACAGCCCAGGGTTGCGCAATAGCGCCCTTCGCGTGAGGACTATTCCGGGTCGTCTTGCCTCACCTCGCACGCCCGCCGCCCGCAGGTGGAGCGTGAGGGGACGCTCGCGTCTGGCACCGCCCTTGCGCTGCAACGCCCTTGTGATTGAGCTTGTCTGGGATGCGGCCTGTGCTGGGACCGCGACCGCGCCATCTGGAGCCGTGCTGACGGTCGGCGACAACGTCGCGTGGTCGCCCGAGAACCTGCTCGCACTCGCGGCGGCCAGCTGCCTCATGCGGACCTTCCTGCGCATGGCGTCCGACGAGCGCTTGCGCGTGCTCGGTTACGTCGCGGCCGCTCGCCTCGAGCCCGGCACCGACTCGGCGTGGACCGTCCGGGTCCGATCGTGCGTGGTGGTGCCCACCGACGTCCCGACCAGCCGGGTACTCGACCTTTGCGGCCGCGCCACAGCGGCGTCTCCGGTCGCGACGATGCTCGGCGACCGGCTGCGCAACGTGCCGGAGATCTCGACGATCGATGACAGACTCGAGGTGTGACGTGCAGCCGTACGGCGACGACCCCACCGTGCGCGCGCGCGTCCTCGAATACTGCGGCGCCACCAGAACCGATCCCCCCAGTGCGGCCTACGTCGCGACGTTACGCAAGGGCGAGGAGCCCTTTGTCACCTGGGGCTCGGCCGCGCGCCATCCGGTCTCCGAGGTCGCGCGCCTGTTGCACGCCGGCGGCGACCTCGCCCGGTCGCTCTGGGACACGCGCCATCTCGTGCTGCTAATCGACCTCGACCACCAGAACCCCGACGATCCGGGGGAGCCGTTTCTGCATCCCGCCGACGTCTTCGTCAGGCTGGAGCCCACATACCGCGCGATGCGCCACGTGTTGAGCGTGGCTGGGATCGCGGCCCTGCCGGTGATGACGGGCCGCGGGTATCACTTCGTCGGCACGATCGCCCTCGACCACCCGGTCATCGACCGGCTGGCGACGCTGCGGCCGAAGGCGCCGAGCTGGTACGCCACACACGAGCGGCGACGCCCGCCGGAGGCCGACGCGCGGATCACCGAGCGGCAGGCGCGCGCCGCCGAGGGTCTGGGTCTGCTCATCGAGTATCTCGCGCACCAGGCCGTGCGGCGCGCCGCCTCGTCGAGCCCGATTCCGGTCACCGTGAACGGCACCGTCGTCGGGCACGGCGTCCACGGACGCGAGTGCGCCTCGGTGGACTTCTCACATGTGGGCGACCCTCTCGACATCCGTCACTTCCGCGTGGCGTTTGGTCCGTATCAATGGCACCGCGCCCGACCCGACATCTTCGGCCCGGCCGCCGCACGCCACACGCCCGACCTGGTCGCGCTGCCCAGGGCGCGTCGGAACCTGCTTGCCATGCTGCTCGGGGGCCGGACACCGGCCTTCGGGCAACAGCTCGCCGGCCGCTCGCACGCGGTGATTCCTGATGTGTCGCCGGGCGTGGCTCGCCTGCTCGTCCGCTACGAAGCGAGCAGGCTCGCCCGGTTCCACCGCGCCTTCGACGATGTCGCGGCCGCGTCTGCCCTGCCACCGCTCGACCGCGAGGCCATGCCGCCGTGTGTGTCGCCGGCGCTCGATAGGCCCAACGACCTGTTGCTCAAGCCCGAGCACATCCAGCACCTGACACGGTGGCTGGTGTCACGCGGCTGGACGGCCCGCCAGGTGGCCGAACTGGTCTGCGCCGCCTACCAAGACAGCCATGGGTGGGGCGAGCGGTGGACCAGGGGCGACGCGCGAACGCGAGCCGACTTCGACGTGCGCGTGTTCGGCGGCATGATCGCGACGGGTCTGGACCAGATGATCGACTTCAACTGCATGTCGGCGCGGGAGAAATACATCTGTCCGCGGGTGGGCTGCCCGCACGACCTCCGATTCGACCGCGACCGCGCGCTGGCACAGGTGGGCCCATGAGCTGGTCGGTGGGCGTCTCGACGGGCGCGTGTACGGCACGGCCGATCCTCGACGTACTCGACGCGCTGGCGCCAATCGGCGTCACCGGCGTCGAGCTGGGCACGCCGCCGCGGCACTTCGATCCCTGGCAGAACGGGCAGGTGGTGGCGGTCGCCGATCGACTGCGGCAATCGACGCTGCACGCGATCTCGATACATGCGCCGTTTGGCGGGTTGCTCGATCTGTCCGATCCCAACGAGCATCATCGGCACGCCGCGATAGGCGCGATCCTGGCCGCGGCCCGTGCACTCAAGCAGCTTGGCGGGCGCATCGTCGTCGTGCACCCCAGCGATGTCGTCCGCCACGGCAGCGATGTCGATGCCCGGCTGCAGGCCTGCTCCGGCAGCCTGCGCTCGCTGTCGGAGAGTTGCCGGCAGGAGGGCATGACGCTGGCGATCGAATCGCCCCTGCCACATCTGATCGGAGGGCATCCCGACGAGTTCGCCTGGATCCTGCAGCACGTCGACGGCTCCGCAGGCGTGTGCCTCGACACGGGCCACACCGCGCTTGGCGGTCACTGGCGGCGGTTCATGGAGGTCGCAGGCCCGCGGCTCGTGCACGTGCACGCCAGCGACAATCACGGGCAGTATGACGACCACCTCCCGCCCGGCGATGGGCGCCTCGACTGGGCCGACATCGCGCGGTCCCTTCGCGACGCCGCATTCGCCGGTTGGGTCATGCTCGAGCTCCGGTGCCCTGAGGGCGACCTCGGCACGTACTTCCAGAACGCCCGCGCGCAGGCGCTGCGCCTGCTAGGCGGGTGATCCGACCTCGAGCTCACGGGCGCCGGCGGTCAACTGCCGCGCCGGTGGGAGCGCCGGGTGCAGCGCGACCTTCATCACGCCGTCGCGCTGGTGGCTGAAGAGGTCGAAGGCCTCGTCGATGCTGTCGAGCGCAAACTGGTGCGTCACCAGCGGCGACAGATCCACTCGCTGCTGCGCCACCATCTCCATGAGGCGCCGCATGCGCTCTTTGCCGCCCGGGCAGAGCGTCGTGACGATGCGCTGGTCGCCCAGGCCCGCATAGATCGCTTCGTACGGCACGGCCAGCTTGCCCGAATAGACGCCCAGGCTCGACAGCGTGCCGCCTGGCCGAATCGATCGCAGCGCGTTCTCGAAGGTCTCCTGCCGCCCCAACGCCTCGATGGCGACATCCACGCCACGGCCGCCAGTGAGCCGCTTGATGGCGGCCACCGGGTCCTGATCGCGGTAGTTGATGACGACGTTGGCGCCGAAACGCTTGGAGACCTCGAGGCGTTCAGACACGGCGTCGATGCCGATGATGAGCGCCGCGCCCAGAAGCCGCGCGCCCAGCGTCGCGCACAGCCCGATGGGGCCCTGGGCGAAGATCGCCACGGCGTCGCCGATCTTGACACCGCCGCTTTCGGCGCCACCAAGGCCGGTCGAGAAGATGTCGGGCACCAGCACAACCTGCTCGTCGGTGAGCCCTTCGGGAATCGGCGCCAGGTTGGCACGAGCGTCGGGCACCAGCAGGTACTCGGCCCACGCGCCGTCGATGGTGTTGCCGAAGCGCCAGCCTCCAAGCGGTCCTCCGCACTGTGAGTGTGCGCCGTTGAAGCAGTAGAAGCACTGGCCGCACGGCGTGATCGCGCCGACGATCACGCGCTGGCCGACGTGATACTCCGGCTCGAGGCCCTCGCCGAGCTGGTCGATGACGCCAACAGGCTCGTGTCCCAGCACCAGGCCGTCACGAACCGGATACTCGCCTTTGACGATGTGGACGTCGGTGCCACAGATCGTCGTCGTGGTGATGCGGATGACGGCCTGTCCGGCCCGTGGCGTCGGCTTTGGGCGCTCCTCGATGGCCAGCCTGCCCGGCCCGGCCTGCCCGCGAAATGCGACGGCTTTCATGATCTCCATGGCATTGGGCTCCTTCATAGCTCCCTGACTTCAGTACCAGATGCGCCTGGAGCGTGCGGGTGCGGTGTCCT
>JAENWD010000270.1 GCA_016650245.1 Vicinamibacteria bacterium
CTTCGTCGTTCGGGCCCTTCCTTCACGTCCGGAGGCATGACATGCGCCTTGGCGGTTTGCTCCGTCTCGCCCTGATCTGGTTGGTGGCCGGCGCGTCTGTTGCGTCGGCGCAGGACGCCCTTATCGACCTCAGCGGCAAGGGCGCTCGAACGACGCGCGCCGATCGGGGCGCTCGGCTGGCGCGCCCGGCCAATTCTCGCGCCGATACCGTGCGATTGTTCCTGCGCGGCCGACACGACGAGGCGACGCTGGCGGAGCTGGTGCAGACCAGGGACCACGACTTCGGTGGCGTCGGGCACGCGAGCTTTGGGCAGCGGGTCGCTGGCCTCGACGTCTACGGCACCTACGTGAAGGCCAGCTTCGCGGCGTCCGGCGATCTGCTGTCGGTCATCGAGAACCTCGTCTCCACGTCGCGTGCGTTGCGGCCTGCGCAGATCGGGCCGGACGCGGCGCTTCGCGCGGTGCTCGCGCGGTACTACCCCGGCGTCGCCGCCGACCTTCGCGAGACCAGCACCATCGGCAACGTCAGCACCTTCGAGCGGCGCAGTCCTTTCGACGAGGCGCCGACGGCGACGCGCGTGGCGCTGCCGTTGGCGGGCGAGGCGCTCGACATCGGTTATGTCGTGGTGACGTGGGACCGCAACAACATTCTGCGGCACACCGTGGTGTCGGGGCGCGGGCAGATCGTGCACGAGGAGCTGCGCACGAACAGCGACTCCTACCGAATCTTCCGCAACCACCCGGGCGTGTCGGCGCACGAACTGGTGACCGGCCCGGCGCCGTCGACTGCCTCGCCTGACGGCTGGTTGGGCGCGAGCACGACGACCATCGGCAACAACGTCGACGCCTACCTCGATCGCGACAACAACAACGCCGCCGATACCAACGGGCGACCGGTGTCGGCGAATCAGGTGTTCGACTATGCCTGGAGCGGCACAGATGTGCCGACGACGGTGGCCAACCAACTGGCGTCGGTCACCAACCTGTTCTATCTGAACAACGTGCTCCACGACCGGCTCTACGGCTACGGCTTCACCGAGAGCGCCGAGAACTTCCAGTCGAACAACTTTAGCGGCGGCGGACTCGGCAGCGACCCTGTCAACGCGGAAGCACAGGACGGCGGCGGCACTAACAACGCGAACTTCGCGACGCCGGCAGACGGCAGCCGTCCGCGCATGCAGATGTACCTGTGGACCTCACCCAACCCCGATCGCGACGGCGACCTCGACTCGGACATCGTCTACCACGAGTACGGCCACGGCCTGACGTGGCGGATGATCGGCGGCATGACGGGACCGATGGCCGGCGCCATCGGCGAAGGCATGAGCGACACGCTGTCCACGTACTTCAATGAAGACGACCGGGTGGGCGAGTACTCCACCGGAAACTCCATCGGCATCCGCAGCGCGCCGTACACGGGGTATGACCGGACGTACGGCGACTTCAGCGGTACCGGCGTGCACTTCAACGGCGAGATCTACGCAGCGACGATGTGGCGGCTGCGCGAGCTGTGGGTCGAGAAGGAATGGGATCCCGAACTTCTGCATACCTACGTCGTCGACGGCATGAACGACACGGTGTCGCGGCCGGCGTTCGAGGACATGCGCGACGGCATCCTCGCGTCGATCAACAGCCTGAGCACCGTGCTCGATCCTCTCGCCGCCCGCTGCACCGTCTGGGACGCGTTCGCGCAGTTCGGGATCGGCGTTGGCGCCGATGGGGTCGAGAGTTGCCGAGGCGTGATCTGTAGGGTCACGATCACCGAGTCGTTCGCCAAGCCGTCAACCTGCACGGAGACGCCTGGTCCTGGAATCGTGCTCACCGCGTCGGGGTACAAGGTCAAGGGGGTTCGCACCGCGGATCTCCACTGGAGCGGCGCGACCATCGCCAACGTGGACATCATCCGGAACGGCACCTTCTTGAGGACTGAGCTCAATGACGGCGAGTTCACCGACACGATCGGCGGGAAGGGCGCCGGCACGTTCACATACCAAGTGTGTGAGGCCGGCACGAGCGTCTGCTCGAACACGGCAACGGTGACGTTCTAGGGCGTGGGCCTGCGGCCCACGGGGGGCCCGCGCCTTCGGCGCGAGGGGGGCGCGC
>JAENWD010000271.1 GCA_016650245.1 Vicinamibacteria bacterium
GCCAGACCGGCCACATGCTGGAGACCACCGACGCCGTGCGGATCATCCGCGCCGAGACGTCGGTGCGGATCGTCAGCTCGCCGAGCCGCAACTACTTCGACACGTTGCGCGAAAAGCTGGGATGGGGCGAGCGCTGACTCGCGGTAACGGGTTACGGGTTACGCGTTGAATGACGAGTGATGGGTTACGGGTTACGGGTTACGAGTTCAATGAGGAGTGACGGGTTGCTGGTTACGAGTTGCGGAAGCAATCCGCGAAATTTCGCCAACTCGTCACTCACAACTCGTAACTCCCAACTCAACCCGTAACCCGTAACTCGTAACTCGTAACTATCGAGTGCCTTTCTTGAAGAAGTCCTTCTGCCACGCCTTCACGTTGCGGTTGTGCTCCGCAAGCGTGGTCGCGAAGACGTGGCTGCCGTCGTTGCGGCTGACGAAGTAGAGGTAGTCCACCTTGGCGGGACGCAGCACCGCTTCAAGCGAGGCCTTGCCCGGCGCGGCGATAGGGCCAGGCGGCAGGCCGGCGTAGCGATACGTGTTGTACGGCGAGTCGAAGCGCAGGTCCTGCCGTGTGAGGTTGCCGGTGTACTTCCCCGCCCGCTCGAGCGCGTAGATGACCGTGGGGTCGCACTGCAATCCCATCCCGATCCGTAACCGATTCAGATACACAGCCGCGACGATGGGGCGCTCCTCCGGCTGGGCGGTCTCCTTCTCGACCAGCGAGGCCAGGGTCGCCACTTCGCGCACGGACCATCCCTGGCTCTGCGCTTCCGTGCGAAGCCGGTCGTCGAAGACCTCGAGAAAGCGCGCCGCCATCAACCCGACCAGGGTCCTGGCTTCCGCGCGCCGTGCGAGGTTGTAGGTTTCAGGGAACAGGTACCCTTCCAGGTCGTTGGCCGCGGGATCGAGGGCGCGGAGCGCGGCTGGATCGGACGCCGCCAGGACGAACGCCTGCGCGGCACCGAACCCCCGCGACTCGAACACGCGCGCCATCTCCTTCACCGTCAGCCCTTCGGGAAAGGTCACCGGGCGCAAGTAGACGGCGCCACGCGCGAGCTTGCGAGCGACGTCTTTGGGCGACGAGGGGCCGGCAAAGCGGTACTCGCCGGCCTTGAGCTCGCGCGCGGTGCCGGTGAGATAGACTGCCATCCGGAACGTCAGCTCGTCCCGGACGACGCCGGCGTGCGCGAGGGCGCGACCGATAGCGCGACTGCCCGAGCCTGGGCTGACCTCCACGAACTGCTCGGTGCCCCCGAACCCCTGGTAGCGCTCGTCCACGCGGGCGTAGTAGAAACCGGCCACGGCGGCCGCCAGCGCAGCAACGGCCACCAGGAGGATGACAAGTCGTCGCATGGCTCAGCGAAGGTCCGGATCGGCCAGAAGCGTCGGGCGCTTGGCGTCGAGGTAGTCCTGGAGGATCACAGCGGCGGACGCCGCGTCGAGCATCTGCTTGCGCCGCCGCCAGTCCTTTTCCGTCAGTGCCAGACGTGACTCGGCTTCATGGCTCGACAGTCGCTCGTCCTGCAGGACCACCGGTAGCGGCGTCCGGGCGGCCAGCCGCGTCACGAAGGCCTCGACTCGCGGCGTCTGGTCGTTGGGCGAGCCGTCGAGGCGGCGCGGGAGCCCGACGACGATGGCCGCCAGCGGCTCGTCGTCAGTGGACACCTCGGCCACGGCGACAAGCACGGCATCCACCAGCGCCGCATCGCTGGCAAGACTGCTGCGGTCCAGGGTCTTGAGCGGCCGCGCCAGCAGGCCCGTCGCGTCGCTGACCGCCAGCCCCACCCGCCGCGCGCCGTAGTCGATGCCGAGCACCCTCACATCGGGATGGTAACAGGTAGGAGGGAATTGCAGATTGCGGATTGCGGATTGACGATTAAGATCCTCCCTACCATCGTGCCTTCGCGCCTTCGCGCCTTCGTGATTGTGACGGTTGCGGGTTTGCTTGCAGCCTCGACAGGATCCTTCGCCCAGGACGTCCAGCGCCGCGCCTCCGAGCGGCTGCGCGCGCTTCAGGCCGAGGCCGAGCAACTGCTCGCTGCCGAGAAGACGCTGCTGGTCGAGCTGCGCCGGCTCGAGGTCGAGCGCGACATCCGGCTCGAAGAGCAGCGCGAGGCCGAGGCGGGCCTGGCCGCCGCCTCCGTGGAACTGGCCGCCACGACGGCGCATCTCGAGGCCCTGGAACGCGCGCAGGCGGCGCAGGCTCCGGGCCTGTCGGCGCGGCTGCGCGAAGTCTACAAGTTGGGAAGCGGCGGCTATCTGCGGTTGCTGCTCAGCGTCGATGATGTCCGCGAAATGGGACGGGCCTATCGCACGGTCGCCGCCCTGGCCAACCTCGATCGCCAGCGGGTGCGCGCGCATCAGACGACGGTGGTGTCGCTGCGCGAGGCGCGCAAGGAACTGGAAGCCCGGCGAGCCGCGTCCGCCACGCTCGACGCCAGCGCCCGCGCGGCCGCCTCGTCGGCGGCGCGAGCGGTCCAGACCCGCGCCGCCCTGGTGGCCCGCATCGACGCGCAACGGGACCTGAACGCGCAACTGGCGGGCGATCTCGACGCCGCGCGCGCCAGGCTGGCGGCCACCGTGTCTTCGCTGGCGCCCGGCGTTGCACCCACCCTGCCGTTCCGCCCGTTCCGCGGCGCGCTCGACTGGCCGGTGCCCGGAGCGGTGGCCACGCGCTTTGGCGTCGACCGCTCGGCGAAGTACGGGACGGCCGTCGCCCGAAACGGGATCGAGATCGGGTCGCAGGCCGGGGCAGCCGTCGTCGCCGTCCACGAGGGGACCATCGCCTATGCGGCCCCGTTTACCGGATTTGGTCCCCTCGTCATCGTCGATCACGGCGACCGGGCCTACACGCTTTACGGCTATCTGGCGACGCTGGGCGTCACAAAAGGTGCTCGGGTCGACAAGGGGGCCCGGCTGGGCACGGTCGGCATGGCCCCGGCTACCGGTCGGCCGGCCCTGTACTTCGAGGTGCGCGTCGACGGTAAGCCGAGCGACCCGCTACAATGGCTGAAGCCCAGATTTCAGTAAAACCCCATGACGTCCAAGACCCGGCTGACCGTCCTCCTGGTGTCCACCCCGATCATCGCGTTCGGGTTGCTCGGGGGCTTCCTCGACCGGGTGCTCGCCGGCCAGGACACCACCTATCAACATCTGCGGGTCTTCGAGGAAGTCCACAGGCTGGTCATGAGCGACTACGTCGAGCCGGTGAGAAACGAGCGCATCATGCGCGGCGCGTTACAGGGGCTCGCCGAAGGGCTCGACGCCGACAGCGCGTGGCTCACGCCCGCCCAGGTCGCGGTCCTCAGGCGGGCCCAGGCGCCGGCCAAGGGGACCATCGGGCTCGAGCTCACGCGTCAGTACTACCTGCGCGTCATCGCTGCGCGGGATGGGTCGCCTGCAGCCAAGGCGGGCCTGGCCACCGGCGACTACATTCGCGCGATCAACGGCGCGCCAACCCGCGAGATGTCCGTGTGGGCCGGACAGCAGGCGCTTGGAGGCGCCCCGGGGTCGAAAGTGACGCTCACCGTCCTGCGCGGCAACGCCGCCGAACCGCATGAGGTCACCCTGGTCCGGGACGAGGCGCCGCCGGCAACCGTCACCGGGCGTCTGGTGCGCCCCGGTGTCGGCCTGATTCGGGTGGCGGCCTTTACCGAGCGTACCGCCAGCGAGCTGCGGCAGCAGGCCATCGCCCTGCGCAAGCAAGGTGCCGGGCACCTGGTCGTCGATTTGCGGCGAACCGCTGAGGGCGTCCCGTCGCTGGGCTTTGCCTCCGCGCGGTTGTTCGTCGCGACCGGGACGCTGGGCGCTCGCGAGGGACGGACGGTCCCCAAGCAGGTCACCGCCACCACGTCGGGCGACGGCATCATCACGCTGCCGGTCACAGTGCTCACCGACAACGGCACGTCGCAGGCCGCCGAAGTCTTTGCGGCGGCGCTAAGAGGCAACGCACGGGCGACCCTTATCGGCGAGCGCACGTTGGGACGGGCGGCCTCGCAGGAACTGGTGACGCTGCCCGACGGCAGCGGCCTGTGGCTGTCGACGGCGCGGTTCGTGGCACCCGACGGCTCGTCGATTCACGAGAAAGGTCTCACGCCCGACACTGTCGTCGCCGAACCCGACCTCGAGTTCGGCGCGACCTCCGGCGCAACTGATCCGATCCTCGACAAGGCGCTCGAACTGCTGCCCGCGACCGCGGCACCAGCTGCCTGACACGCGACCGATCGCGCGAGGGCCCGAAATCACGGCCCTGTCCCTTGACAGTGATCTGACCGTCGCGTATAACGCGAGAGGTTTGATGTCACGCGCACCCATGTGCATGCGCGTGCACCAGGGCGTCGTCATGACGCCACGCGGGATGTCCCGCCACGAGGAGGTTCAATGAACAAGCAGGATCTGATTGCGAAGATCGCGAAAGACGTCGATCTGTCCAAGAGCGCCGCCGGTGCGGCCGTCGACTCGTTCATCGATGGCGTCACCAAGGCGCTGAAGAAAGGCGACTCGATCACCTTCGTGGGTTTTGGCACCTTCAAGACATCGCAGCGGAAGGCGCGCACGGCGCGCAACCCGCAGACCGGCGCCCCGATCAAGATCCCGAAGCGCCGTGTGGCGCGCTTCACGCCGGGCAAGGCCCTCAAGACAGCCGTCAAGTAAGCGCCCCGCTGGCGCCGGAGCTCCCACCAGAGACGCTTCGGCGCCGAGTCGCGCCCCTCGATTGACTCCCCTTTCAGCCGGTTGCTATACTGATCGTTCGTCTTGACGCCGGAAGACGGCTATAGGCGCGTAGCTCAGTTGGTTAGAGCGCCTGCCTGACACGCAGGAGGTCGGCGGTTCGAGTCCGCCCGTGCCTACCACCGCACTTGTCACGACCTTCGGCCTCATTCCGGAGATGAAGCGGTCCGCACGACGAGTACGAGGGGGCCCTGGCGTCAGGGGCAACGGCCGAAGTCTGTCCCGCTCGCGCGGGCGTTCGTGTGTACGATGAGCCAGGTCACAGTCACGTTGCCAGACGGATCGTCCCGTCAACTCGCCGCCGGATCACCGGTGCGCGAGGTGGCCGCGGCGATCTCGCCGCGGCTGGCCGAAGCGGCGCTGGCCGCCGTGGTCGACGACCGCCTGGTGGACCTGTCCACGCCGCTGGCAGCCGACGCGCGCGTGCGGCTGGTTACCGACAAGAGCCCCGAGGCGCTCGGCCTGACGCGCCACAGCACGGCGCACCTCATGGCCGCCGCCGTCACGGCGCTGTTTCCCGGCGCCCAGTGCGGCATCGGACCGGCCATCGACGAGGGCTTCTTCTACGACTTCGTCGTCAGCCGGCCGTTTGTCCCCGAGGACCTCGAGGCCATCGAGGCGAAGATGCGCGAGCTGGCGACCGCCGATCTGCCGTACCAACGGCAGTCGTGGCCGCGTGAGGAAGCGCTGGCCTACTTTGCCCAGCGCGGCGAGCCGCTCAAGGTCCAGTTGATCCAGGAGAAGACGGCGGGCCAGTCCCACGTCTCGTGCTACGCGATCAAGGACCGCGACACCTTTGTCGATTTCTGCGTCGGCCCGCACGTCCCGTCGTCGGGCAAGCTGAAGGCGTTCAAGCTGCTCTCCACGTCGAATGCGTATTGGAAGGGCGACGCGAGCAGCACGCCGATGCAGCGCATTTACGGCACGGCGTTTCTGTCTGAGAAGGACCTGAAGGCGCACCTCAAGCAGGTCGAGGAGGCCAAGGCGCGCGACCACCGGAGAGTCGGCCGCGAGACGGGGTTGTTCACCTTCCATCCGTGGGCGCCGGGCGCCGCGTTCTGGCTTGGGAAGGGCACGACGCTCTACAACACGCTCGCCAACTACATGCGCGAGGTCTTGTTCCCGGCCGGCTACGTCGAGGTGAAGACGCCGCTGATTTTCAACAAGGCGCTCTGGGAGCGCTCCGGCCACTGGAAGCACTATCGGCAGAACATGTTCCTCGTCGAGTCGGAAGGCGAGACGATGAGTCTGAAGCCGATGAACTGCCCCGGGCACTTCCTGACGTTCGCGAGCGAGATGCGGAGTTATCGCGATCTGCCGATTCGATTCCACGAGCAGACGCCGCTGCATCGCAACGAAGCCTCCGGCGTGTTGTCGGGGCTGACCCGCGTGCGGCAGTTCTCCCAGGACGACGCGCATTGCTTCGTGCGACCGGACCAGATCGGCGAAGAGGTCGAACGACTGATCCGGCTGGTCCAGCGCGTCTACGGCGATTTCGGGCTGCCGTTTTCGGCCAAGCTCTCGACGCGGCCAGACGAGTTCCTCGGCGACGTGGCCACGTGGGACCACGCTGAAACCGAGCTCAAGACGGCGCTCGAACACGCCGGGATGGCGTACACGGTCAACGAGAAGGACGGCGCCTTCTACGGGCCCAAGATCGACTTCGACGTGACCGACGCCATCGGGCGCAAATGGCAGTGCGCGACGATACAGCTGGACTACCAGCAGCCGGAGAACTTCGACCTGAAGTACATCGGCGCCGACAACACCGAACACCGGCCCGTGGTCATCCACAGGGCGATTTTCGGGAGCTTCGAGCGCTTCATCGCGCTGCTGATCGAGCACTACGCCGGGGCGTTTCCGCTGTGGCTGGCGCCCCTCCAGGTGCGGGTGCTGCCCATTGCCGACCGCCATGCCGGCTACGGGCGGACGGTCGTGGCCCGCCTGGCGGCGGCCGGGTTGCGGGCCGAGTTGGACGAGCGGCAGGAGAAGATCGGGTATAAGATCCGCGAGGCGCAACTGCAGAAGATCCCCTATATGCTCGTGATTGGCGACCGTGAGGCGGACGACGGGACCGTGGCGGTGCGCACGCGTGCAGGTGGAGATCAGGGCGCGCAGGCCGTGGACGCGTTTGTCGTTGCGGCGCTCGAGGAAGTGCAGACGCGCCGGGCCGGCAGCCCGACAGTCGGCGCGACGCTGGCTGCGGCGCAGAGTAGGTAGGGCGGAACTTTTTAGTTCCGCCGGCGAGCGGCGACCGCGAGGGCCTGGTGGCCGTCGGGGTCCCGTTCTGATCATGGGAGGACGCTATCGCTTTCGACCGAGGGCCGCGAGGCCAACGACGTGACGATCGGGTTCGCGTGAACGAGCGTATTCGGGTGCGCGAGATCCGCGTGATCGACGACACCGGGCAGCAGCTCGGCATCATGGCGCCGCCGCAGGCGCTGGTGATTGCGCGCCAGAAGGGACTGGACCTGGTGGAGATTTCTCCCACGGCCGTGCCGCCGGTCTGCCGGATCATGGACTACGGGAAGTACGCGTACCAGGAACAGAAGCGGGCACGCGAGGCGAAGAAGCACCAGAAGATCATCGAGGTCAAGGAAATCAAGTTTCGCCCGAAGGTGGACGAACACGATTACCAGTTCAAGAAGAAGCACATCGAGCGCTTCCTGGCCGACGGTGACAAAGTCAAGGCGACGATCTTCTTCCGCGGGCGCGAGATGGCGCACCCCGAGATCGGGCGCCGCATCCTGGAGCGGCTGATCAACGACCTGGGCGAGCAGGCCCTGGTCGAGACGATGCCGCGCCAGGAAGGCAACCAGATGCACACGATTCTCGCGCAGCGGGCCGACAAGTCCGGGCGCAAGAGTGCACCAGCCGGCGCGCCGGAGACGCGACGCCCGGCTGCCACTGCCGCCACCGAAAGTGCGGCGCCCATACCGGCGGGAGACGGGCCGGAGACTCAGAGCTAGAGAGCACATCAGGTCATGCCGAAGTTGAAAACGCATCGTGGCGCCGCCAAGCGCTTCAAGAAGACCGCCACCGGGAAGTTCGTCCGGGGGTCCGCCTTCAAGCGGCACATCCTCACCAGCAAGTCCACCAAGCGCAAGCGCGCGCTGCGTGGCAGCCACCCGGTGTCCGATCAGGACACGGCGCGGCTGAGGAAGATGCTGCCGTACGATTGACGAAGTGCAAAATGCGAAGTGCGAAATGCGAAATGAAATCCGCGCAAAATTCGTACTTAGCATTTGGCACTTCGCACTTAGCATTTCGAGCAAAGGGATCAAGCAATGCCTCGTGTAAAGCGTGGAACAGTTCGTCGGGCCAAACGGAAGAAGCTGCTCGCCCGTACGAAAGGCATGTTCGGCAACAAGAGCAAGCTCTATCGCGCCGCCAAAGAGTCGGCGGATACGGCGCTCAAGTACGCCTTCGTCGGTCGCCGCCGCAAGAAGCGCGACTTTCGCCGCCTCTGGGTGGTGCGCATCAACGCCGCGGCCCGCGAGCACGGCGTGACCTACGGCCAGTTCATCAGCGGCCTCAGGGTCGCCGGCATCAGCCTGGACCGCAAGCAGCTGGCGGACCTCGCCGTCAGGGACGCGGCGGCCTTCGGCAAGCTGGTGGCGCAGGTGAAGCAGACCAAGGAAGCGGCGGCCTAACGGGCGCACGAAATGCAAAGTGCGAAGTGCGAAATGCAAAGTGGCCGGTGCGGTCCGCGGCTGATGCCGCCTGCAGCACCGGCTCGCCCTCGTACTTAGCATTTTGCATTTAGCGCTTCGCACTACTCCATTCCTCTCGTGGCCATCGCCGACATCCGCACCCAGTTCACCGCCGACCTTGCCAGCGTTTGCACCGACGCGGACCAGAAGGCGCTGCGCGACCAGTACCTTGGCCGCAAGGGCGGTGCGGTGGCCGGTCTGATGAAGGCGCTCGGCGCGGCGTCACCCGACCAGCGCCCAGCCCTGGGCCAGCAGATCAACGAGCTCAAGCAGCACATCGAGACCACGCTCGACCAGCGCCTCGCGTCGCTGTCCTCGGCGCGCCGGCCCGCCGGCGCCGTCGACGTCACGCTGCCGGGGCGTGTGCCCGCCATCGGGCGGCTCCATCCGCTGACGCAGTTGCGGTCCCGCATCGAAGCGGTCTTTGCGCGACAGGGCTACGAGATCCTCGACGGCCCCGAGACCGAAGACGACTGGCACAACTTCGAGGCGCTCAACATGCCGCCGGAGCACCCGGCGCGCGACATGCAGGACACGCTGTACCTGAGCGGGCCCTGGGACCGGCCGGCACGGCCGGTGGGTGCAGTCCGTGGCGGCGGCCCTTCAGGGCCGCGTGTGAGCGGGGCTGACGTGCCACACCCCGCCACCCTGTTGCGCACGCACACCTCGTCGATGCAGATCCGCTACATGGAGTCGCACGAGCCGCCGGTGCGGGTCATCGCACCGGGCCGTGTCTACCGCCGCGACAACCTGGACCTGACCCACACGCCGATGTTCCAGCAGGTCGAAGGGCTGGTGGTCGGCGAAGGCGTGACCATGGCGGACCTCAAGGGCACCATCATCGGCTTTCTCCGCGAGCTGTTCGTACCGGACATCCCGGTGGTCTTTCGCCCCAGCTTCTTCCCGTACACCGAGCCGAGTGCCGATGTGTTCATCGGTTGCCAGCGCTGCAAGGGCGCCGGCTGTTCGATGTGCAAGCGCACCGGCTTCATCGAGGTGCTCGGCTGCGGCATGGTGCATCCGGCCGTGTTCGAGGCTGTCGGCTACGACGCCACGCACGTCACCGGGTTCGCCTTCGGCGTCGGCATCGAGCGGCTGGCGCTGCTGATGCACGGTGTCGAGGACATCCGCCTGTTCTACGAGAACGACCTGCGCTTCCTGGAGCAATTCCCGCTGTGAAGGTGCTCGTGTCCTGGCTGCGCGAGCTGGTGGACGTGCCGGTGACGCCCGAGGTGCTGGCCAACGATCTCCACATGGCCGGATTTGAAGTCGCGTCGGTGGACCCGCAGCCCCCATCGCAGCCCCCCGACGCGGTCATCGACTTCGAGATCACCGCCAACAGGCCCGACTGTCTCAGCATGATCGGCCTGGCGCGCGAGGTCGCCACGAAGTACGGCACGACCCTGCGGGCCCCGCGTGGCGCGGATCTGGGCCCGGCCGATGCCAGCAGGCTCGACCCGCTCACCGTCACGATTGAGAACCCAACCGGATGCCCGCGCTATTGCGCGGCCATCGCCGATGTGACCGTCGGGCCCTCGCCCGCCTGGCTGGTCGATCGGCTCACCGCCGCCGGCATCCGCTCGATCAGCAACATCGTGGACATCACCAACTACGTGCTGCTCGAGCTGGGCCATCCGCTGCATGCCTTCGACCTGGACACGCTGGCCGGCTCGGCGCTGCACATCCGCTCCGCGCGGGCCGGTGAGACCTTGACGACGCTTGACGGGCAGAAGCGGGCGCTTCTGCCCGAGATGCTCGTGATCGCCGACCGCGATCGCGCGCAGGCGCTGGCCGGCATCATGGGCGGCGGGCACAGCGAAGTGTCCGCGGCGACAACGACGATTGCGATCGAGAGCGCCTGGTTCGAGCCCACCTCGATCCGGAAGACCAGCAAGCGCCTCGGCCTGTCGACCGAAGCGTCGCATCGCTTCGAGCGCGGGGCCGACGTGGCCGCCGCGGGCGAGGCGCTGGCCCGCGCCTGCGGCCTCATCGAGCAGATCGGCGGCGGCACCGTGCGTCGCGGTTGGATCGACGCCTGCGCATCTGTCCCGGCCCCACGCGTTGTGCGGCTCGCCTATGCACGCGTCGGAGCCGTGCTCGGCGCCGACGTGCACGTCGACGACATCCGCCGCATTCTCACCGGCCTGGGCTTCGTGCTGGCAGGCGAGGCGGTTGACCACACGTTGGCGTCTGTGCCCTCGTGGCGCGTGGACGTCTCGCGCGACGTCGACCTGATCGAGGAAGTGGCACGCCACTACGGCTACGATCGGTTGCCGGCGACCTTCCCCGCTCTCGCGCAGGTGCCGCCGCGTCCCGACGCGCGTCTGGAGCAGGACGGCGAGTTGCGGCGGCTTGCAACGGCCGCCGGCTTCAGCGAGTGTGTGACCTTCTCGTTCATCAGCGAGAAGTCGGCACGCGAGTTTGCCCCGGCCGACGAGCTGGTGGCGATCACCAACCCGCTGTCGGAGCTGTTTGCGGTGTTACGGCCGTCGCTGCTGCCAGGCCTGGTGGACGCCGTCGCGCACAATCGGCGACACGGCCAGCGCGACGTGCGGCTGTTCGAGCTGGGCACCCGGTTCCTGCGCGGCACCGGCGAATCCCGTACGCTGAGCCTTGCCTGGTCCGGTGCGGCGACCTCCGAGCACTGGAGCGGCCGCGCACGGCCGGCTGACCTGTTCGACCTGGTCGGCGTCGTCGACGTGCTCGGGCGCGCGATGGGGCTGACCCTGCAGGTGCAGGCCTCTGTGCGACCCTGGTTGACGCCCGGCCGCACGGCGGAGGTTCATGCCGTCGATGCCGGCGGAGGCGCGCGTCTGCTTGGCGTGGCGGGGCACGTGCAGGCGAGCCTGACAACCGCACGGGACATCCCGGCGCACGACGACGTGTTGGTCGCCGAGCTCGACCTCAACGCCGTCTCCGATCTGGTGACGATGCTCGGCGTGGCAAGCGCGCATCCGCTGCCCCGATTCCCGTCAATCGTGCGCGACTTGTCGATTCTGGTCGATGAGTCCTTGCTGGCCGCGCAGGTTCGTGGCACGATTCAGGCGGCGGCGCCGGTGACGCTGGTGCGCGTCGCAGTATTCGATCGCTACCAGGGCAAGGGGATCGTCGAGGGCAAGGTCAGCGTGTCGTATCGGTTGACCTTCCAGGCTCTGGATCGCACGCTCACCGACGCCGAGGCTGACGCCGCGATGGCGACGATCGTCGACGCGCTGACGAAGGCGCACGGAGCAGTCCGACGGTAGGATTGACGATTGAAGATTGACGATTGCAGATTGAGAGGCCAGGAGTGGCAATGGTGAAGACCGCGACGCGGACCGTCGATCTCGCGCCGATCGATCGGCTCGAGGGCAAGGTGAAGGCGCTGGTGGCGCTGGTCGAGCGCCTCAAGGGCGACGCCGCCCGGCTGGCCGAAGACAACGCACGGCTGGCCCGCGAGGTCGAGGGGCTGCACACGCGGCTGTCCGACGCCGAGACGGCGTCCGACGAGGTGCTCTCGCTGCGTGAAGAGCGCGACATCGTCCGGACGCGCGTGGCCGAGCTGCTCGAGCAGCTCGAAGGCCTCAGTCTCTAACCACGTTGGGCCTGCCGCGCCGAAGCCGCAGGCGAAGGCGGGTTGTTGAATGTCTGACGACGCCGAACGCATCGTGCCGGTGGTGATCCACGGGCAGCGCTATCCGGTGCGCAGCGCGCTGCAGGCGACCTACGTCGCCGAGCTGGCGGCGTACGTGGACGAGAAGATCCGCGTGGCGGCCGACGAGAACCAGACCAACGACTCTCTCAGGGTCGCCGTCCTGGCAGCCCTGAACCTGGCCGACGAAGTGTTCCGGTATCGACAGGATCGCGCCGCCAATGCCGGTGCGATCGCCTCGCGGGCCGGCGAAATCGAGCGCCTGGTCGACGCGGCCCTGGAAGACGCCCCGCGATTGCGCTGAAACTGCATTTTGCGCTTCGCTACCCATCAGTCTCCCCTTCAGCATCTCCCCCGTCGATCCGATACAATGCCCGTGGCCCTGCGTTGATCGTGATGGCCAGGAGCGTCGCTTGAGCCAATGCATTACACAAGCGAATCGCAACGTTGCCCCGTGTGCACGCCTCCGCTGAGAGGAAGCCTGACGGGCGACGAGATCACCAAAGCGGTTCCACCTGCAGACGCAGGTTCAACGACCTCCCCACACGGCAATGCGGGGCCACTTCTCCTGCCCGGCCCATCGGCCGGGCAGCGCCGCCTCAGCAGCGACTGATCGCCCGTCATCGTGCCCGCCCATCTGGTCGCCTGCGTGCTCGCCTTTCTCGTGGCCCCTGCAAGCGGCCGCGGTCTACGCCTATTGGAATACCCCGGCCAGATCACAGTCACGGTGATCAGGGAAACGCGGGCCGTTGACGATGCCAGGTGAACCAATGACCGGGGTCGGGGGACCCGGATCCGGAGTCGTGGAGGACGCCACGGTTTCCGCGTTCGGCGAACACGCCTTGATCGACCGGATCCGGCGCCGGCTGCCGCCGGCGCCCGACTGGCTGATCGTCGATGTCGGCGACGACGCGGCGGTGTACGAGCCTGTGCGCAACCGGCTCGAAGTCATCACGACCGACGCCGTCGTCGACGGCGTCCACGTCGATCGCCGCTTCGTCCCAGCCGGCGCCATCGGCCACCGCGCGGTGGCCGTCAATCTCAGCGACCTGGCCGCGATGGGCGCCACGCCGCGTTTGCTGACGCTGTCGCTGGCCTTGCCCGATGACCTGTCGTTGTCGGACTTCGACGCGCTGGTGGACGGCGCGCTCGCGCTGGCCGAACGTGCGGGCGCCCGCCTGGTGGGCGGCAACATCACCCGCAGCCGCGGTCCTCTGATGGTGGACGTCACGGCGGTTGGATCCGTCCATCGCCGCCGAATCCTGCGACGCAGCGGCGCGCGACCCGGTGACTACGTCTTCGTCAGCGGCACGCTCGGCGACGCACGCGCCGGCCTGGCCTTGCTGGCGGATCCTTCCGGCGCCCACGCCGAGGCCTGGCCCGACGTCGTGGCACGCTACCTGCGGCCCGAACCTCGGTTACGGCTCGGCCAGGTGCTGGGACGCTCGCGAGCGCCCACGGCGGCACTGGACCTGAGCGACGGGCTGGCCGATGGGCTGGCGCGGCTCACCGCGGACCACGGGCTTGGCTGCGAGATCGACGCAACCGCGCTGCCGATGTCCGCCAGCGCCACGGCGGTATGGCAGTCGCGGGGCGCCGATCCGGTCGCTGAAGCCGTAACTGGCGGCGACGATTACGAGTTGGCGTTTACCGTGCGCCCGAAAGAGTCGCGCCGCCTGGGCGCCGTCATACGCGCCGTTGGGGGCCTGCGGCTCACGCGCATCGGCGTCGTGACCAGGGACGCGGGGTGCTGGCTGGTGGATGCCGAGCGGCAGCGCTCGCCGATCGGTCGCGGATACGAACACTTCAGCCGCTGATGCTGGCTCATTCCCTCTGGCGCAAGATCGCGCTGACGATCATCGTCGGCGGCGGCGTGGTGTGGCTGTACGAGGTCACAGCGCTCGACTCGCGCTTTGCGGCGGTGCAGCACACCGATGGCGACCCCGCTCCGCCCTCGCCCGGCGCCCGCCTGCTCTTCAGCGCCACCGCCTACTGCAAGGGGACGACCACCGCGTCCGGCGTCAACGTGCGCTCCGGCATCGCGGCCGCCGACCCTGACCTGCTGCCGGTGGGCTCGGTCGTGCAGGTCGACGCGCCCGGCGCGCGCTACGACGGCGTCTACACGGTGATGGACACCGGTCCCAAAGTGCAGGGTCGGCACCTGGACCTGTACATGTGGAGCTGCCACGAAGCGCTCCGGTTCGGCCGCACGGCCATCCGGATCGTCGTGCTGCGTCTGGGCTGGAATCCCACGCACAGCGCCCCGGGTCTGGTGGACTCGCTCTTCAAGCGACGCGAGGCCGCCACGCGGCAGGCGCCGCCGCCCTCGCCAGCCCCGCCCGCCACGGAGCCGCCGAGAGATTAGGCGACGTCACCAGCGCCATCGCCACCCTGTGTCTTCGCCGGCGTCTTCTTCACGGGCTTCCTCTTCGCAGGGGCCTTCTTCGCGGTGTGCGCACCAGCCTTCTTGGACCCGCCGCCCTCGTGCTCCAGTTCGGACTGCACGAGCTGCAGTTCCTCGCGCTTGTGCGCGTCCACGGTCGGATAGTGCAGGTCCAGGCTCTCGAGCGCGTCGATGATCGCGCCTGCCACCACCAGCCGCGTGAACCACTTGTGATCGGCCGGCACCACGTACCAGGGGGCATCCTCGGTGGCGGTGTGCTGAATCATGTCCTCGTAGGCGTTTTGGTAGTCGTCCCAGCAGTTGCGCTCCTTGGCGTCGGCCATCGAGAACTTCCAGTTCTTGTCCTTCTGATGCAAGCGTTCCAGAAATCGCTTCTTCTGCTCGTCCTTCGACACGTGCAGGAAGAACTTGCGGATCAGGACGCCATTGCGCCCGAGGTACTGCTCGATGTTACGGACGTCCTCGAAGCGCTCCTTCCAGATGTCGTCGGTCACCAGCTGCGGCGGCAACTTCTGACCGTGCAGCAGCTCGGGGTGCACGCGAACGACGAGCATCTCCTCGTAGTACGAGCGATTGAAGATGCCGATGCGCCCGCGCTCGGGCAGGGCCTTGAGGGATCTCCACATGTAGTCGTGGTCCAGTTCCTCGGAGGACGGGGCCTTGAAGGAAAACACCTGACAGCCGGTCGGGTTCACGCCCGACATCACGTGTTTGATCGTGCCGTCCTTGCCCGCCGCATCCATGGCCTGGAACACCAGGAGCAACGACCACCGGTCCTGGGCGTAGAGCCTGTCCTGAAGCTCCGCCAGCCGCTTGACGCCCACGGCGAGTATCCCGGCCGCTGCCTCCTTGGACTTGAGGCCGCCGGTGTCGTCCGGATCGACACGCTTGAGCTTGAACTTGCTGCCGTTGGTCACGCGAAACGGCTTGAGAAACGACGCGATGCGGCGGCGCGACGGCAGGCTGGGCATGCACACTCCTTGCGAGCCGAAGCGGCTCCGCCAAGGATCGTAAGGTAACACTTTCGTCACGCGGTGCACACAGGAGACAAGGAGATCGGGAGTGATCAAATCCTCCTGATCTCCTGGTCTGCTGTCACGGCACGGCGTTCACGCCGAGCGCTGGAATTGCAACTGGTAGAGCCGGTAGTAGATGCCGCGCTCGGCCAGCAGCGACTGGTGCGAGCCGGACTCGCGCACCACGCCTTTGTGCAGAACCAGAATCCTGTCCATGTCCTGGATCGTCGACAGGCGGTGGGCAACGGCGATGGTGGTGCGGCCCTGCATCAACACCTCGAGCGCCTGGCGAATCGTCGTCTCGGTCTCGGTGTCGATGCTGGACGTGGCCTCGTCCAGGACGAGCACGCGCCGATTGAAGGCGAGCGCGCGGGCAAACGACAGCAACTGCTTTTGACCGGTGGACAGCGTCGCGCCGCGCTCGGCGACCGGCGCGTCGTAGCCGCCCGGCAGGTCCTCGATGAAGCCTGAGGCCGCCACGGCCTCGGCGGCCCGGCGCACGGCGAGGTCGTCCAGGCCCTCGTGCCCGAGCCGGATATTGCCGCCCAGCGTCCCCGAGAACAAGTGCACGTCCTGCAGCACGAGCCCGAACAACCCCCGCAACGTCGCCAGATCGAGCTCCCGGATGTCGATGCCATCGACAAGGATGCGGCCGCGCTCGATGTCGTAGAACCGCAGCAACAGGCTGATGATCGTCGTCTTGCCCGACCCAGTGGCGCCCACCAGCCCCAGGCGCTGCCCCGGCTGCACCTCAAAGGACACGTCGCGCAGCACCCAGTCTTCGTTCTGGTACGCAAACCAGACGTGGTCGAACACGATATGCCCCTGCAACGGCCGGTCGAGCGCGACGGGGCTGGACGGGCTGGCGACGGCCACCGGCGTGTCGAGCAACGTGAAGATGCGCTCCGAGGACGCCATGGCCGACTGCAACACGTTGAACTTCTCCGACATGTCGCTGATCGGCCGGTAGAACCGGGCTGAGTACTGCAAGAACGCCACCAGCACGCCGAGCGTCAGCGTGCCGTCGAGCACGTTGAGGCCGCCGACCCAGATGATGATCGAGGCCGCCAGGGCGCCGACCAGTTCGATGGCCGGATAGAACACCGCGTAGTAGAAGATCGAGTCGATGTTGGCGTCGCGATGCGCGGCGTTGATCTCGTCGAAGCGGGCGGCGTTTCGTCCTTCGCGCCGGAACAACTGCACCGTCGCCATTCCGGTCAGATTCTCCTGGAGGAACGTGTTGATGCGGGCGATCCACGCCCGCACCGTGCGATAGGACTCGCGCACGTTGCTGCGGAACCACTGGGTGACCACGGCGATCAGCGGCAGCACGACGAAGCTGGCCAGGGCCAGGCGCCAGTCCATGCCGAGCATCACGATCATGATCCCGGCCAGCGTGAAGATGTCGCCGAAGACCGCGACGACGCCGGCCGTGAACAGATCGTTGAGCACGTCGACGTCACTGGTCACGCGCGTCATCAGCCGCCCGACAGGATTGCGGTCGTAGAACCGCAGGTCCAGCCGCTGCAGGTGCGCGTACAACTGCATCCGCAGGTCGTACATGATGCGCTGGCCGGTGAGCTGCATCAGCCATGTCTGCACGAACTCGAGCGCGAACGAGCCGGCCAGCACCGCGAGGTAGACCCACGCCACGTTCACCAGCCCGCGTAGATCGCCGGCCGGGATGTAGGTGTCGATGACCAGCTTGATCAAGTACGGCGGGGCCAGCTGCAACACCGAGTGCGTGATGATGGCCGCAAGCGCCACCAGCGCCGAACGCCAGTACGGCCGCAGATAGCCCAACAGCCGCCGCATGAGGCGGCTGTCGTACGCTTTGCCGATGACGTCGTCGTCCTGCATATCTGATTGCACTGATCGGTCTGGATTACGCGGAGTTATCGATCCGCAGATTTCGCAGATTCACGCAGATTCTTGGTTTGGTCTGGGCGACGTTGATTCGCGGGCCCTCGGCGCAAAGACCGCTGGCGCGGCGTAGCCGCGCCAGCGGGTGACGTCCATGGATGGCATCTGCGTGATCTGCGTAATCTGCGGATCCATTCCATCCCCCCAATCCCAGCCAATCGCCCTAATCGCCAATGGCGCTCAACTCGTCCTCGAGCAACTGCCGACGATGGAGCTCGGCGTACAGGCCGCCCTGCTTCACCAGCGCGGCGTGCGTGCCGCGCTCGGCGATGCGCCCGTCGTCGAGCACGACGATGAAGTCAGCATCGCGGACGGTGGACACCCGGTGCGACACGATCAGGCACGTCCGTCCGCGGCGAACCTCGCGCAGGCGGTGGAGAATCTCGTCTTCCGTGTACGTATCCACCGCCGACAACGCGTCGTCGAGTATCAGCACCCGCGGTTCGGTGACCAGCGCACGCGCCAGAGAGGTGCGCTGCTTCTGGCCGCCCGACAGGGTGATACCGCGCTCGCCCACCAGCGTGTCGTAGCCGTTGGTGAAATCGCCCAAGTCCTTGTCGAGCCTGGCCAGTCCGGCGGCCTGCTCGACCGCCTGGCGCCGCGCCGCCGCTGGCAGGGCCGCAATCTCGGGCGCAAAGGCGATGTTGGCCTCGACGGTGTCCGAGAAAAGAAACGGCTCCTGCGGCGCCATGGCGACGGCCGCGCGCAGTGTCGCCAGCGGCAGGTCGCGCACGTCGACGCCGTCGATGTAGACCGTGCCGGCCGGCGGATCGATCAGGCGCGGAAGCACCGACAGCAGCGTTGTCTTGCCGCTGCCGGTGGCGCCGACAATCGCCACGGTCTGTCCGGGCTCCACGATCAGGTCGATGTCGCGCAGGACGGGCCGGCCGCCGAAGGCGAACGTCAGATGGCGAAACTCGAGCCGCCCGGCGATCGTCAGCGGGTCCAGCGGTACGGGCACCGCTGGGTCCGCGATGGCCGGCGGCACGTCGAGCAGTTCGAGCATGCGCTTCCACGATGCCGTGCCGCGCTGCAGCATGTTGGTCACCCAGCCAAAGGCGATCATCGGCCACGACAGCATCAGCAGATACGCGTTGAACGCGACCAGTTCGCCCACAGTGATTCGGCCGGCAACCACCTCGCGACTGCCCTGCCAGAGCACCAGCAGCGCGCCCACACCGAGCAGCAGCGTGAGGCTCGGGTAGAACCCCCCCTGCAGTCGAATCAGGCTGCGATTGCGCGCGATGTACTCCTGGTTGGCCACGCGGAACTTCCCCAATTCCGCCTGCTCTTGACCGTACGCCCGCACGACCCGCACGCCCGACAGGTTCTCTTGCGCCACCGCGCTCAACTCGGAAAGCTGTTCCTGGATGCGCTCGAACCGCCGATGGATCGCGCTGCCGAAGACCTTGACGGAGACCGACACAAACGGCAGCGGCACCAGCGCGACCAGCGTCAGCCACGGATCGATGGAGACCATCAGGATGATGGCGACCACAAACACCAGCGTGGTCTGGGTCGCATACATCACCGATGGCCCGGCCATCATGCGGACGGCGTTGAGATCGTTGGTCGCGCGCGACATCAGGTCGCCAATACGGCGCTCCTGGTAAAAGGCCGGAGGCAGCCGCTGCAGGTGCCGGAGCAAGTCGTTCCGAAGGTCGTACTCCATGTGCCGCGACACACCGATGACGACCCTCCGCATGAGGAACCGGAAGGCACCGCCGACCATGGCAATGCCAAACAGCGCGGCCGCGTAATAGAGCAGCTTGGCCCGGGTGACCCCGGAGGTCAGGTCGTCGACGGCGAACTTCAGCACCCACGGCGACAGTAGTTGGATCGCGGTCGTCGCCAGGATGCAGCCGAAACCGAGGGCGAGCGGGCGGCGGTGACGATGGAAGTACGGCAGCAGCCGGCGCACCGTCGAGGCCGGACGCTCCAAAGACGACATCGTCACGAGTATAGGGCTACAGTTCCGACCCGTTTCCGCCGATGCGAAGAACTGAGGGCTCTAGTTCCGGGGTGTGTTATTCTTTCGGAGCTCTCCCAGCAAGGGCCGGGTCAATCCGAGCACCGGCTCACGTGGCGATGTGCGGCGCGCACTGACAGGTCCCTCCCAGCGGACCCGAGCGCTTCGGTCGCCTCTGGCAACACAGAATTCCCGGGGCCGTCGTGAGGTGATGTCCATGATCCGCCTGCCGCGTCTGTCCGCGGTGGCTGCTGGCGCGCTGGCGCTCGTTGCCGTCTCTGTCGTCCCTGCCCGCGCCCAATACGGTCGTCCGATGGTCAGCGACCCGGCCATCGGCGAGAAGTACCACGTCGAGGCCGTCATCAACTTCTGGAACCCCAACCTCGAGGCCCTGATCTCGAGCGAGTCGCTCGGCATCGGCGGCAGCGACATCGACGTCAAGGCCGACCTGGGCTACGTCGACAAGTCGATCCGCGAGTTCAGGTTCGTCCTGCGGCCTGGTGTGAAGCACAAGTTCCGCATCGCCTACACGCCCATCAAGTACGAGGGCGACGTGCTGCTCGTGCGCACGATCATCTTCAACGGTATTGCGTTCAATGTGGGCCTGCCGGTGCAGACCGAGTTCACCTGGAACACGTGGCGGTTCGGCTACGAGTACGACTTCGTCCACACCGACCGCGGGTTTGTGGGCTTCATCCTCGAAGCGCGCTACGTCGACGCGCAACTCGCGCTGCGTACCCCGATCGATAACGAGTTCACCCAGGCCAAGGGGCCCGTGCCCGCCATTGGCGGTATCGGACGGGTCTACGTGCACAAGCACGTGTCGATCACGGGTGAGATCACGGGCATGAAGGTGCCCGAAATCCAGGGCTACGTCGGTAGCTTCTTCGACCTCGACATCTACGGCACGGTGAACTTCACCAACAACGTCGGCGTGCAGGTCGGGTATCGAACGCTGGATGCCGCGTACACGGCCCAGAAGGACACCGGCGACCTGAAGATGCGAGGTCTGTATTTCACGGGAGTCGCGCGTTTCTAGGCACATCCCCCGCCTGCCGATTCGCTGACGCGATCAGCGCGGCTCGACCCACGCGCCCAGCACGCGCGTGTCGGTGCTGGACGCGTCCTGATCCGAAGGGCGGAACGCGCCGGCGCTCGCGATCGTGATGGCCACGACGCGGTCCGCGGCACGGCGCGGGATGTCGACGTCCCACACCTGGCCGGGCCTCAGTTGGCGGAGGTCGCCCCACGCGCCAGACCGCACCCCAACCGCTCCGGCCGCACCGCCCTGTCGAATGCGCAGCGACACGGTGGGCGCCGACCTCTCGGCGATCAGTTCGACCTCTCCGCCGCCAGAGGTCCAGAGTCCGGCGCCTTCGGTCCACGCGCGCCCGCTCACGACGAAGAGCGCACCCGCGGGTGTGACGACGACGCGCTGCGCGCGCAGGCCGCACGTATCCGGAGCACCCGGTGCGATCAACGTCACCGCCAATCGCTCAACGGTGCGGGCCATCGCCGCATCGCCGTCAATCCATAGTGCCGAGGCGCCGGCAGGCAGCGCGATCTCGCACGCCGTCGCGCCCGGAGCGTGGTCGGCGAACGTGCACGTCGTCAGCGTCTGGTCGGGCCGGCCCAGGGCCACGATGACCGCACCGGACACATTGAGACCAGACGACGCGACGAGGCGATAGCGGCCGGGCGGCACGTCGACCCCCGCCCATCGCGGCACGGCGTCACGCGGCGGACGTCGTGAGGCATCGGCGATCGGCACGCCCGTCACGAGCCCGCTGGCGTGGCCGACACGGGCGGGCGATGAGCCGACACCGATCGCGCCAGGGTCGCACGCTCGCGACGCAACGGCTATCAACCCGTTGCCCGCATCCCACGGCGTGCGAGGCGAGAGTGCCCACCCGACACTGGCACCGCAGGCGATGACGAGCATCGCCACGCCGAGCACGCTGGCGAGCCACGGTCCAGTGGCAGCCGCACGTGATTCGAGCCGGCGAAGCACCAGCCACCCGAGAGCCGCCATGAGCAACCACGCAGCAGCCACGAGCCACGCCGCTGCCGGGCCCGCCTGAAACAGACTGGGCAGGGCGTAGGTGAGGTTCACCGACGGATCGGCCGCAAGGAGCCAGAGCGCGTAACCGTCGCGCGAGTTGTAGATGAGCGCGCCGTGATCGACCAGCACGAAGGCGGCGGTGAGGCAGACGCTGGTCGACAGCAGCAGCAGCGTGAGGGCGCGTGCGGTGCGGCTGGTCTGCCCGGCCCACCACGCCGCCAGCGGCAGCGCCAGGGGCAACAGCACCGGCACCAGGAACCGTGCGGGCGAGCTGCGCCCGCCCCACCACATGTGGAATCCGGCCACGGCCGCCACGTACGGCGCGGTCGCGACCAGTAACTCGGCCGTGAGCCGACGGTCGCGCCGCCACAGCGAGACGAACCCGGCAAGTGCCACGATGTAGATCGGCGCATTCGGAAGCAGGCCGAATTGCTGGTCGAGCACCAAGCCCGCCACGCCATGCGGAATGCGCGCCCAGCGCATGTCGGTTGCGTGTCCGTACGGCGCGCGGGGATCCCACGTGCCGTAGATCGCCTGGAACATCGCCACCCACGTGACGGCACTGACAAGCGCCGGCATGATCAGCGCCACCAGCGCATGGACACGAGCGGACCTGGGCACCGTCACGTCGCGCGGCCAGAACAGGCGAGCGGCAACGACCAGCCCCAGCGGACCGGCAATGGCCCCGTAGCGCGTGTGCAGCCACGGCAGAGCGCCCAGGAGCAGGCCGCACGCCAGCGCCCGCGGCCAGGTCGGGGCACCAGCCAGGGTGAGCGCGATCCAGACGACCGCCGCAACCGCGACGGCCGCCGGTCCATCCGGATAGATCGTGAAGCTCTGGAAGAAGAACGGCACCGAGAGCCCGACGCCAACCGTTGCGACAACCCCCGCGCTGGAGCTCCCGGTGACGTCGAGCGCCGCGCGCCAGACGACGGTCAGGCCGAGCGCGGCAAACACGGCCAGCATCAACACGGCACCTGGGTGCCCTGCCAGCGCAAATGCCGGCAGGACGAGCGCCGACACACCGGGCGCGTGGATCGAATAGATCGCGCCATCGCGCCCTCGCCGGAGGTAGTCGGGCTTCAATTCCCCATCGACGTACGCGGCGAACTCGCGCCGTCGGTGGTTGTCCTCGATGCGCAGGTCGCCGTCGGCCAGCAGGCTCTGCGTGATGATCAGATAGTGCGGCTCGTCGCCGCCGGGAATCCGGGGCGACACCCACCATGCCGATGCGCCGAAGAGCAAGGCGAGCAACAGAACGGGGGTCGCCGATCTCGTGCGATCCAACGCGAAGCCGACTGGTCGTTCAAGAAGGGCGGCAATGGCGGAGGCGACCACGCACGCGGCCGCGACCAGTTGTCCGAGCGGCCCTACGGCGAGCAACGCCGCCGGCGGCAGCGGCACCGGCGCCCAGGGCAACACCGACACCAGCGGCAGCCAGAGCGGCGCAGCGGCTCGGGTGGAGAGACGTGCCCATGCGGCAGAGGTGACCGCGACCACCAGCAGCACGCCCAGCACCCAGCCAGGCGCGAACGCACCGATGCGGCTGGACCAGTCAGCGGCCTCCGGCGCGATGACGCCGCTGGCGCACCA
>JAENWD010000272.1 GCA_016650245.1 Vicinamibacteria bacterium
CTGACGAGAGCCAGATGCACAGGAGGCCAACGGGGGCCATAAGAGGTCTCATGATGGCAGTCTATCGCGATACGCCGGAAACCAACCTGATCAACCCTCCCAACCTGATCAACCCTCCCAACCTGATCAACCCAACCAACCTGATCAACCTGACCCCACCCGACCGAACCTGGCCGAACCTGTACAATTCGGGCATGGTGCGTCCCGTCTTGGTCGCCGTCTTTGTCCTTGTCTCCGTCACCGCGCATGCGCAGACGTCCCTGAGAATCGTGCCCGTGAGCGGCGCGACCATCGCCGCCGGCGCGCGCTTCGACATCCGCGTCGAAGCGACCGGCGCCATCGGTGGAGCCGCGCCGCGCGGCCTGACCGTCACGCTCGACGGCGTCGACGTCACCGCGAGCAACATCCTCGCGCCTGGCGCCGGGGGGGAGCGCGGGCGGGGCGGCACCGGCACGGCAGACGGCCATGAACCGGCGCGCGATCGTGCCGCGCCCGCGCCGGCGCACACCACCAACTTCCTCCAGCGCGACGTCACGCTGGGTGTCGCCGGCCGCCACACGCTGACGGCCACCACCGCCGGGGGCGCCACCGCCACCGTCACGTGGGAGGTCTTTGCGTGGCAGCAGCCGACGGCGGACGCGCCCGCGGTGGCCAACGTGATCCTGTTGCTGGGCGACGGCATGGGCATCGCGGTTCGCACCGCGGCCCGCACGCTGTCGCGCGGGTACACCAACGGCAAGGCTGACGGCCGCCTGGCAATGGACACGATGGAGGCCACCGGCCTGGTGATGACCTCCGCGCTCAACGCGCTCGTCACCGACTCGGCGCCCGGCATGTCGAGCTACGTCACCGGGCACAAGGCCGCCAACAACATGGAAGGCGTCTATCCCGACAACACCTGGCCCGCGCGCGCGCGAGGCGAACAGGACACTCCACGGGACGGTCTGGGACTGTTTGACAACCCGCGCACGGAATACCTCGGTGCGCTGCTCCGCCGGACGCGCGGCGCCGGCTTCCACGTCGGCATCGTCACGACGGCCGATGTGACCGACGCCACGCCGGCCGCTAACGCGATCCACACGTCCAATCGCCAAGCGGTCGCGGGAATCGCCAGTCGCTTCCTCGACGAGCGTGGCCTCAACGGCGTCAGGGTTCTGATGGGTGGCGGGGGGTGCAGCTTCATCGCCAAGCCGACACCTGACGCCGCGTGCGGACGCGGCGACGGGCGCAACCTGGAGGCAGACTTCAGGCGCGCCGGCTTCACGCGCGTCACGACGCGTACCGAGTTGAAGGCGCTGGGGACGGGCGCGGATGCGCCAGCGGCACTGCTCGGCCTGTTCGCGCCCTCGCATTTGAGCGTGGCCTTCGACAAGCTCGGCGCCGGTGGCTACAGCGACGAGCTGGTGGGCGATGCCGCGCGCCCGCTGCGCGATCAGCCGATGCTCGAGGATATGACGACGGTGGCCCTGGCAAGCCTGGAGGCGCATTCCCCGAAGGGTTTCTACCTGATGGTCGAAGGCGCGTCCATCGACAAGCAGGAGCACCTCGTCGACAGCGAGCGCGCGATCTGGGACGCCATCGAGTTCGATCGCGCCGTCGGCGTCGCCCTCGACTTCGCGCGCCGCACCAACAGCGACACGAACCCCGCCAACGACACGCTGGTCGTCGTCACCGCCGATCACGAAACCGGCGGCATGGCGCTCATCGGCGTCGGCAACCCGCGCTATGCGCCCAAGGCCCTGGGCCACGCCGTGCGCGACTACGCCGCCGTCTTCCGCTTCGAGCCGGACCAGGCGACGCTTGATTTCTTCCCGAACTACCAGACCGACGCGCAGGGTTATCCCACCGATCCGGACCCGTCGCGCAAGCTGCTGCTCGGCTGGGCGTCCGCGCCCGATCACTACGAGAACTGGCTGGCCAACCGGCGCCCTGTGCAGCCGGCCATCAACGCCGAGGCGTCCGAGGTGGACGGGAGGATTGTCGCGGTGGCCCGGCCCGCCACGGCCAACCCGGCACGCGATGGCGGTCAGGACGCCAACGTCAACGGCGGCCGCCGTATCCGGGGGTTCCTCGTCACCGGCGCGATCGAGAACGGCGCGACCGGATGTCCTGCGAGGGATTGCCCGCCCGACACCGACGCCGCGGCCGACGCCCAGGCCATCAGCGGCCACACCGCCTCGGACGTGCCGCTATCGGCCTCGGGCCCCGGCGCGCTGACCTTCACGGGAACGTACGACAACTCGGACGTGTTCGGGAAGATCCTCAGACTGGTGGGAGGAAGATGACGTCAGGCCTCAGGAGAACGGGGACTTAGCCTCCGGAGGACGTGAAGGATAGCCTCAGGCCTCTGGGACGGGACGCTACCCTCGCGAGGCTGGGTGCGACAGCTCCAGAGGCTCGGTGCGTAAGCTCCTGAGGCCAGCAGCGACGCTCCTGCGGGCCCTACGCTGCCTGATTGACTCTCCGCGAGGTCTTTTTCGAAAACTCGCGCACGGCCAGGTCGGCGGCGGTGTAGCGTGTCGGCACCCCCGGCGGCTTCACCTGTTCCACCCGCACGCCCGGCTCCACATCCAC
>JAENWD010000273.1 GCA_016650245.1 Vicinamibacteria bacterium
CTGACCGTGGCGGCAGGGCCTCAGCCCTGCATTCAGTCTGCGAACACCACGTCCACTGCCGGAATCAGGCCTTTCTCGGACGCCTCGCCCAGCAACCGCAGCACCGCGGTCCGCCCTCGCTCTCCGTAGTCGAGCGTGAGGCCGTTGACGTACATCCCGATGAAGGTGTCGGTCTCGTTGCGATCCAGACCACGGCCGTACTGCATGGCATGGGTCACGGCGTCGGATCGGTGCGTGAGTCCGTACGCGATGCTGTCGTGCAGCAGTCGCGACAAGCGCGAGATGAGCTCAGGCCCGAGATCGCGGCGGATGATGTTGCCGCCAAGCGGCAACGGCAACCCGTCGGTACGCTCGGCCCACCACTCGCCGAAGTCGACCAGCTTCCGCAGACCTTCATGCTCGTAGGTGAGCTGGCCCTCGTGGATCAGCAGGCCCGCCTCGACCTTGCCGTCGCGCACCGCCTCGAGGATCTCGTCAAACGGCATCACGACGTACTGCACGTCCGGCTTGTACAGGCGAAGCGCGAGGAATGCCGTGGTCAGCGTGCCGGGAATCGCGACAGTGACGCCGTCGAGGGCGGTGGGTCCGTCCGCCTTCGCCCCTTCGGGGCTATGGCGCGACCCGTCCTTACGGACCACGACTATCGGCCCGTAGTTGTCGCCCATGCTGGCGCCGTGCGGCAGCAGGATGTACTTGTCGGTCAGATGCGCGTAGGCATGAAACGACACAGCCGAGATCTCATATGTGCCGTCGAAGGCCGCGCGATTGAGTGTCTCGATGTCCGACAGCACGTGGACGAACTCGAGCTCGCCGGTCGGCACCTTTCCGCTGGCCAGACCGTAGAACATGAACGCGTCGTCGGAATCGGGACTGTGGGCGATGTGAATCTTCATTGAACAGGTTCGGCCGGGTTCGGCCAGGTTGGAGCCTGCCGCGCCGAAGCCAACGGCGAAGGCGGGTCGGGTTGGGCCAGGTTGCGTTCCGCCGTCATCTGACGGAGCTGGTGCACGACATCGGCGACTTTGCCGGCGGCGTAATCCACCTCTTCTTCGGTGGTGTAGCGGCCCAGGCCAAAGCGGATCGAGGCGCGGGCCAGATCATGATCCAGGTTCAGAGCCTTGAGCACGTAGGGCGGCTCTTCGCTGCCCGACGCGCAGGCCGACCCGGCCGACACGCAGATGTCGCCGATGCCGACCAGCAGCGCTTCGCCGGCGACGTTGGGAAAGCTCACGTTGAGGCTGTTGGGCAGCCGGTGCTCGAGCGAGCCGTTGACGTGCAGATCCGGCACCCGCGCCAGCAGGCGCTGCAGCAGCCGATCGCGCAGCTCTCGAAGCCGTTCGGACTCGCTCTCGAGATCGGCCTTGGCGATCTGCGCCGCCCGGCCGAAGCCGACGATGCCCGGGACGTTCAACGTGCCCGCGCGCAGGCCCCGCTCGTGCCCGCCGCCGTCGATGAGCGGCTCGAGCTCCAACTTTCGGTTCTGCTTGCGCACGTAGAGTGCGCCCACGCCCTTGGGGCCGTACATCTTGTGCGCCGTCATCGAGACCAGGTCGACGGCGATTTCGTTGACGTCAAACGGCACCTTGCCCAGCGCCTGTACGGCGTCGCAATGAAACACCACGCCGCGGTCCCGCGCCATCAGCCCGATCTCGCGCACAGGCTGCAGCACGCCGATCTCGTTGTTGGCGGCCATCACGGAGATCAGGATCGTCTTGTCGGTGATGGCGGCCCGCATGGCTGCGAGGTCGACCAGGCCGTCGGGACGCACGCCCAGCGTGGTCACCGCGAAGCCGTTCGCCTGCAGGTGCTTGCAGCTGTCGAGCACGGCTTTGTGCTCGGTGGCCAGCGTGATGATGTGGTTGCCTTTGGGGCGCAGCGCGCTGGCGACGCCTTTTATGGCAAGGTTGTTCGACTCGGTCGCGCCGCTGGTGAAGATGATCTCTTTCGCGCTCGCCCCGATCAGCGCCGCCACCTGACGCCTGGCCGCCTCCACCGCATCGTCGGCCTTCCAGCCGAAAGCGTGCGTACGGCTGGCCGCATTGCCGAAGTGCACCGAGAAGTACGGCAGCATGGCCTCCAGCGCACGCGGGTCCACCGGCGTGCTGGCGTGGTAGTCCATGTAGATTGGAAACTTCAGGGGCACCTGAGGATCTTAGCTCACCAAGTTACGGGTTACGGGTACGGGCACCAGTCTGACGCGCGTCGCATTGCCAAGTCCAAATCCTCGAAAATCTGCGCCATTCGTACTCGTAACCCGTAACTCGTAACTTGTAAGAGTCAGTACTTCGGTTGAGTGGGATCGATCTGATCCACCCAGGCCAGCACGCCGCCCTTCAGGTTCTTGACGTTCTTGAACCCGTGCTCGCGCAGGAAACTTGCTGCGCGCGCGCTGCGCATTCCCGACTTGCACTGCGCGATGATCTCGCGGTTGGCATCGAGCTCGGCGAATCGTTCGCCCAGGTCGCCCAGCGGGATCAGCGTCGAGCCCGGGATGCGGTTGATCTCGTATTCGTGCGGCTCGCGCACGTCGAGCACGAACACGTCCTCGCCGCGATCCATCCGGGCCTTCAGCTCGGTGACGCTGATCTCGGTCGCGCTGCCACCTGCGGGCTCGGCCGCCGTCTGTTGCGCCGGCGACACGCCGCAGAAGTGGTCGTAGTCGATGAGCGCCGTCACGGTCGGGTGCGTGCCGCACACCGGGCAGTCCGGATCCTTGCGCAGCTTCAGCTCGCGGAACTTCATCCGCAGCGCGTCAATCACGAGGAAGCGACCCACCAACGGCTCGCCGATGCCGAGAATCAGCTTCAACGTCTCGTTGGCCTGGATGCAGCCGACGATGCCCGGCAGGACACCGAGCACGCCGCCTTCGGCGCAGCTTGGCACCAGTCCTGGCGGTGGCGGCTCGGGATAGAGGCAGCGGTAGCACGGGCCTTCCTTCGTGCCAAACACCGAGGCCTGACCTTCGAAACGGAAGATGCTGCCGTAGGCGTTCGGTATGCCGAGGATCACGCACGCGTCGTTGACGAGGTACCGCGTCGGAAAATTGTCGGTGCCGTCGACGATGACGTCGTAGCCCTTGAACAGCTCCAGCGCGTTCTGCGAGGTCAGCGCCGTGTCGTACAGCTCGACCGTCACGTTGGGGTTGAGCGCGTGCAGGCGGTCGGAGGCCGACTGGAGCTTCGGCCGCCCGACATCCGGCGTGCCGTGCAGGATCTGACGCTGCAGGTTGCTGAAGTCCACGACGTCGAAATCGACGATCCCGATCGTGCCGACCCCGGCCGCGGCCAGATACATCGCCACCGGCGATCCCAACCCGCCAGCGCCGATGCACAACACTCGTGCGGCCTTCAGCTTCTTCTGCCCGTTCATCCCTACTTCAGGAAGGATCAAGTGGCGGCTGTAGCGCTTGATCTCGTCGGCGCTCAACGTCACCGGCGGCGCTTCGGCCGCGCCGATGCCCCCGGCCACCGACGGGATGATGCTGAGCGTGTCGCCCGGTTTCACCGCGGTCTGCTCACGATCGAGATACCGGATGTCCTCGTCGTTCAGATAGATGTTGACGAAGCTGCGGAGCTTCCCTTCGTCGTTGTACAGGTGCTTCTTCAGCCCTTCGTGCTTCGACGTGAGCTGACCGAGCAGTTCGCCGACGGTGGCGCCGTCGACTTCGACGACGTCCTGCTTGCCGGTGAAGGGGCGAAGAGGTGTGGGGATTAGGATCTTGGTTGCCATGGTCACATTGACGATTGAAGATTGACGATTGACGATTGAACGGTCAGCGACTCTTCATCAAACGCTGACCGGTCTTCCTTCAGTGTCCACGAGCGCAGGTCGCCGGGTTGGCCGTCCATCACCGAGACGATCACGTAAGAGAACGACGGCCACGCATGATCGAGATCGTACTGGGACGGCTGGGCCGGGTGATCGGGGTGCGAGTGATAGAAGCCGAGCAACGCGCGGCCGGCGGCGGTGGCGGCCTGTTCTGCCTGCTGGTAGTCCCCGGGACGCACCAGAAAGCGGCGGCGGGGCCCTTCCTCCGTGGTATTCGGGAGAGGCACTGTCGCGCTGACGACGCCGTCGGCGCCCAGCAACGCGCCGCAACATTCGTGCGGGTACGTCTCGCGGCCGTGGGCACGGATCGCGTCGGCCACGCCGGCGCCAAGCGTCAGCGCGCGCGCCATCAGTTCACGCCTCCCACGAAGGAGCCTTCGGGCGGCTCTTCCCAGAAGCGCTCTGACAGGTACTTCTCGCCGCCGTCGCAGAAGATCATCACCACGACACCCGAGTCGAGCCTGGCGGCGGTTCTCAGGCCGACCGACAACGCCGCGCCGCTCGAAATCCCCACGAGCAGCCCCTCTTCGGTCGCCAGGCGCCGCGTGAGCGTGTAGGCGTCCTCGGTGCTGGCGCGCGCATCTTCGTCGGCCAGCGTCGGGTCGTAGATCGGCGGGACGATGGCCGACTCCATGTGCTTGAGGCCCTCGAGCCCGTGCAGCGCGGTTTCGGGTTGCACCGAGATCAGCCGCACGTGCGGCGCGAGGTCGCGAAAGTAGCGTCCGATGCCCATGAACGTGCCGCCGGTGCCGAGGCCGGCGACAAAGTGCGTGATGGCGCCTTCGGTCTGCGCCAGCAGTTCGGGACCAGTCGTGTCATAGTGCGCGCGCCAGTTGACCGGGTTGCTGTACTGATCCGGGTAGTAGTACGGATCCGGGTCCTCCGCGTAGAGTCGCCGGACCTCGCGGATCGCGCCGTCGGAGCCCTCCATCGGATCGGTGAGCACCATCTCGGCGCCGTACGCGCGCAGGATGCGCTTGCGCTCGGGCGTGACGTTGCTCGGCATGCACAACTTCACCGCGTAGCCGCGCGCTGCGCCCATCATCGCGTAGGCGATGCCGGTGTTGCCCGATGTGGCGTCGAGGATGGTCGTGCCGGGCGTGAGCAGCCCGAGGCGTTCCCCGTCGAGAATCATGGCCGCGGCCGCGCGGTCCTTCACGGAGCCGCCAGGGTTCCGCCACTCGGCCTTGGCGTACAGACGGACGCGGCCGTCAGCGCGCTCGAAGCGGCGCAGGCGCAGGAGTGGGGTATTCCCAACCAGGTCGAGAAGGGTCCGTGGCCACGACTGGTCCACGGCCCCGGCGACAGGCAGCGTCATCAGACATATCCGGCAAAACCAGCCTTATATCTTAGGTCCTTGCAGTGCAAAGTGCGAAATGCCAAGTGCCAAGTAAGACTCAACTCCGTATTTCGCACTTAGCATTTGGCACTTTGCACTTCCGTCAGCCTCTGTTCAATCACCTCCACCAGCCGCTCGAACGGGTCGAATCCAACGACCCGAGGGGCGTCGGTGACGAAGTTCGACAGCGCGTTGACGTCGTAGAAATAGGGCTGGCCATCGCGTTGGTCGACCAGAAATTCGATGCCGCAGACGTCAAGGCCGGCGGCCCGGGAGATGGCCAGGGCCTGAGCCACCACCGCGGCGGGGGCGGTGGTGGCCTCGATCTGCATCGCGGGCTTTACGGGACAGGCTTCGAAAGAGGGCTCCGGACTCCGGACTCCGGACCCTGGACCGTCGACATCTGCCTGGCAGATGTCGGCCGGGCACAGGTTGAAGCCGTGGTCCAGAGGCGGCGTGATCTGGATGGCGTAGAGCAGTTCGTGCTGCAGGATCTCGAGCCGCGTGATGTGGCCGCCCTGGGCAGGCAGGAACTCCTGCACGAGCGCGGTGTCGTCCATCCCGAGCGCCACGGCACCAGCCTGGACCGCGCCCTCTAGCTCCTCGGGCGAATCGAATCGCTGAATGCCGGCCCCGCTGCCGCCGATGTTGGGCTTCACGACGACCGGGAAGCGAAGCCCGCGAGCCGCCGCTGGGGCCTGCAACGCGTGGTTGATCACACGCGCGCGGGGATAGGGCACGCCGAGCTGCTCGAACAGGTCCAACTGCGCCGACTTCGAGATCTCGAGACGCCAGGCGTCCAGGCCGTTGACGATCGGGATGCCCCAGCGCTCGACGTAATGGAGATAGGCCAGGGTGGACTGGATGGCATGCCCGTGGCCTCGGGTCCACCCAGATGGGCTCATGCGGTTCACCAGCAGGTCGAAGCCGGGGTGGTCCCTGGGGTCCCAGGCCAGCGAGGCGGCATCGACCGGAATCCATGGCAGCCCGCGCCGATCGAGCGTGGCAAACAGCGGCTTGAACCACTCGGGGTGCTCGTACAGGACGGCAATGGTCATTGAGTTCTCATAGCCTTCGGTCCTCGGCCTTCAGCCTTCAGCATTGTGAGGCTAAGGCGAAGGGCGTGACCAATAGAGAAAGCCGTTACCGGCGATGCGGCGCAGGTATGGGTTGGATGCCAGGCATGGCTCCGCCGATGGCGGTAAAGTGTGCACCTCATGGACACCACCCCCGCCGAGGTCTATCGCGCCCGGCAGACCGAGCGCGCCGCCGCGGTGTCGGCGCTGGCCAGGCATCACGACCGTCTGGCGTCCGGCCGGCTTGGCATGGCCGCGCTTGCGGCGGTCATCGGGTGGGGCGCATTCGGGCCTGGATTCTGGTCGGGCTGGTGGCTGGCCGCTCCGGCCGCCGGATTCCTGGGGCTGGCGGTCGTGCACGACCGCGTGCTGGCGGCGCTGGACCGCGCGCGGCGCGCGCTGGGCGTCTACGAGCGCGGCCTGGCACGTATCGAGGACCGCTGGAGCGGCACCGGCGCCACAGGCGATGCGTACGCTCCGCCGGACCATCCGTATGCCGCGGATCTCGACCTGTTCGGCGACGGGTCGCTCTTCCAGCTCCTGTCGGCGGCCCGGCTCCACGCCGGGGAACAGACGCTGGCCAACTGGCTGCTTGCGCCTGCGGACCAGGTGGCGATTGTCGCGCGCCAGGCGGCGGTGGACGATCTGCGCGGCCGCGTGGACCTGCGCGAGCAGCTTGCGCTGACAGGCGACAGCATCTCGGCGTGGCTCGACACGGCGGGCCTGGCCGACTGGGGCGCGCAGCCGCCGCTTCTCTCCGGTCACTGGCCGCGCGTGATCGCGGTCGGCCTGGCGCTCGCCAACCTCGCCGCGCTTGTCGCCGGCTTCGCCTTCGACGCCAGCCCGGCCTGGGCCGCAACGGCCGTCGCCTGCTCGGTGGCGTTCTCGATGATCTGGCGGCGGCGCGTCCACCAGGTGATCGCGTCGGTGAACGCGCCGGCGCGCCACCTGCGGCTGCTCGCCGAGGTGCTGGCGCTGGTCGAGTCCGCGCGCGTGTCGGCGCCCCACCTGGTCGCGCTGCACGCGCGGCTCGCCGCCACAGGCGATACGGCCTCGCACCGGATTGCGCAGCTCACGCGCCTGGTCGATCTGCTCGAGTCGCGGCAGAACCAGATCTTCGCGCCCATCGCGTTGCTCCTGTTGTGGGGCACGCAGCTGGCCTGGGCTCTGGAAGGCTGGCGCAGTCGCAGCGGCCCGTCGCTCTCCGAGTGGGTGGCCGTGGCCGGTGAGTTCGAGGCGCTCAGTTCGCTGGCCGGCTATGCCTTCGAGCATCCTGCCGATCCGTTCCCTCACATCGTCGACGACGGACCGCGCGTGGACGGCGCCGCGCTCGCGCATCCGCTCCTGCCGGCAGCCCGCGTCGTGCCCAACGACATCGCGCTCGACAAGGACACACGCGTACTGGTCGTCTCAGGATCGAACATGTCGGGCAAGAGCACGCTGCTGCGCACGGTGGGGGCCAACGTCGTGCTGGCGCTCGCCGGGGCGCCCGTGCGCGGGCGGCGGATGGAGGTGTCACCGGTCGCGCTCGGCGCGACGCTGCGTATCCAGGACTCGCTGCAGGCGGGCAAATCGCGCTTCTTCGCCGAGATCACGCGGCTCAAGCAGATCGTCGATCTGGCCAACGGCCCGATCCCGGTGCTGTTCCTGCTCGACGAGCTGCTGGCGGGCACCAACTCACACGACCGGCGCCTGGGCGCGGCCGGCATCGTGCAGGGCCTGGTGGACAAACGAGCGATCGGGCTGGTGACCACACACGACCTCGCGCTCGCCGAGGTGGTCTCGGACCTCGGCGTGCACGCGCGCAACGTGCACTTCAGCGACACGTTTGACGATGGCCAGATGCGGTTCGACTACCGCATGCGGGAGGGCGTGGTGAGCACCAGCAACGCGCTGGCGCTGATGCGGTCGATCGGACTGGCGGTGGACGGAGACGACGTACGCCAACAAGACGACGTACGCCAACCACGGAGTCACGGAGAACACGGAGGACGCACGGAGAACCCGGGGGGTTCAAACAATCCAAACCAAGTCTGATCTCTGTGTGGTCTCTGTGTCCTCCGTGGCTCCGTGGTTGACGTACGTGATCACTACTTCGGCATGACGAATTCGCTGTCCTCGATCGGGACGTTGAACTCGACGGTCGTGAACTTGACCGACGCCATCTGCTGACCGCCCATCATCGTGCGTATGCTCCGTGCGACCAGGATACCGTCGGTGGCCTGATAGTCACCCATCGTCGTCTCGATCTCCATCGTCAGGCCGTTCTGATCCATGGCGGCCGTCCACTGCTTCTCGAGGCCCGTTTCGGCGTCCAGGAAGATGTGCATGGACTTGCCGTCCTTGCGGGTCAGCTTGAGCTTCCAGGTTTTGGCGCCCTCGATGTCGGCGGGGCCGACCACGTCGAGCGTGTCGCCGCGGTCCTTGTAGCCGACCAGCGGGCCGTCAAAGAGTGACTGGTTCTTCACGACGTCGGCTGCCGGGCCCTCCATAACGCGCGGCGCTGCGCTGCCCATCATCGGATTGACCGCCCATACCGTCTCGCCGTCGAAGGCCTGGATGATCGTCTGGCCCTGCATGGTCATCTCCTGCTTCATCTTGTTGGGCCGCTTGGTGACGATGGTGAGGGGCATCTCCATGCCCTGCACGCTGAGATTGCCCACCAGACGCGCCGAGGCCAGCCCCTTGAGCTTGTCTTCCCCGCCGCGCGCGGCCAGGTTCTTTGCGACCAGCTCGTCGGCCGACGGGGTCTGCGCCGCGGCATAACCGGCGGTGAACAAAGCGGCGAGGGTGAAGGCGGCCGCACGAAGCTGACGTGACATCAGATCACTCCCCTACAGTACGGGGGCCAGGCCCCGTTAAGACATGGTAGAGCGCTTAACGGGGCCTGGCCCCCGTACGGTCACCGGGCGTCGATGATGGCGGTGAGCCGGACCGTGGCCTGAATCTCGATCTCGCCGGCGGCCACGGGCGTCGGAGGCGCATCGGCGGCCATCGCCGCCTCCATGCGCATCATCGGCATCGGGCGCGGGACCTGTGCCGAACCCTGCTCTTCTATCGTCTGCACGCGCACGATGCGGACGCCGGCGCCGGCCGCCGCGGCCTCGGCGCGCGCACGGGCATCAGCCACCGCCAGGCGCAGGGCCTCGCGCTCGGCGCCGTCGCGATCCTTGAGGTCGAAACGGATCCCGCTCACCGATGTCGCGCCGGCCCCGACGACGTCGTCGAGCAGACTGCCCAGGCTTTCGATCGCGTCCACCCGGACTTCGATGACGTTGCTCACCGCATAGCCGCGCGGCACGCGCTTGCCGTTGACCCAGTCCACGTCCTCGCGCAGGTTGAAGCTGGTCGTGCGAATCGCGTCGTCGGGGATCTTCTGGTCGCGCAGCTCGCGTCTGACCTTCTCCATCGCGCGGGCGTTATCTTTTTGCGCCTGGTCGGGCTTGGACGCCCGGGTCTCGGTGGCAAACGACACGAAGGCGCGATCGGGCGCGCGCTTGACGATCGCCTGCCCATTGGTCACGACGGTCGGCGGATCGGGACCCCGAGGAGGTTGAGCCCCCGCCGAGGAGGCGGTGAGCATCACGACGGCAATCAACGACGCAGTGGCACGCATCAGGATTCTTCCTTCCGTTCTTAGCTCGGCCTGCAGCGCGAGGATACTATTCATTGCAGATTGCAGATTGACGATTACAAGCCATGGTAGCTGAGAAGACGGGCGGGCCGCTGGCCGGTGTCACCGTGCTCGACCTGACGCGCGTGCTGTCGGGGCCGTACTGCACGATGCTGCTGGCCGACATGGGCGCGCGCGTGATCAAAGTCGAGCAGCCGGGGCGTGGCGACGACACCCGCGCCTGGGGGCCTCCGTTTCTGGCCGGCGAGAGCAGCTACTTCCTCAGCGTCAATCGCAACAAGGAGAGCCTCACGCTCGATTTCAAAGCGCCGGCTGGCCGCGCCGTGCTCGACACGCTGGTCGGCCGCGCTGACGTGGTGGTCGAAAACTTCCGCCCCGGGACGCTCGCCCGGCAGGGGCTGGACTACCAGACGCTGGCCCACACCCATTCGCGGCTCATCTACGCGTCGCTGTCGGGCTACGGCCACACCGGCCCGCGCGCCTCCGAGCCGGGTTACGACGCGGTGCTGCAGGGCGAAGGCGGCCTGATGAGCATCACCGGACCGGCCCAGGGCCCCGCGTATCGCCTGGGCGTCGCCGTGGCCGACATCGTCACCGGCATGTTCGCGGCGCAAGGCGTGCTGCTGGCGCTACTGGCGCGACAGCAGACGGGCCGCGGGCAGCACGTCGACGTCGCGATGCTCGACTCGGTGGCCGCGCTGCTGACCTATCAGGCTGGGATCGTCTTTGCCACCGGCACCTCGCCGGGCCGCATGGGCAACCGACATCCGTCAATCGCCCCCTACGACACGTACGAGACCGCCGATGGCCCCCTGGTGCTGGCCGTCGGCAACGACGAGCAATGGCGGCTCTTCTGTGGGGTCACAGGACTTGACGCCGTCGGGGCCGACGCCCGCTTTGCCACCAATCCGGGACGTGTGCGGCACCACGAGGCGCTGGAGCCGCTGATCCGGGCGGCGCTGGCCAAGGACACGCGCGCGGGCTGGACGGCACGCCTGGTGGCCGCCGGCGTGCCGTGCGGGCCTGTTCGCACAGTCGACGAGGCGCTGGCCGACGCGCAACTGGCCGCTCGTGGCATGATCGAGCGTCTGGTCCACCCGACGGCCGGCGAGATCGCGGTGCTCGGCGTGCCAATCAAGCTGTCAGCGACGCCGGGACGCGTGCGATCGGCGCCGCCAACGCTGGGCGAGCACACCGACGAGGTGCTGCGGGAGATCGGGCTGTCGAGCGACGAGATCGCGCAGTTGAGGGAATCGCGCGTGGTATAGCCGTTCGTCAATCCGCAATCCGCAATCCGCAATTCTCTCTTGGGGGCCCATGGAAACTTCCGACGTTCGCAAACGCATCAAGGACAGCCTCGAGCGCGCCAAGAAGCTGGCCGCCGAGCGGCGAGCGCGCAACACCGAGGCCAGCGCCACCTACGAGGTGTTCCTGCAGGGCGCGGCAGTGCCCGTGTTCCACCAGGCGGCTGGCGCGCTCAAGGCCGAGAGATATCCCTTCACGGTGAACACGCCGGCCGGCAGCGTGCGCCTGGTGTCGGAGACCTCCACCCACGACTTCATCGACCTGCGGCTCGACACCTCGGGCGTGCGGCCGCAGGTATTGATCCGCGTCGAACGGCTGAAGGGGCGTGAGACCACGAGTGAGGAACGCCCGTTGAGACCGGGTGCGACAGTGGACGACCTCACCGAGCAGGATGTGCTCGACGCGCTTGCGGAGGGGATCGTCGAGTTGATCGAAAGATAGGACCCTGGACCCTGGACCCGGAACGGTCTTATGCGAGCCGTTCCGTAAACGACGTATCGATGCCCTCGCGCTTCAGCTGCTTCAGCAGACTGGCGCGGTCGCTGGCGCGGCGCCAGGCTTCCTTCACATCTACGGCACCGCTTTGCACGAAGGCCACGAGCGCGTCGGTGAGCGGCACCATGCCGTGACGCCGGCCGTTGTCGAGCGCCAGGGTGAGTTGGGCGAGCTTGCCCTCGGTGATGAGGCCGGCCACGCCTGGCGTGCCCAGCAGCAACTCGCGCGCCGCCACACGGCCACCGCCGCTTTTGCGCAGCAGGACCTGCGCGACGACGCCACGAAGCGTCTCGGCCACCAGCGCCTGCAGCTGCACACGCCGCTCGGGCGGGCACAGGTCGAGCAGCCGCTCAACCGCCTCGGGCGCGCTGTGCGCAGGCAGGCCGCAAATCACCAGATGTCCCGAGCCGGCGGCCTCGATGGCTTCGGCCACCACTTCCGGCGAGCGCAGTTCCTCGATCACCAGGACGTCGGGACTCTCGCGCAGCGCGCCGCGCAGCGTGGCGAGCAGCTCGTCGGTGCTGCCACGCACTTCCCGCTGGCTGACCAGACCGTTGCGGCTGTCGTGCAGCACTTTCACGCGCGTCTCGAGCGTGATCACATACTCGCCGCGCGTGCGGTTGATGAGATCCACGAACGCCGCCAGCAGCGTGGACTTGCCGCTGGCCCGCGGGCCGGTGACCAGGATCAGGCCCTCCGGCTCGGCGCAAAGCGCTTGAATCTCGCGCGACAGGCCGAGCTGGTCGGCCGAGGCCACGCGTGCCGGAATCATGCGGAAGATGCCGCCGGGCCCGCGGTGGTCGCGGAACGACAGGCAGCGTACGCGCCCGACGTCTTTGACGTCGCAGATCCACTCGCTGCCTGACGGCAGGCCCTCGTCGGGTCGCTCGGGGAGCACTTCGAGTATCAGGCCCTCCACATCCTGCGGCCCGAGCACCGGCTCGCCGTCGAGCCCGTGGATCTCGCCGTCAACGCGGATCGAGGGCCGCGACTGCGAGAACAGGTACAGCGCCTCGGCGCCGCGCGCCGCGGCCAGCTTCAGCAGGCGGTCCAACCCGGTGAGCCGCGCCGCCCGCCGGGCAGGCACATCGCCACGCGCAGGGTTGCGCGACAACGGCAGCACGACTGCCGATTCAACCGGGGGAGGCGGTTCGTCGGCGTTGCGTGCGGCTGGAATGGAGGCCTCGCCCGGCCGCTGGGGAGCCGCGTTGGCGGTGGGGCGCCGGCGGCGGATTTCAATCCAGATGTCGTCGCCGCCGCGGGCGGCCACGACGCTGAAGCGCTCGTCGGGAACCAGCGAGGACGGCGCGACGTCGGCCTCGACTGCGCCAAACTCCGCCAGCGCCTGGCGCGCCTCGGATCGCAGCAGGTCCGCCAGGAGCCCGTCCATCGACTCGAGCGTCATGGGGCTCGAGGCGATTTCGGAAGGCCCGCGCGAGGAGACAACCACCGGCCGCTCGCCCACGTGCAGCACCAGCGACTCCCCATCTTCGCGAATGATTGCTGCCAGCAGGGAGTCTACGAGATGCACGGACGGCTCCGGAGCCACTTTTCGGGCGATCAGCGCTTGGACTTTAGGCCGGAGGCGCGAAAATATGCAAGCGCTGGCAGGCCGCTGCGCACCGCGTCACGCCCTCTTGGCGTCGTGGATCGCCAGCAGACCGCCCAGCACCCGATGCCATCGGGCGGCGCCAAAACCGGCCGCCCGAAGCCGATCGGCAACCGCCGAGGCCCCTGGGTACAGGCGAATCGACTCGGGGATGTAGCGGTACGTGTCCGGGTCGCGGTGCAGCAGCCAACCCAGGGCGCTGCCGACGCCGGTCAGGTAGGCGTGATAGGCGGCACGGACAGGCGCCCACGACGGCCGGTTGAAGTCGAGCGACAGCAGGCGCCCACCGGGCTTGAGCACCCGGTGAATCTCGCGAAGCGCCGCGTCGAGGTCAGAGACGTTGCGAAGGCCGTAACCGGTCGTGACGAGGTCCACGCAGGCATCAGGCAGGGGCAGCGCCGTCATGTCGCCCACCAGGAACCGCGCAGGCACGCCGCGCGCATGCGCCTTCATCCGGGCCAGCGCGATCATGGCTGGCGTGATGTCGACCGCGATGACATCGGCGCCCGCTGCCGATGCCAGCAGCGCGATGTCGCCGGTGCCGCAGGCCAGGTCGAGCACGCGGCGGCACTGGAGGGGGCCGGCCATCCCGACCAGACGCCGCTTCCAGCGGCCGTCCTGTCCGTACGAGAGCACGACCGTGATGAGGTCGTACCGATGGGCGATGGTCGTGAAGAGTCGGCGGACGTAGGGGTGCTTTCCCGCCGGCGTGCTGATTGCGCTTCGCAGGGACACTGGCGGATTGCAGGGCTAAAGCCCTGCTTCCACGACCACGGTCCCCTTCATCATCACGGCGTGCGGGCGGCACACGTACTCATGGCGTCCCGGCCGGTCGGGCACCTCGAGGTCAAACGCCGCCACGTGGCCGACGGCGACCGGCGTCAGGCCGACGCCAAACGAGGTGATGGCCAGGTCGTGGTCGATGCCCGGCGTCTCGTTGCGAAGAACCAAGCGCACGCGCTCGCCGCCTTGGAGCGTGATGGTGGGGTTCGCGGTGGTCGGATCGGCGTCGAGATAAAACGCCATGCCTCTGGCCACCAGGTGGATCTCACGCACCTGTTCGCGCGCGCCGGCGCTGGTCACCACGGCCGCCGCCACCAGGGCCACCGCCGCGGCAATCGTCATCGCGCCCGTCCACGTCTTGGCTCGCATCGTCACGTTTGGTTCACCCAATCAACATGCCGGTGACATACATCACCGCAAAACCAGCCGTCAGGCCGGCCAGCACGGGCCCCGTACCGAGATATCGGAGGATAGGACGGTCGCCGGCAACCTGCGTGAGAATCTGGACCGTGACCTGCGCGATCGCGCCAACGCCAAAGGCCAGAAAAATCACCGACCAGATGGGCGAATACACGAACCCGCCCAGCCAGGCGCCGGCGATGGTCGGCATGCCGCCGATGAGCCCGAGCCACACCAGCGTCGAAACCGGCGGCCGCGTGCCGTCACGGTAGTCACGCGACAACGGCGCGACAATCGCCAGCCCCTCGGTCGTGTTGTGCAGGGTGAAGCCGATGATCAGCAAGCTGCCGAGTGCGGCCTCGCCCAGTGCGAACGCCGCGCCGATGGCCAGGCCTTCGCCGAAATTGTGCAAGCCGATGCCGACGGCGATGAGCAGCGCCAGCACGGAGCCGGGGCCCCCTGCCGCGCGCGTCGCTGCACGGCGGTTGCGCAGCCAGTTGCCAAACGCCTCGAGCCCGAGAAACGCCGCCCCGGCCGCAAACACGGCGAGCACCACGCCCTGGAACGACCCGGGTACCGCGGCCGCTGACTGAAGGGACTCAGATGCCGCGTCGACGAGCAGGAACACCAGGAGGCCGATCGTCAGCGCGAGCACGAAATCCAGGCCACGCCGGCCGAGTCGTCCCATCAGCGGGAACCACAGCAAGCCGATCGCGACCGGAATCACCCCGACGTACAGCCCGATCAGCGCAAACGTCCACAGCGTGGCCGTCGACGGGGTCGGCGTGGCCACGGCGACCGCGATCGTGTGATCGAAGGTCAGGCCCGTGCTCGTCACGAGCCGCACGACGTGCGTCTCGCCATGCACCCACGGGTACGGGATCTTCAGCCGCACCCGTCCAAGATGCGACAGCGTCGTCGATGAGTCCGCCGTGAACGCCCAGAAGGCATCGTCGACGACCACCTGGGCGATCGTGGACGGGTCCGGGCCGTCGTTGAGGACGTCAACCGTGATGCCGTCGGCGCCCAGCGAGACGCGCTGGAACGACAGTATCTCGACCGGGGGATAGGCGGCGCCGCGGACTGTGTCGGCCGGGCCGGTACGGACGACCCACGTGAGCAGGGCGCCCAGCAACAGCAGCGGCACCAGTGCCAGGGCCCACGTCGTCAGTGCCCTGTGGGCCGGGATGCTCCCGCCTATCGCGGCCGGCGTGGTCGAGGCCTCAGGTGTCACGGCCCGCCTCCACGGCGCGGAAGAGTCCCATCCAGCCGAGCTCCGCAAACTCGCTCTGGTGCGCGTGGAACATGAAGTCGCCCGGGTAGCGGAACGTGGCGTCGAGAATCGCGCGCTCGCCCTGGCAGAGGGTCAGGGTGTCGGTGATCTCGCTGGCGGTCGCGGCGGTGCCCGTCCGGTTCACCGTGAAGAACATGCCGTGCAGGTGAAGGCTGTTGATCAGATCGAACTCGGTGATGTTCACCAGGAAGATCCGCACCGGCTTGCCCACGGTCACCCTGATCGGGTTGTGCATGTGGTAGTGCGCGACGGTGTTGACGGCGTAGATCTCGTTCTCGTTGTCGAAGTTGGTGTCGAAGCCGTTCATCATCATCACGAACTCGTCGCGCGGCGTCTGGTCGGCGCCTTTCGGATCGACGATGAACGTGCCGTAGAGGCCCTTGTGAATGTGCCGCTTCAGCGGGACCGCATGGCAGTGGTACAGGTGCAGCCCGAACGGGTCGGCCTCGAACTCGTAGGTGAAGTCCTTGCCGGGCATCACCTGGTGCTGGGAGAGCGAGCCATCCATGTCCGGGTGATGCCAGCCGTGGAAGTGGATCGTGTGCGGGTGTGCGCCCTGGTTCACGAAGTGCACGCGGACCATGTCGCCCTGGGTCGCGCGAATCGTCGGGCCCGGCACCTGGCCGTTGTAGGTCCAGGCGGGGAACTTCACGCCCGGGGCGATCTCGATCTCGCGATCGACCGCGAAGATCTCGTACTCGCGCAGCAGCGAGCCGTCGGGCCGAGGCGTTTCTCGATAGAACCGCGCGCGTTGGTCTTCAGGCAGGTGCGAGAAGTTGAACGACCGCAGATAGGCGTCCGGGTCGAAGATCGACGTGTCGATCGACCCGACCGTGCCAAGGGCATGGCCGGCGGGACCGAGCACCTGACCAGCGTGCGGGTCGGAGGCCTGACCGGCGATCCGGCGCACCGCGCCCACGGTGCCGATCAGGGACCCAAGCCCGGCGGCCTGAAGCCAGGATCGGCGTGAAAGTGACCAGTGCATATTTTTGACTGACCAAAATATCTACTAGACCGGGACGGAAAGTCAAGCTAGGATACGTCAAAGTTCGGGGGATACACCTGAGATGCTGCCGTCAAGCACCGTCGAGAACTATCTGAAAGTCATTCATCTGCAACAGCTTACGCTCGCAGACCCTACCCTACTGGTCGGTATGGGCCAGCTGGCGTCGGCCATGGGCGTCACCCCCGGCACTGCGACCACCATGGTCAAGGCGCTGAATGAGGCGGGGTTGGTGCACTACGAGCCCTACGCCGGCGTCCGGCTGCTGCCGGCTGGCGAACGCCTGGCCGGCCTGGTGATTCGCCGGCACCGGCTGGTCGAGCTGTTTCTCGTGAGGGTGATGGGGATGAGCTGGGATGAGGTGCATGACGAGGCCGAGAAGCTCGAGCACGTCGTCTCGGAGCGGCTGATCGAACGGATGGACGACATGCTGGGACATCCGGAAGTCGACCCGCACGGCGATCCGATTCCCAACGCCGCAGGAGTCGTCACCAACCGCGAACTGCACAGTCTGCTCACCTGCCCGATGGGCGTCCCGTTGTCGGTGACGCGCGTGGCCGATCAGGACGCGGCCTTTCTCCGGTTTCTCGAACAGAGTCATCTGAAGCCCGGCCAGGAGCTGCGTGTCGAGTCGCGCGACGAAGCCGCCGACAGCGTACGCGTGCGGTGCAAGGACGCCGAGGCGCTCACGATAGGCGCACGCGCCGCCTCGAAGCTGCTGGTGGAAGTCTTGTCGGTGGCGCTGTTCGTGCTGGCGCTCGCCATGCCGGCAACCGCACAGTCGCAAGAGCCGTTCGCGATCACGGACAACTCGTTCTTCGTCGAAGAAGCGCTCAACCAGGAAGCGCGCGTCTTCCAGAACATCGTCGGCGTGCTGCGCGGCGAGGACAGCGGCGCGTGGGGACTCACGTTCACCCAGGAATGGCCGGCGCCATCAATGAAGCACCAGCTGTCGTACACCGCCACGCTGGTCAGCGTCGAAAGCGAGACCGGGCCGGGCGACGTCTTGCTGAACTACCGCTATCAGCTGCTCGAGGAGGGCCCGGGCCGCCCGGCAATGTCTCCGCGCGTGTCGCTGGTCGTGCCGGCAGGCGACCAGGAGCGGGGACTCGGCCGCGGTGGATGGGGCCTTCAGTTCAACGTGCCCGTGAGCAAGCAGGTCGGGGACTTCTATCTGCACGGCAACGCGGGCGTGACATGGTTTCCGAGTCTGTCCACCGATCAGTTCCCGTCCATCGGCTTGCTCCCAGCCCGGGACGTCGCGGTCGCGAGCCCGTTTGTCTCGGGAAGCGCGATCTACCGCGTCCGGCAGATGTTCAACCTGATGCTCGAGAGCGTGGTCGACTGGCGCGAGGATGTCGTGGGGCCGAGCGCGACCGGTCGCTCCACGGCTTTCATCATCTCGCCGGGCGCGCGTGGCGGCTGGAACATCGGCGAGAAGCAGGTCGTCGTCGGCCTGGCACTGCCCGTGTTCCAGTTCCAAGGCGACACGTTTGTCGGCGTGTTCGGGTACTTCTCGTACGAGCTGCCGTTCTAGCACGCGGGGCCAAAGCCCCGCCGCCACAACTGATCCTTCACGTCAACCCAGCGGGACCAGATCGACGAGTTCGTCCGGCGCATCGATGGTGTGCGCGGCCCGCAGGCGATCTTGGTCGAGCACTTGCTGGTATCCAAACCCGTACCGCGCAAAGCACATCGGCACCGTCGCCGCTTCGGCCACCAGCAGGTCGTTCATCGAGTCGCCGACCATCAGCGCGTTCTCGGTCGCCACATCCGCACGAGCGAGCAGCGCGAACAGGCCCGTGGGGTCCGGCTTTCGGCCGTACGGCGAATCTCCTCCAATCACGTCGCTGAAGTACCGCCGAAGGTCGAGTCCGTCGAGCAGGCGGAGCGTCGCCGCCTCGGGCTTGTTGGTCAGCACGGCCAGCCGCGCCAGGGGCGCCAGCGCGTCCAGCGTCGCACACACGCCGTCATACGGTCGCGTCGTCGCAAGCAGGCACTGGTCGTAGCACTCCAGGAAGTTCGCGAGCGCCTCGTCGAGCGGGGTGTCAATTCCGGCGGCCGCGATCAGGCGCCGAACCAGTTCCCTGGCGCCGTCGCCGACCATCGCGACCACCTGTTGGCGCGGCAACGCGGGGCGTCCGTAGATCTCGAGCACGGCGTTGCCCGCGTCGGCAAGGTCCTGCGACGAGTCGACAAGCGTGCCGTCGAGGTCGAAGACGAAGAGCGCCGGCATCAGTCGCCGGAAAAGGTCGCAAACGACGTCGGCGTCTCCCACACGGTGACACGAACGACGTTGAAGCCCGCGTGCTTGGTCTGGTCGTAGATCGTCTTGGCGATCAGCTCGACGGTTGGGTTCGAGTCGACGAGAAAGATCGGCTCGCCCAGGTCCTGCAGCGGCTTCACCAGCGGGTCGTCCCTGCGCAGGATCATCTGGTGGTCGAGCGTGGTGTCGATCCAACCCTTGACGACACGCTTGATGTCGCTGAAGTCGCAGACCATGTTGCGGCCGTCGAGCGTGTTGGTGCAGACCTCGATCTCGGCGACGGCGTTGTGGCCGTGCGGGTGCTTGCAGATGCCGTCGTAGTCGAGCAGGCGATGGCCGTAGCAGAAGTCGATCTTCTTGGTAACGGAGTACATTTGAACCATTCTACAGGTTCGGTCAGGTTGGGCCGGGTTGGGTTGGGGCAGGTTGGGGGGCGCATGACGGAGCTGGCAACGGCGGTGCTCTTTTCGGCGGGGCTCGATAGCGCTGTGCTGTTGGCTGACGAGGCGCGGCGAGGGCGGGTTCACCCTCTGTACGTCAGCGTGGGTCTGGCCTGGGAAGCGGCCGAGATCGCAATGGCCGAGCAGCTCTTGGCCGCGTCCGTGTACGAAGGGCACGTGGGCGCCCTGCAGCGGCTGCACTTCACGATGCAGGACGTCTACCCGCCGACTCACTGGGCCATCCGCGGAACGCCTCCAGCGTACGACACGCCTGACGAGGACGTCTACTTGACGGGCCGCAACCTGCTGCTGCTGGCCAAGGCGGGCACCTGGTGCGCGCAGCACCATGTCTCACGTGTCGTGCTGGGGCCGTTGGCGGGCAACCCGTTTCCCGATGCGCGGCCCGAGTTCTTTGCGGCGATGGCCGAGGCGCTGTCGTTGGGGTTGGACTGGACAATCGCGATCGCCGCGCCATATCGCGACCTGCACAAAGAGCAGGTGATTCAGCGCGGCGTGGAGCTGGGCGTTCCCTTCCAACTCACACTCTCGTGCATGAATCCAATCGAGCGGGGTTCTTCGGGTTCTTCGGGTGCGCCGTTCCTGCACTGCGGCGCGTGCAGCAAGTGCCGGGAACGGCGCGATGCCTTCGAGGCAGCGGGCGTCGTCGATCCGACGCCTTATGCCGCTACTTCTTCGCGATCGTGATGCCGCCGTCGCCGGTGCGCACTTTCAGCGTCGGGCCACCGGAGCCAAGACGGCCGCGGAGCTCGTGCTTGCTGTCGCCTTCGGTCTGAAGGCCGAAGTCGCCGGCGTTGATGGTGCCGTCGCCGGTGGTCGCATCGAGCTCGGCGTTGATGGTGCCTGGCAGCTCGACGCTGACTCCGCCGTCGCCGGTGGTGATCTCCCAGTTCTCGTTGATGGCGGTGCCGGCCTCGAGATTCAAGGCCACCGATCCGTCACCTGTGTGTGCCCTGAGCGAGGTGGGCGCGCCGGCAATGCGCACGCTGCCGTCGCCGGTGTTGACGTCGACCTTGCCCTTGACGCCTTCAAGTGCCACCGATCCGTCACCGGTATTGGCCACGACTTCGCCGTCAAGGCCAGTGCCCGTCACGCTGCCGTCGCCAGACCGCAGCTCGAGCTTGCCGTGGACACCGGTGACGGCAATCGACCCGTCGCCCGTCCGAGCGACCAGGTCGGTGTTTCTCGGCACCGACACGATGAACCGCACCGAGCGGCCCACGTGGATGCCCACCTGCACGGTTCGCTCCGGCTGCACCGCCTCTACGAAGATGCGGTTGCCGTCTTGAGAGCTCGTGACCTTCAGCGCCTCGGCTTCGGCCTGGCTGCCAGCCCTGCGCTCGATGGTCACGCCGACCACGGATTTGTCCCAGGTCGTGACCTCGATGGAGCCGTCAAACGTCTTGAGCGACAGTTCGGGCTTGCCGGTCACGGCAAACGTCTTTTCTTCCCTGCCGATGTAGTGCTCGGCGCTCAGATTGATCGAGCACCCGGACCCGAGGAGAGCGGCGGCCACCAGGGCGGGGGCCACGGCGCGGAACTTCAGCATTGCAGTCTCCCTTCCACAGATCAGGGGATACGAGCCCGGCCCGCCCGGAGTTTCCTCGGCAGGCCGGGATTCAAGGGACTTTCACTCACGCTGTCTGACCCAGTCCTCAATTCATCCGCAGATTTCGCAGATTTTTCTCTTGGAGCTCATTCCTCTCGCGTTCACAGCCCTGAAAGGAATCTGCGCCATCTGCGTCATCTGCGGATAAAGCTGTTTCGGCGTAATCTCTCACAGCGAAGCCAGTTTCGGCGTAGTCAACTGCCCGACATCACGCCGTCCACGTACGTCGTGACGACCCTGTAATCCCGCGTGAGTACGGCGAGGTCAGCCGCCATCCCGACGGCGATCTCCCCGGTCCTGGTGAGCCCCAGTTGTCTGGCAGGCGTGGTCGCACACATGTAGGCGGCATCGACGATCGACACCCCCATCCGCGTCATCAACACGCGGAAGGCGCCGTCCATCGTGAGCCGGCTGCCGGCCAGCGTGCCGTCGGGGAGGAAGCACGCGTCGTCGGTCACCGTGATCGTGTGGCTGCCCAACGGCACGACCGAACCGACCGGCAGGCCCGACCCCGCGGTGCCGTCGGTGATCGCCATCGTGCGTTCGCGGCCCAGCGCGGCCATCGCCGTCCGCGCGACAACGGGATGCACGTGATAGCCGTCGCACACGATCTCAGCGCGTACCTCGGGCCGCGACAGCACAGCGCCGACCAGGCCGGGGGCACGATGCGACAGCGGCGGCATGCGATTGAACAGGTGCGTGGCGTGCCGTCCGCCGGCCTCGACGCCGGCCAGACCCTGCTCGAAGTTCGCCCCGGAGTGCCCGAGCGATACGATGTGCCCGTGTGCAACCAGGTCGCGGATCAGATCGAGGTGACCCTCGATCTCCGGCGCAATCGTGAGGATGCCCACCTGCTTGCGGGCTTGCGCGATCACCGCGAGGATGTCCGCGCCGGAAAAGCGCGCGGCCTCCGGGGTCGGGCCGGGCAGCACTTCGGGGGTCGGACGGCGCAGACACGCCAGGGGCTGCGCGCCGCGGAAGTCCGGCGCGATGAAGTTGCTCTCCAGGTGCGCCGGGAGCACGTGCGCGCTGCCCGACACCGGCGTCGCACGCGCCGTCCGGATGCCGTCGAGCAGATGCCGCAGTTCGGCCGGCCCGCATGCAACCGTCGTCGGGCAGAACCCGGTGACGCCGTAGCGCGCAAGGCGGCGCGCGATCTCGGCCACGGCATTGGCCGTGGTGAGCGTGTCCTGCCCTTCCACACCATGCACGTGCACATCGATGAAGCCAGGTACGATCACCTGGCCGCGCTCGTCTACGACGCCCTCGCCAGCCGGCGCGCTGCCGGCGCGGATCTCGACGATGCGCCCGCCTTCCAGGACGACAGTGCCAGGCTCCAACACGCGATCGGCGAGGACGACGGCGCCGCCAGACAAGATGGTGGTCATGGGTCAACCCACTCCGGATCAGCCACGAGCTTTCGTCCCCGAAGCGGCAGCGGAAAGCCGCGCGCGGGTGACGGGGTGGCCTTGAAGACGCGCTGGTCGATTTGCCGCACCGTTCTGGTCAGCAACTGTTCGGTTGGCGCGTAGAGCACGATAAGGCCGCTGGTCTCGCCCGGCGGATACATCCGGTCGTCGAGATAGTCGCGGTCCAGTGTCACCAGCGTGCGGCCGAGTTGCCGCGCCAGCACGAAGTGTCGTCGATCGGGCGCGCGCCGCAAGTCGTCGTGTTCGACGACAAACAGCACGTCCCAGTGCAACGCGTCGCGCATGAACGCGATGATGCCGGCCGGCACGTTGGCGTCTGCATAGATGCGGGGCCCCGTCGGGGGACCGGCGCGAGCGGCCATGCGGCTACTTCTTCCTGTCCAGATCGCCGATCGTCTCGATCTCGTCTACCGCCGGGCGCGAGGCGGCCGCTGCCGTCGCTTCGGCGTGCAGGGTCGCCAGCAGCTCGCTGCGGCGGGCTACGAGGTTGCGCCGCTGGCGCCGGCCCAACGGCGAACCGACCACGTACTCGCAGAAGAGCGGAAAGGCGATCGTCGAATCGACGTAGGCCACCACCGTATCGGGCAGCACGCTTGGGTTGACCTTGCCCCAGCTCACCGCCTCCGACGGCGTGGCGCCCGACAGCCCGCCCCAGACCGCCTGATCGGTGGTGAACTGGATGAAGAACTCATTGCCGCCCTTCTGGATCCCGTACACCTCCCACAGCGTCGGTTGGGCCTGCAGGTAGAAATTCTTCGGCGACCCGCCGCCCAGGATCACGCAGCCGTTCTTGTGTCCCGCCAGGACGATCGCGCAGATCTCGTTGACGTCCTTGTTGGGGTCGATCATCAGGTGGCTGTTGTTCATGAACTCGTGGTACGCGATGTTCATGCCGATCGAGCTGTCGCCGGGCGACGAGGTGTAGATGGGCACGCCGTACCTGGCGGCAGCGGCCAGCACCGAGTAGTCCTCGCAGCCTTCCCGGCGCGCCAGCAGGTCCTGTCCCAGTCGCAGATGCAGTTCAGAGGTCGAGATGGGCTCGTCGATGCCACAACGCACGAGGAAGTCACGCACGTACGCGTCGGTCTCGAGCAGCACCGATGCGGGAAAGAGCACGTCGTAGATGCGGATCACGCCCTCGTCGTACAGATCGCGATCGTCGAGAAACGGCGACCCGCGGCGCAGCGTGAAGTTCAGCGCGTAGTGCAGGTCGTGATACAGGTTGGCGCCGGTGCTGATGACGAAGTCCACCAGCCCCCGCTCCATCAGCTCGATCAGGCAGCCGCCGAGCCCGGCCGGCGTGAGGGCGCCGGCCACGGTGATGCCGATCGTGGTGTCGTTGTCGGGGTCCAACATCTTGTCCGAGAAGATGTGACACGCCTCGGAGAGGCGCGCCCCGTTGAACGCCTGGAAGCCCTCGTCGATCAACGCGCGAACGTCCTGGCTGCCGCGCGGGCGGTAGTACTTGATGGGCTTGCCGGAAAGGTAATGGCCTTTGCGGCCGTCTGACGCGCCTGGCGCACGATGGGGCACTGATGCGGCTCCTTGAGATCGGCTCGTGAGTGTACACCCAAGCCTCGGGTGCTTGACATGCTGGCAGCGGCGTGTGCAGTGTTACGCCATATGGATCCAGTGACGATCGGTCTCGGGCTCGTCGTGCTGGCGCTGGTGGCAGGCGCATGGTGGCTGCTGCGCAAGTCGCGCCGCATCAGCGGCGACCACGTCTTCCTCGCCAGCCGCCTGAGCCGGGGCAATCGCCTGTTTCCCACCCAGGTGAAGATCACGCCCACCAGCGTCGTGCACCTCACCCCGCAGTGGTTCGGCCAGCTCGAGCAGTCGATCAACATCGCCCACGTCGCCTCGGTGAAGGTCGACACCGACCTGCTGTTCGCCCACATCTGCATCGAGACCACCGGCGGCCACAACGCCATCCACTGCCGCGGCCACCGCAAGCGGGACGCGATGGAGATGAAGGGGCTCATCGAGCGGTTCCAGACGGAGTACTACAAGGCTGGCTCGAACAATTGACGATTGACGATTAGACGAAATTCACGGGAGGGGTGACTGACTGCGCCAAGCTGCGTAATTTCGTAATCGTCAATCGTCAATCTGCAATCGTCAATTCTTCGAGCCGGCCTTGTAGTACTCCGTCTGGAACCGCTCGATGAGCCCCTTCATCTCCATCGCGTCCCGCTTGCGGTGGCCGCGGCAG